>JAZKBR010000007.1 GCA_040388535.1 Gemmatimonadota bacterium | reverse complement strand
GTCGCTGATGCCTGATAAGCGTGAGGTCGGAGGTTCAACTCCTCCTTGGCCCATAGATCTCCGCCCCGCCGGGATGGTACCGGAGGGGCGGTTTTCTGTTCTGGCGGGTGATGGGGACTCCTTGGTGGTGCCGCCCTTGGGCGGCACGGGTATCCGCGTTACCGGAAGCCGCGAAGCTCAACTCGACGGGAAGACCCGTGCCGCGCAAGCGCGGCACCACCGGGGCATTCTCCCGCCCGCGTTCTCCTTCTCGATCTACGGATCTCTCCCACTCAGCAAATTCCTCAACCCGCCGATCTGCACCTCGAGCTCCCCATGCCAGGCGCAGGTGCCGCGCTGGGCGAAGGCCGAGCGGACCAGGGCGGCGGTGCTCCGCGATTCATCCATGATGTGGGTCGCCGCCTTCGCCAGCAGCGCGCCCACCTGCGAGCAGGCGCGCGAGGCACGCCAGGCATCGAGGAGCGCCACGGCGGCGGCGTGCTGGTACTCACCCGTGGGCGAGGTGACCCATCGCCTCGCCGCGAACACGGCATCCCGGGCCCTGCCATCGACCGGGCAGGTACTCTCGAAGCTCCGGATGCCACGATCGACGCACCACGCCGCGAACGCGATCCGGGCCCGGGTCGCACATTCCCCCGACAGGTGATCGAGGACCCAGAGGCACTGCTCCAGCCCGTGTGAATCGATCAGGGACGCAAGCTGATGCGCCCGGTCCGGGGGGTAGCGGAGCTCGTAGACAGCGAGACCGGGCCAGTGCTTCAGGGCGCGGACCGCCGAATCGTGGACGAGGAAATCTCGATTCATCACGCTTGGGACGGAGAAGCGGCCTCGGCGTGCACGGGGGGGCGCATTATCCTTTCACCATCCCCCGCACCGGAGCACCCCATGACTGCCACGACACCAACGGTCGCGCTCTTGCTCGCGTCCCTCGCTCTCGCCCCAACCCTCTCAGCCCAGGCCACCCGCGCCGACTCCTTCACCGCCGCCGCGACCATCGACGCCTCGGGGAAGCACACGGAAGCCCGTGCGATCTATTCGGCGCTGATCAAATCGGCCCCCGACGCGGCCCTCCGCGCTGCCGCCACTCGCCGCCTCGCCGTCTCCTATGCCTACGACGGCAACTGCACCAAATCGACCGAGCTCGAGGAGCAGGTCCTCGCCTACTGGGCCTCGCGCCGCGTGGCCGAACCGCAGAATGCGCACAACCAGGAAGGCGAGATCGCCAACGAGGCCGCTCGCATCTGCATCGACAACGGCGACCTCGATCGGGCCGAGAAGCTCTATCGCCGCGGCGCGGCCCTCGGCCTGGCGGAGCCCGAGCCCCGCACTCATGCCAAGGCGCTCTGGGATTATCGCCTCGCCCACGCGCTCGGTCGCCTCGCCGCCCGTCGCGGCAACGCGACCGAGGCGAAGCACTGGGTCACCGAGGCCCGGCGGCTCCTCGATTCCGATACCACGCTCGCGAAGGCGCAAGAGGTCTACTACCCCTACCTCGTGGGCTACGTGGCGCTTTACACGAACGACCTCGCCACGGCCGAAGCGAACTTCACGCAGACGATGAAGTCGCTCCCGAATGATCCCTTCCAGGTCGTGCTGATGGGGATGACGCTGGAGAAGAAGGGCGATACTGCGCGCGCTCGTGCGCTGTTTCAGCAGGCCTACGACAGGTCGACCGGAGCCACGCTGCCGCAGATCTATTCGCGCACCTTCACGGCCAAGAAGCTCGGCCTGCACTGAGCGTGCTCCTCCACCACCAGTTCCTCCGCACCGCCAAGACCGCCGGTGGCCGCATCGCTATTGTCGATCGCACCACCGGCACTCGCCTTTCATACAGCCGCACCCTGGTGGCGTCGCTGATTCTCGCCGAGAAGTTCAGGCAGGGCGACGAGGGATTCATCGGGGTGATGCTCCCCACCTCGGCGGGGTGCATCCTCTCGGTGCTCGGGACCCTGCTGAGCGGTCGCACGCCGGTGATGATCAACTACTCCACCGGCGCGGCACAGAACTGCGAATACGCCCGGAAGAAATGTGCCTTCCGCACCATTGTTACCTCGCGGGCACTGCTCAAGAAGATCAATTGCCCCGAGTTGCCCGGCATGATCTTCATCGAAGATCTGATGAAGCAGATCACCGCCCTCGACAAGGCAAAGGCGAAGCTCCGCTCGCTCTTGCCGCTTTCCTTGCTGCTGAAGAGCGTGCACGGCGGCTCCGAGAACGACAACGCCGTGGTCCTCTTCACTTCGGGCTCCGAGCGCGACCCCAAGGCGGTGCTCCTCACCCACAAGAACATTGTCGCCAATCTCGCGGGCATCGCCGAAGTGATCGAACTCAGCTCCGACGAGATCTTCCTCGCCAATCTGCCGCTCTTTCACGTCTTCGGTCTCACGACGAACATGTGGCTGCCGCTGCGGTACGGGATGAGCATCGTTACCTACGCCAATCCGCTCGAGTTCAAGACTATCTGCGAGATCATCCGCGAAGAGAAGGTCACCTTCGTCGTGGGGACGCCGGTCTTCATGTGGGGCTACCTCCGCAAGTCGGAGCCCGGTGACTTCGCGTCGTGCCGGATCATGCTCACTGGCGCCGACAAGACGCCGGAGTCGTTGCGTCAGGAATTCTTCGAGAAGCACCAGCTGGTATTGCTCGAAGGCTACGGCTGCACCGAGACATCGCCCGTCATATCGGTGAACCTCCCCGGCAGGAATCGCCCCGGTTCCGTGGGGCTGCCGCTTCCCAACGTGAAGGTCCGGCTGGAGCACTACGAGACCGGCGAGACCTGCGCCACGGGCGAGATCGGCAAGATCCTGGTGCAGGGAGACTCGGTGACGCCGGGCTATTTCGATGACTTCGAGGCGACGGCCCAGAGCCACCGCCATGGCTGGTACGACACCGGCGATATGGGATACCAGGACGCCGAGGGATACCTCTGGCACGTGGGGCGACTGCGACGGTTCGTGAAGATCGGTGGCGAGATGGTGTCGCTGATCCGGGTCGAGAACGTGTTGGAGCAGTTCCTCCCCGAGGGTGTCGCCTGTTGCGTGGTCGAAGTGCCGGATGGCGTGCGTGGCGCCAAAATCATTGCCGCGGTGTCACAACAGGTGGACGAAGCCGCCGTGCTCAAACAGATGTCCAGCGAGCTGCCCAACATCGCGCTCCCCAAGGGATTCGTGGTGATCGAGGAGATCCCCACGATGGGAAGCGGGAAGATCGACTTCCGACGGACAACCGAAATGGTGCGGGAGATGGTGCAGTCGGCATAGACGCGGGAAGCCCGGGCCGCGGCGCTACCACACCAGCATATGCGAGTACTTCACCAGCAGTGCCTGGTTCTGCTCGACCGGCAGGCGAGGGCCGAGGGGGAGGAAGCGGTCGCGGTCGCTGTTGGTGGCGTTGTTCGCAATCACATACAGATCGCGACCCTCGGCGAAGCGATAGCGGGCGCGGAGATTCCCCGCGACAAGTCGCGCCGCCCGATTGTATTGCACGAAGGCCGCAACCGAGAACCGCGTAGTAAACGCTGCCTGCAACCTGAACTGCGCCAGGTCGGCATTGAGTACCTGGTTCCGACTCCCGAAGCGAATGCGATTGCGCTCCAGCGAGGCACTCGCTTCGAGGCGGGGGGAGATGGTCCAGGTCGGTCGCAGGAACAGGTCGAACTGCTGTCCGTCGTAAAGCTTGCCGACCGTCAGGGAGGTGCTGAGCCGGAAGGCGTGCCGCGAGTCGGTCGAAAATCCTGCGTTGAATGCACTGAACCGGTAGGACCCGGCCGGCACGGTCGCGTCGTCTGGCAGGAAGAGCCCGTCGGGGAGCAGTTCCACATTGCGGATGAGTCCGACGTATCCGGAACTCCCGGAGCGCAGCGTCGCGGCCACGTAGCCAGCGTTATAGCTGCTTTCAGTCGTTCCGTCGGCATTGCCGGCGTAGCGAAACGATGTCAGGTTGGGCTGGATGATCTGGAAAATGGATTTGGGGCCCGGATTGATGCCGTAGTGCGCCTCACCGTACCAGAGCGTGTAGTCGTTGCGCGGGAAGAAGCCGAGCCCCGGGGCGAACTCCTTGCCGGCCCATTGCACGCCGGCTCGATAGGTGAACCCTTCCGACTCCAGACTGGGCGGTCGCTCGATCCCGACCTGCATCAGCCGGCTATCCCATCCATGACTGGGGAGCCGGTCATCCGCTGACTGCCCCACATTGAAGAGGGCATAGTCGCGCGGGAGCACCCGCACGTGGCCGTCGATCGCGTACGCGGTATTGTGCTGCCCCGGAACGCCGAGCCTGGTTGTCGCGATGGCACCGACGGTCGACTGATCGTTGAAAATCTGACGTCTCACCCGCCAGACACCGAGGTTTTCGCTCTCCGATCCATCGGGGATGGCCGCCTGCATGTCGAGTGCTCCGACATCCCAGCCGCCGACCCGACCGACAAGCCGCGCCCCACCGTAGATCCGCAGCGGTCGACCATCGTCGGCGAGGCCGATGCGGCGACTGTAGAACATCGTCTCCGGTCCGCCGAGGCCGCTCAGGTCGACGGCAAAGATTCCCGCCCCCTCCTGGAAAAATTGACGCTTCTCCTCGAACGAAAGGTCGAAGCGAGTGAGGTTGACCTGCTGGTCATCGGACTCGACCTGGGCGAAGTCGGTATTCGCGGTGAGGTCGAGATTGAGGTTCGAGGTGAGGGCGACCTTGAGATCGCCCCCCAGCTCGCGAGTCGTCGACCGCGAATGCACGATGCTGCTTCCGTCAGCCGACGGGTCGTTGGTTGAGGCGACTCCCGCCAACAGGTACGGAGTCAGGTAGGCCGGTCGCGTCGGCCGCACCCCTTCGAGAATAACGGCCTGTGCGAGCGAGGGCTGCGCATCGGCGTTCGGGAAGTGAGGATCGACCGCCGGAAAGGTCGACCACTCGTTCGACTCCGTGATGAACCGGGTAATCAGCAGGCCCATCGTGACCTGATTGTTGACGACCTGAAAGCGGAGGGACGACAGGGGAATCCGCATTTCGAGCGTCCAGCCGGAGGCGCTGCGCGCTGTGGCCACGCTCCAGACGCTGTTCCAGCTTTCGTTCACGACGGCGCCATCGGCCGACACTGCGGCATCGTACTGTGCGCCTGCGGGATTGGTGCGGAACTCGACGCCACTCTGCCGATCGTGATACGGATCGAGCAGCACCCGGAACCAGTCGTCGACACCGAGCCCATCGCGCGTCAGCGTCTGGGAGCGGATCGCGCGCGCATTTCGCATGCCCAGCCGCGCGCCGATGTACACATCGTGATCGTCATACCCGATCCGCACCTCGGCGGATTCGGTCGGCGTGGCTCCTGCCGTTGGGCGGAACATCGTCAGCGGCAACACGTCAAGCGTCAGCCAGGCGGCTTCATCGAGAATCCCATCGAGTCGAATTGGTGTCGAGACCCGATGCAGCGTCAGTGACTGCGCCTGCAGTCCGGTAGCCGCTGCGGTGCAGCAGAGCGCGATGGCGGCGGCGCGCGTGAGGCAGATCACGGCTTCACTGGGGCCCTGGGAAGCAGGTACTGGATGGCGCGGTCGAGGACTTCATCCCGGCCGGCGCGGATGCCCTTGAGGGTGGGGCGGACGAAAATATCTGGCTGAATACCCACTCGCTGCAGCGCTCGGCCATCGACATGGGTCACGCTCTGCCCCGTGAAATAGACGGTCACGTCACCGGAAAGCGCGACGTTGGTGACATCTCCATTTGCCCCCATCGTCGGCGACCCGATCACGAGCGACTGGTTCGCCGCCTTGAGAAAGAGCACCGTGTGCTCCGCCTGACTCAGGCTGCGCTCATCCACGAGTACCACCGTCTGACCGCGATACCGCGGCCCCTTCGGGCCGGGGAGATACTGCACAAATGATGTGGTGGCCCAGCTGGTGGAATCGGGCGACATCACCAGCCGCCGATCGAAACGGGCAGCGGCAACGTGCTGCTGTTCGGTGAGGCGCGCGGCGATCGCCCATACGGTGCCTTGGGGATAGCCACGATCGTCAAAGATGATGGCTGTCGTCTGACTGAACATCGCGAACATGCTGTCGACCATCTGCACCGTCAGTCGGGAGAGATCGGCATACCCGATGTTTCCCGGCAAGAGTCGCAGGATCGGGCCGAAACGCGGAGATCCGAGAAAGGCGGCCATCTCCGACGTCCGGGGGACGGTCAGCGTGCGCACCCGACCGCGGCGATCGTTCACAACGACCTGGGCCGCGCCAGGCGGGCCGGAGAAAATCCCGCGTGCCACAAGGGCATCGAGCGACTGCGGGGTGGAGTGCGGGATGTACGGTGCCAGTCTCGCTCGTTTCGCCGCCGCGCTCTCGCCGTCAACCCGCAGGATGACGTCACCTACGGCGAGTCCGCTCGCGCGCGTCGCGGAGTCTCCACCGACCGAGACGACGACCGGTACGCCGCCGATGTATTGCACGTGTGCGGCGACGTAGGCGGTGCCGTAGTGACTCTCCATCGTCGGCGAGATGATGAAACCGTGCGAGTCGTGGATCCTGGTCGCCATCGTCGCGACGCCCAGCACGTATTCCATCGAGTCCCGTGCTGACTCCATCACCCGAATGCCGGCGGGGAGCACGGCATCCCAATTCTCGCCGGTAAGCGCGAGGTATGGATAGAAATAATGAATGGCGTTCCACCACTGATAGGCGGCGAGCACCCGATAGCCAGTGGAAGGGAAGGGCGCCTCCGGCAACGCATTCGCCATTGATACCGCAGCTGCGGGCGTCATTGTCTGGCGTGGAGGTGTGCTTGCGCGACGTGCCAGCATCACTGCTGCAGCAAGCGGGGCATCATCACCCGCACCACGCGCGACCGCGGTGTCGGCCACGACACCGGCGAGCTCGCCTACCCGGATCGTGGCGTGCACCCCCTCGCCGAGGTCGACTTCGTATCCCTCGGCAGTGGCCGCGAGAAGTCGCGAATCGCCCTCGACCACAATAGCCGCCTGACCATTCTCCCGAAGTGCCAGGACGATGTCAGGGATGTCCGAGTCGGGGTTCATCAGGAAGGCAATCGGACCCCGAGCGGCGCCGCGACCGGCGGGGAAGCGTTTCCCCGGTCGCTCATAGGTGCCCGACCAGTAACGCCCGGTCGTCGTGCCGGATTCCGACCGGAAACCATCGTGCAGCCGCCGAAGCATCGGTGGCATCGCGGTCGCCACCGCAGGAAGCAGCGAGTCCAGGCCAGCCACCGCAAAGTGTGCCGATGCGTTGGCCGCATCGGCGGAGCCGCTGCCCCGCACGTCGAAGACGAGGTGCGTAGCGCGCTGGATGTCTGCAGATAGCTGCCGCACCGCTCGCGTCGATCGATTCGTCCATTCCGGAATGCGAATGATCAGGGTGCTGTCGACTCCTGCAACACTCCACGATGCCGAAACTGCGGCTGGAGCACCGGGCGCTGTCACCGCGGGTGAGTCGATGTGCGTGGCAGGATCGTGCAGCGTGGCGAGCAGGCGGCTTACGGCGGCGGAGTACTCCTCCCGGCTTCCGGCCGCACGCACGGCGTCGACCGCGATCGTCGTGTTCGCGTCCCAGTCACGACTCCCTTCCGCGAGGGCGGGATGGAAATACCTGACGACGCCCCAGAGGTGGCCGAGCGAGGTGAGGCGCGCGATGCGAATCGAGTCGGCGGCGGGACGTTGTGCTTGCGCGGGACGCACCAGCGGAAGCAACAGCGACAAGGTCACGGCCAGCCGGCGCGACACGTGTACAATGTTCCAGACCATTCCTTCCCCTCCTCGCTTCCCTCGTTCCCTTTCCCCCTTCTTCTTCTCCCTTCCCCCTTCTCCCTTCTCCCTTCTCCCTCACCCCATTTTCACGACCCTCATCCACTGCGCCGCAATCGCCTGATGCCCGGCAAGCGTCGGATGGACGCCGTCGGCCGCCCAGTATGCCGGCCCGGACTTCTTCGCGAGATCAGTGAGATAGTCGTGCAGCGGCACGAACGTCGCCCCGGCACTCTTCGCGACCCGCTTCGCCGCGGCGCGGTAGTGATCGAACTCCGGAAACCAGGTGTCATCCACGGCCCCGACGCGCAGGACGAACGGCTCCATCACGACGAGCCGGATCTGTGGCAACGCGCTGCGCGTATTCGCGAGTAGCTCGTTGTAGCCCGACTCGTACTTGGCTGGCGTGCCGTCGTAGTTCTTGTTGCGTGTGTGCCAGATGTCGTTGACGCCGATCAGGATCGACAGGAGATCCGGCGCCAGCGCGATGGTATCGGCCTGCCAGCGCGCAGCCAGGTCGGGCACCCGATGCCCACTGATGCCGCGATTGAGCACCTGAAGATCCGCCGCCGGGTTCCGCTCGCGAAGTTCGGCCGCGAGGAGCAGGGGATAGCCATTGCCGAGGCCAGCGATGTCGTTCGCGCCGGTCTTCGCGCGATTGCGACCGGCGTCGGTGATCGAATCGCCCTGAAAGAGGATGGTCTTCACGGTGCCGCGCGCCTCGAGTCGGGGAATCGACCAGCGGGTCGCTGCCATGGCGACGGCAGATACGGAGATGAATTCGCGACGGGATGGCATTGAGGCTCCTCGGGGTAGTGCGTAATAAGGTACCGCCGGCCGCTGGACTGTGCGTTGGCCGTGAGCCGCGGTCGATCACCTTGGGTAGATGTCGCCCACTTGCCGCCTATCCGCTGCCGAGACGATACTATGTCCATGCCGCTCACGAGCTATTACAGCGCCGAGGATGTTCGCGCCCTTCCGGACGACGGGAATCGCTACGAAACCGTTCACGGCGAGCTGCTGGTGACTCCTGCGCCCGGCGGCAAGCATCAGTTCGTCCTCGGGCGATTGCGGTACGCGCTCGATACGTATCTGCGCGCGCACGGCATTGAGGACTTGCTCGTCTCACCTGCCGACATCTCGTTCGGCGACGACACCCTGGTACAGCCCGACCTCTTCGTGGCGGACCTCGCCGGGTTCACCCAGACGTGGCGCTGGAGTGATATCCGGACGCTGTATCTCTCCGTCGAAGTGCTCTCCCCCTCGAGTAGCCGCGCCGATCGCTTCACCAAGCGCCGACTCTACCAGGAGCAGGGAGTGCCGACCTACTGGATCGTGGATCTCGATCAGCAGCTGGTCGAAGTCTGGACCCCCGATGCTCGGTTCCCCGTCATCGAGCGCGAGCGGCTGGAGTGGCGGCATCCGGGTATTGCGACCCCGTGCAGCATAGAACTCGAGCGTCTCTTCGCGGGCGGGTAGCAGCTCCTTCGACTGCGCTCGCCTGCGGCTCGCTTCGCTCAGGATGACAATCGGCCCGTCGCCCAGCGCCCATTGATCACCGATACTTCCTCCACAACGCCCGCGTCATCGCGATCTCGTCGCCTTTCGTCATCGTGGCGAACGGCGCGCTCCCCTTCGACCACCGCTGCTCCCAGTCACACATGGCGCTGGCAAACGGCTTCCGATCGAACGGCGTCCCGGTGTCGAGCGAGTGATTCAGCGCAGCAAAGAACGCCTCCCATCGGGGCAGGAAGTAGCCGCTGAACATTCCCTCCCACTCCTTGAAGGCATAGAGATTGAGGTCGTCGTTCTGACCCTCGGTGCACTTGGTGCCCCAGAGGGTGATGATGTTCCGTGCGTTCCATTCGTAGAGGTGTCGCTCGGCATCGGTGCTGCCCCAGCGCCTGGCATCCGCAATCCACTTGCCCAGGAGAAATTCCTCGCGCGTCCCGACGAGGGCATCGAGGTCGCGCAGCAGCGTGGTGATGTCGTGCTCTGCCGCGAGTAGTGCCGCGCGATCGCGCTTGTTGAAGGCACTCTCAACGCGGTTCACGTAGGTGATGCCGCGTTGCCCCAGGACCTGTCGTGCCAGGTTCACCAGATCGTAGCGATAGGCATCGTTCGCGCCGAGCTGTGGTGCGGCGCTCAGCAGCGAGTCGAGCGCCTGTTCCAGAAGCTTGCCATCGTACGGCGCCACGGGCTCGGTGCGATACGCGCTCCCCTTCGAATAGAACCCTGGCCGCTCCGCGAGAAAGTTCCCGGTCTGCGCTGGCGATTTGAATGCCGTGCCGAGCAGGAGTTGCCACGCTGACCACGCGGCGGTATTCGCCTTGCCATAGCGTCGCGCGACGTATTCCCGCGTCCACCCCTCGATGGCCGGTACCCGGGATCGCCACGTCTGGTCCATCACGAAATCGGGGACAATCGGGTTCACCCCGAGCCCCTCCATCATCATTCCGAGGCCGCTGAGCTTCCCCTTGGCCGGGCTCGCGAGGGCGCTGTCGAGATTCGTCGCGATGCTCGGCAGATCGCCGTTGACACTGACCTTGCCGCCGAAATTGTAGAGCACGTTCCAGATCCACGGCTTGCCGTAGAAGGCCTGGCGCTTCTGCCACACCGGGTGGCGATCGCCCCAGAGATCGAGCACGATCATCCGGTCGTCGGGAACCGCGCCGAGGAGGGCACGGGCCTGTGGCTCCTGCCAGAACTTCGCCTGGTAGTAGAGGAACCATCCCTGCAGGATCCAGGTCGCGTCGGGGTCGCCCGAATGCATCGAGTTGTAGATGGTGCGGCCCATGCCAGCGAGAAAGGTCGAGTCGTTCGACGGCGGATCAATCTCGTTGAACGGATCCGCAGCATAGAGATGATCGGTGCCGAAGAGTTCCCTCTGCCGCTCGATGAAGCGCTTCCCGATGCGCTGGAAGAGTGGATCGAGCGGATCGAGGAACCAGGTGCCCGAGAAGCCGGCCGACCAGTCGCCCGTGCGATGGATCTTCGCCGCAGGGAACACCTGCTTGATCGCCTCGGGGACGTGCCCCGTGAATCCTTGCAGGACCGGCTTCATCCCGAGGGAGCGCTCACGCGCCAGGATTTGTCGTTCGAGGGTGATATGGCTGTCGATCCACGAATCGGGGAGCGGGCCGCCGAGTCCATCGATGTTGCCCATCCATCCCCACGGCAGGTAGGCGGGGCCGACCAGGAACGCGGCGATCTGATCGCGGCTGAAACCCACGTCACGCAAGGTTGCGCGCCAGACGGCCTCCTGACCGGTCACGGCGAGGGGCATGTTGATTCCCTTGAGCGCCATCCAGTCGATCATCCGTTGCCAGTCCGCCCAGTCCCACCACGCCATCGAATAGGAGAAGGTGCAGTAGTTGAAGAAGTAGCGCAGCAGGAACTGGGTGCTCTGGCGCACCTTCCGTGGCACCGGCTTCAGCGGGCCCGCGAGGTGAATCGGCTTGAGCGGAAGCGAGACGTTCACGCCCGCGACCTGCTCGAGGTACCAGTTGAGCGCCGAGGCGATGGCGACACCACTGCTGCCACGCAGCGCGATCTTCCCGCCGCTGTTCTCCACCTCGAAGACATCATGACCTGAAGAATCGGGAATCATGGCGACGACAAATCCGCTGGCCTTCCCGGGGACTACGCGTGCGATCAGCGCTTTCGCTGCTTCCAGGTCGACCGGAGCGAAGGACTGCGCGCCGGCCGGCGCGATACCCAGCGCTATCAGGGTGAGGAGGGTGCAGCTGCGACGCATTGCGGCTCCGGACATGTCGTGGGATGACCGAAATATCATCCCTTGGGCCCGCCTTACCAAGTTGCATCCTGGGCGACAGATTAATCTCCGGGACTGAGCGTGGCTCCTTCGACTCCGCTCGCTGCGCGAGCTTCGCTCAGGATGACAACACTTTGGCCCTTCTCTAGTCGCTAGTCTCTAGTCTCTAGTACCCTTCTCCCCCTCAGGTGCTCATGCTGCGCACGCTTCTCTGCATCGCCACGCTTGCCGCCACGACCCTGCCCGCCCAGGAGCCGAGCTACCCCTCGGCCTGGAATCCGTCGATCCTCGCTCGCGCTGACGTGAAGGCCGCGTTCAAGCATCTCGAGCAGGGCTTCCCGAAGCAGGTGGATGAGTGGGTCGCGATTACCGAAATGGTGGGGAAGTCGCGGCACGAACAGCAGCGCGGCGAGTACGTGCGCAAGGCGATGCTGGCCGAGGGGCTGCGGGTCAGCGTCGATTCACTCGGCAATGTGACTGGCATCAGGAAGGGAAGCGGCGGCGGGCCGACCATTGCCTTCGCTGCCCACATGGATATCGTGCACGACCTCGACATCTCGCTCAAGGTGCGGCGCTCAGGGGACACTCTGCATGCCCCTGGCGTGTGGGACAACAGTGCGAGCGTGGCCAATATGCTCGCCACGATCCGCGCGCTCAATGCGGCGAAGCTGGTGACCAGGGGCGATCTGATCTTCATTGGCACCGTGCAGGAGGAGATCGGGATCCGCGGGATGGACTACTGGCTCAAGCACAATCCGCGTCCTGACCTGCTCATCGCTATTGACGGTGGCCTCGGGCCGGTGAGCTATGGCGCCCTCGGCATCTACTGGACCAGGTATTTCTACACGTCGCCAGGGTCGCACACGCTGCTCTCGCGGGGAAAGCCGACGCCGGTCAAGGCGCTGGCAACTGCCGTCGATGAGCTCTACCGGTTGCAGTTCCCGCCGCTCTCCGAAGGCGCCGTCATGAACATCGGGCAGGTGCACGGCGGGGTGATCTTCAACGGCATCCCGCAGGAGCTCTACTTCACCGTCGACTTGCGCTCCCCCGACCCGGTGCTGCTCGATTCGCTTGATCGTCGCATCGAGCAGATCGCCCGCTCTGCGGCGGAGAAGGAGAAGGTCGGCTTCCGTGTGGAAATCGACACGCGCAATCAGGCGGGCGGGACGACCGCGATGCTCGCGGGGGCGCGCGCCCATCCATTGGTGCAGACAGCGGTCGATATTCAGCGTGCTCTTGGTATCAGTGTCGGGATGCCGGGGGCCGCGGAGGCGGTCGCGAGTGGCGCCACCGATGCGAACCCGGGTGTGGTGCGGAAGATTCCGAGTATTGCCGTCGGCCGTGCGTATGGGGCCAATGGGCATACCGTCACCGAATGGGCTGATTGGCCGAGTGCGCTGCCCGCGACGAAGATGCTGGTCCTGCTCGTTGCGAGTCTCGGAGATGGGGCGAAGGGGTTGGTGCCGTGAACAGAGACTAGAGACTAGAGATTAGAGACTAGTGACAACACAAAGGCCGGCATCGGAACGCGATGCCGGCCTGAGTGCTTCAGCTCTAATCACTAGTCTCCAATCTCTAGTCTCTGTTCCTTACTTCGGCTTCCTGGTTCCCTCAACGCGCAGGTTCACCAGCGAGTCGGCGCCCTTGATGTTGTAATGCGCGACTGTGGTGCCGGTGACCTTGTCGCCGACGAAGTGGAAGGTCGAATTGGTCCGGACCTTCACGCCCTTGCGCAACACGCTTTCATACTCCGGCCCGGTCGACATCACGCTGTCACCCATGACCATGATCGAGAGCTTCATCGGCTTCCGCTTGGGGAGGTTGAGCATCCAGCCGGCGGTATCGGCCGACGCCACCACGGTGTAGTTGACGAGGGCGCTATCGCTGGTCGCCGACATCGTCTTCATATCCCAGGTGCCGGCAACGGCATTGAGGTCGACCGGCGGCGGGGCCGGCGGCGGTGCGGCCGGCTCGGCGGCCGGTGGGGCCGGGGCCGGCTCCGGCTCCTTCTTGGCACAGGCGATCAGCAGGGTAGCAGACAGGACGACGGCCAGGCGGCGCATGCGGAACTCCGAGTTTGAGGGGCGAGACCTAAGATACCGCAAAATCGGATACCAATGAGGGAGAAGGGAGAAGGGAGAAGGGTGAAGGGTGAAGGGTGCAGGGGTCCCCCGCTTCTCCCTTGTCGCTTCTCCCTTCTCTGTTCTGCAACCCTTTCCTCCCCTCATCCGTCTACAGGAGATCACCTCGCACCGTGGGAGACCTCCGATGCCCGAATCCGCCGCCGAACTCCTTCAGGGAACCCTCGCCCTGCTGATCCTGCAGACGCTGAGTCGTGGCCCGGACCATGGCTGGGGCGTGGCCCAGCAGATCCAGGACCGGTCGCGCGAGATCCTCACAGTGAACCAGGGTTCGCTCTACCCTGCGCTGCACCGGCTAGAGGAGCAGGGGTGGATCGAATCGGAATGGGGGATCTCGACCAATAATCGGAGGGCCAAGTTCTACCGGCTCACCACGGTCGGGCGCAAGCAGCTGGTGCGCGAGACTCACACGTGGACCCAGTTCGCCAAGGCGGTGCACTGGGTCCTCCAGCCGGTGTGAGGGGAAACCGATGACCCTGCGCAATCTCTTTCGGCGCCGACGCTTCGAGCAGGATCTCGATGACGAGCTCCGCTTCCACCTCGAAATGCAGACCGCGCGCAATATCGAGCGCGGCATGACCCCCAATGCAGCTCGTGCCCTGGCCGAGCAGGAGTTTGGCAGGATGGAACACGCCAAGGACGAAGTGCGCGATGCCCGCGGACTGACCTGGTTCGACGATGTCCGTCGCGACGTCCGTTTCTCGCTGCGGACCCTCGCACGCACTCCCGGCTTCGTCCTCGTGGTGCTGCTCTGCCTGGGCCTGGGCATTGGCGCCAACGCCGCCATCTTCTCGATCATCAATACCGTGCTGCTCAAGCCGCTGCCGTACGAGAAGCCCGATGAAGTCGTGAACGCTTACGAAACATTTTTCATGGGCAGCGGAGACGGCTACGGCAGTGTCTCCTGGCCCAACTACGACGACTGGGCCACGCGCAACCGGAGCTTTTCCTCGCTGGCAGCCTCCAAGTCGACAGGTGTCGTCCTGCGTGGTACCGAGGCGACTGAACGCCTGAGCGCCTCGAACGTCACCGCCAACTACTTCACCGCCCTCGGGATTGCTCCGCTGCGAGGTCGCGGATTCGCGCCGACCGATGCGCAGGCCGCCGAGGCCGATGTCGTGCTTCTCAATGAGCGACTCTGGCGCACCCGCTTCGGGGCCGATCCCGCGCTGATCGGGCGCACCATCAACCTCGATGGTCGCGAACGCACGGTCATCGGGATCATTCCCGCGGCGGCCAGCATCAACACGATGGCCTGGTTGCCTCTGATCGTGACGCCAGAGGAGGCCGCGGCACGTGGCAGCCACAACCTGGCGGTCACCGGGCGGCTGCGCGCGGGAGTGAGCATCGAACAGGCCGAGACCGATCTGAAGTCGATCGCCGAGGCCATCAAGCGCGAACATCCTGACCAGGATCCGTCGCGTTCGGCTCGCCTCCGTCCGGTACTTACCGATGCCGTCGGCAACATCAAGCCGACACTGATGATCCTGCTCGGCGCCGTGGGGCTGGTACTGCTCATAGCCTGCGCCAACGTCGCGAACCTCCTGCTGGCCCGGGCTGCCTCGCGCCAGCACGAGGTGTCGGTGCGGCTCGCACTCGGTGCATCGCGCGCCAGGCTGGTCCGTCAATTCCTGATCGAATCGCTGATTCTCGCCACCGGCGGGGCGATCATCGGCGGCGCGCTTGCGTGGTTCGGCCTGAAAGCGCTGCAGCCGATGGTGGCGCGCGCGCTCCCCCGTGCCAGCGAACTCGCCATCGATGGCAAGATGTTCGTCTTCCTCCTGGGTGTTGCCGTGGTGTCAGCGGTGCTCTTTGGATTGGTTCCCGCGCTGCAGGCGACCCGCGGTGATCTGCGTGGATCGCTGACGCAGGCGGGGATGCGGGGGAGCACGGGGGCACAGGCCGGAATCCGGAGTGCGCTCGTCGTGGCCGAGATCGCGTTGTCGCTGGTGCTGCTCGCGGGCGCCGGGCTGTTGCTGCGCGGACTGCTGCTGCTGCAGGGGACCGCCACGGGATTTTCCACCGAGAATGTGCTGACAGCCCACCTGACACTGCCTGACTCGGCGGGGGCCGGGAAGGGCAACTTCGCGATGCCGTTGCTGGAGGCGATCCGGACCATCCCGGGTGTTCGGTCGGCGGGGATGATCTCGCGGCTTCCGATCCAGTCGACTGGAACCAACGGCAACTACAGCGTGGTGGGCCATCCCGCTCCCGAGCGCGGCAAGGAGCCGCTCGCGGAGTTCCGCTACACGACGCCGGGCTTTCTGACAGCCCTCGACATTCCGATCAAGGCGGGGCGCGATTTCACTGAGCAGGACCTGCGCGACACCACCAGTATCATCCTCATCAACGCGACACTGGCGAAGCGTGAATTTCCGAACCAGGATCCGATCGGCCAACGGATCAAGTTCGACGAGAACGAGCAGTACACGATTGTTGGCGTGGTCGGTGACGTGAAGCAGGGTGGGCTCGATCGCGAGGTGATGCCCGAGCTGCATTTCCCGGCCCGGGCCGGCGGGAACGCGCGCGACATGACCCTGGTCGTTCGCTCCACCGTGCCGCCCACCTCGCTGACGCCCGCGATCCGGGCAGCCTTGCGGCAACTCGACGTTGGCCAGCCACTCTATCGCGAGATGACGATGGACGACGTGATCTCGCTCTCGCTCACTTCCCGTCGCCTCAACCTCTGGCTGCTGGGAGTCTTCGCAGCGGTGGCGCTGGTTCTCTCTGCCACCGGGCTCTACGGGGTGATCGCCTACCTGGTCAATCAGCGCACCCGCGAGATCGGGATCCGGATGGCGCTCGGCGCGAAACCGTGGGGCGTCGTGGCGATGGTGATGCGCCAGGGCGGCACGCTGGTGCTGACCGGGCTCGCCCTGGGCCTGATCGGTGCCGCCGCGGTGACGCGCGTCATTGCTTCGATGCTCTACGGCGTGAGCCCGCGAGATCCGATCACTTTCGTGGTCGTCACTGCCGTCCTTGGCGGCGCGGCCCTGCTGGCCACGTTTGTGCCGGCACGCCGTGCGGCGCGAGTTGATCCGATCCAGGCGATGCGGAGCGAGTGAGAACCAGAGACTAGAGACTAGAGACTAGAGACTAGAGACTAGAGACTAGAGTCCGAAGACTGGAGATTGTGGGAGCCCGACGCGAGATTACTGGGGAGGGTTGAGGCCCTCTCTCATCTCTAATCTGAAGTCTCTAGTCTCTTGTTGTTTGTCCCCAATGCCGGCGGCCCGCATGGTCCCTCTGCTCTACGCCCTCTTCTTCCTGAGTGGCGCGGCAGGACTGATGTACGAGTCGGTATGGACGCGGTATCTCGGCCTCTTCGTCGGCCACGATGCCTATGCCCAGATTCTGGTGCTGGTGATTTTTCTCGGCGGGATGTCACTGGGGGCCGCGCTGGTTGCACGTCGCGCGGACCGGCTTGCCAATCCCCTGCTCGGCTACGCGCTGATGGAAGGAGCGGCCGGTCTCATCGGCCTGATCTTCCATGATGGCTTCATCGCCATCACCAATCAGGCCTACAGCGGCATCTTCCCGGCACTCGCCGGAACCCCCTGGCTGGGATTCGCCAAGTGGGGAGTCGCGGCGATCCTCATCCTGCCGCAATCGGTCCTTCTTGGCACCACCTTCCCACTGATGAGTGCCGCGGTGCTACGCCGGGCCCCTGCCGCCCCCGGCCGCGTTCTCGGGTGGCTCTACTTCAGCAATTCCATCGGTGCCTCGATCGGCGTCCTCCTCGCCGGATTTGTGCTCGTGGGTCTGGCGGGGTTGCCCGGTGTGCTGGTCACCGCCGCGATCCTCAATCTGGTGGTGGCGCTGGGGACCTTTCTCGTGGCTCGGCACGGAGCCGCACCGCCGGCACCTGCGCCCGCGGCGTCCAGCGCGGCCCCGGCCGACGGCCTCGCGCGACTGCTGCTCGCTACAGCCTTCGTTACCGCGATCGCCTCGTTCTGCTACGAGATCGACTGGATCCGGATGCTCTCGCTCCTGCTCGGGAGCGCCACCCACTCGTTCGAACTGATGCTCTCGGCCTTCATCCTCGGACTTGCGCTTGGCGCCTTCTGGATTCGTCGCAACGCCGATCGCTTTCCGGAACCGGTCCGCGCGCTCGCACTGATCCAGGTCGTGATGGGGCTGCTCGCGCTTGCGACCCTGCCGCTCTACACCGGTGCGTTTCACGTCGTCGAGCTGGTGATGGCGGCGACCACCAGGAGCGCGTCGGGTTACTGGATCTTTACTGTGGTGCGCTACGCCATCTGTCTCGTGGTGATGCTGCCGGCCACGATCTGTGCCGGGATGACACTCCCGCTCATCACCCGGCTGCTTCTCGCGCGGCAGCAGGGCGAAGCCGCAATCGGCAGGGTGTATGCTGTCAACACGATCGGATCGATCCTCGGCGCCGCGCTCGCCGGACTGCTCCTCCTGCCGTGGCTCGGGCTCAAGGGGCTGATCATCTTTGGCGGCGCGATCGATGTGGCGGTCGGGATCGCACTGCTCCGCACGACGACCCTCTCGCGTCGCAATTCAGCCCGGTTAATGGTGGGCGCTGCGGCGGTCGTGGTGATCGTCGTGCTGACAAAATTCGACGAAACGATGCTCACGTCGGGAGTCTTTCGCAGCGGCAAGGTGATCCCCACCGGTAACCTCGACATGCGCTACTACCGCGACGGACGTACCGCGACGGTGACTGTGTCGGAGTCGCCGAACGGGCTGCGGGTCCTCGCCACCAACGGCAAGTCGGATGCATCGCTCGGTCGGCTGTCGCGTGCGCCGTGCGACGCCCTGTTGCCCAGGCGGTCGCTCGACGGCGACGAGACAACCCAGCTCCTGTTGGGAATTGTGCCGCTCGCCTACCGACCGAAGGCCGTTCACGCCGCCGTGATCGGGCTCGGATCGGGGATGAGCAGCCACGCCATGCTCTCGTCAGCGAGCCTCAAGGAACTGGTCACCATCGAGATCGAGCCGCGCATGATCGATGGCGCCCGTTTCTTCCTGCCGGCCAACCGTCGGGTGTTCGAGGATCCCCGGTCACGCATCGTCGTCGACGACGCCAAGTCATGGTTTGCGGCGAGCAACCGCCGCTGGGACATCATCGTCTCGGAGCCATCCAATCCATGGGTCAGCGGCGTCTCGGGGCTCTTCACCGAGGAGTTCTACCGCCGCGTGCGCGCCCAACTCGCGCCCGGCGGAGTGTTCGCTCAGTGGTTGCAGGCGTACGAACTCGATGATGAACTCCTGCTGACGGTCCTGACCGCGTTCCACCGCGCGTTTCCAGACTGGCAGATTCACCAGGTCGGTGTCGCCGATCTGGTCCTCGTCGGGTCTCGCGACGGTGCCTTGCCCACGCCCGACTGGCAGGCGGCGGTCGCCTCGCCCGCACTCGCAGCGGACCTCTGTCGCAATCTTCCGCTGACCTCAGTGGCGTTGGAGTCATCACACTTTGCAGATCGACGGCTCCTCGCGCCAGTCCTCGATCGATTCGGCCAGGCCAACTCGGATTTCTATCCCGTCCTCGATCTCGGGGCTGAACGGCGCCGGTACGAATCCCGCACAGCAACCGGCATGCTTTCGCTGGGGGACCGCTGGTTCAATCTGTCGCGGGCGCTGAGCGATCGACGTGCAGCGCCAGTCGACTTTTCCACGCTCCTCTTTCCCGGCTTGCGAAGGTCTGCAGCGATGTGGCAACGGAGCTGGCAGAGCGCGCCGGCGCCCAGCGACAGCCTGCCGTGGCAATACGTGGCCCGATCGCAATACGCCTGGCAAGCCTGGCAACAGCTCGTCGCGGGAGATGCGGCGCCGGCCGACTGGCGGCCGTGGCTGCAGCAGTTTCTGGAAGTTGCGACGGTGCGGCACTCTGGCACCGCCGGCTGGATCGACTCGACCCTCTGGAATGAGGCCGAGCATTTTGCGATCACGCATCGCGCGCCACCGCGGGCGCTCGCGGTGTTGCACTTTCGTCGCGGAGTGCAGGCATGGGATCCCGAGACCGCGCTCAGCGCCGCGCGTGTGCTCGCCGATTCAGCCACGGTGACAGATGGCTGGATCGGTGGGGAAGAACTTCAGGATGGCGCCGTCGTCGCGGCGATCCGGATGGGGAGTCGGTCGCTGGCAGCGCAGTGGTATTTCCGGCTGGCGGGGTTCTCGCAACGTGGCCCCGAGGATTTGCGTTCGATGATTCTCCGCGCCTGGGCCACGAAAGAGACGAGAGACTAGAGACGAGAGACTAGAGACGAATGTCGCCCTGAACGAAGTGAGGGGGCGGATCTTTCGGTCCGCATGGAGGTTCGGCCCCCTCGCTGCGCTCAGGGTGACAACCTCTAGTCTCTCGTCTCTCGTCTCTCGTCTCTCGTCTCTACTTCCCCCCAATCCGCTTCTCGAGCTCCGCCAGTTTCGCCTGTGACACCGGGCCGATGATCGCGCCGGTCCGGTTTGCCATGGCGATCGCCTTCTGGTACTCTGCGCGCGCCTCGGTCAGCCGACCGAGTTGTTGCAGCGCATCACCCATGGTGTCGAAGGTGTTGGCCGACTTCGGAAAGCGCCGGATGTTCGCCTGCAGCATTGCGAGGCCTGTTTCAGGATGCGCGCGCAACACCGTCATCCCGAGACGGTTGAGGGCAAATTCGGGAGTGCCGAAGGTGACGCCGTAGTATTGCGAAAGCCGGGCAAACCAGCCGTCAACGGCGGCGACATTCATCGTCTGTGCCAGGGAATCCGGCGGGAGCCGATACTCGCGAAAGATCGTCTCGAGGCCGTCATAGACTGCCCGGTGTACCACGGAGCCGTGATCCTCATCGGGCAAGTAGCGATACCAGAAGCGCAGCAAGTCGGGGGCAGGGTGTTGCAGCGAATCGACGGCGCGGCGTGCCGCCGAGAGCATCTCGCTTCCGGAGTTGGCCGACACGAGGTAGAGGAAGGTGGGGCGGCTCACCGCGCCGCTATGCATCGCCTTGGCAAGACGGTCGACCGACGCTTCGTGGTCCCACCAGAGGCTCGGGTCAATGGCGATATGGGCCTGAAAGACCTTCGGGTGCCTCGCCAGCATCTCCGCGTTGAAGAGCCCGCCGAGCGAGTGCCCGATCAGGACCCGGAAGGGCAGGGTCGGATAGACACTGTCGATGAACGGGACCAGCTCGCGCTCGAGGAAGGCCGCAAACTGTTCGCTGCCGCCGCCGTGCCCATCGCGCGCGCGTTCCGCGGCGGGCGTGCGGATGAGTTGCGGCGTGAGGTCACGCGTCCGGTCGGTGTTCGTCACCGCCACGATCAGTGCCGGCGGGAGCCTGCCGTTGCTGCTGAGGAAGTCAACGATGCCGCGCACGTGATCGAAATGTCCGTCGCCGTCGAGCAGGTAGAGCACTACCGCGGGGGCCGGTAGCGTGGCGGCGGGCGGTGGCGGCTGGACAATGATGGTGCGGACTTCACCGAGGATCGCCGAGCGGATGCGATAGACCTGCGGCGCCGGCGGGAGGCCGGGCACCTGCACCTGGGCGCCGAGCGGGGCCGCGAGGAACAGCAAGGAGAGAACTGTACGGATCGGCATCATGCCTCGCAGAGAGCGTCGCGTGGAATGTACGCATTGGATGCTCCGACCGGGGAGCTATCTTGAGACTGCTTACCATTCTTTCACGGAGCCAGACCGTGTCTGCAACAGAGCTCCCCCGCCGCGACTTCATTGCCCTTGCTGCCGTGGCGGCGCTCGGCCATCCGTTTCGTTTCCGCTCGCCGCTGCTCCGGCCGCGTCCTTCCGCGTCACAGCTGCTCTGGCAACGCGATGAACTCGCGCTCTTCACGCACTTCGGCGTCAACACCTTTTCCGATCGCGAGTGGGGCGACGGTAAGGAACTGCCCGCGAGCTTCAATCCGCCCGCACTCGATGCGCGCCAGTGGACCTCTGCGGCAAAGGCCGCCGGCTTCCGGACCGTCGTGCTGACAGCCAAACATCACGACGGCTTCTGCCTCTGGCCCACGGCCACCACGAAGCATTCGGTCGCGGCATCGCCCTTCCGGAACGGCGCCGGTGATGTCGTGCGTGAGGTCGCCGATGCCTGTCGGGCGGACGGCCTCCGTCTCGGTCTGTATCTCTCCCCGTGGGATCGCAACTCGCCCGTGTATGGCACCGAGCTCTATTCCGATTTCTACTGCGATCAGCTCAGCGAACTCCTCACCCGATATGGTCCGGTGCACGAGGTCTGGTTCGATGGTGCGAACGGTGAAGGGCCGACTGGCCGCCGGCAACTGTACGACTGGCCGCGATACTGGGGACTCGTGCGTACGCTTCAACCCGATGCCGTGATCTTCTCCGATGCCGGCCCCGATGTCCGCTGGATCGGCAACGAGAGTGGCTCGGCTGGGGAAACGAACTGGTCCACCGTGGACCCGAGCGTGGTACCTGTCCCTGGCAGTGATGGCCCCGAAGTCATCCGAATGCTGCAGGAGGGCGATCCGGACGGCACGGTCTGGCGGCCAGGCGAGACCGACACCTCGATTCGCCCAGGCTGGTTCTATCACCCCGCCGACGACGACAAGGTTCGCACCGTGGATGATCTGGTGTCGCTTTACTTCAGCTCGGTGGGGAGAAATTCCAAGCTGCTCCTCAACGTTCCTCCGACGCGTGAAGGTCTGCTGCATCCAACGGATGTCGCACGACTGGCCGGCATGCGGGGCGCGCTCGATCGGCTGTTCGGACATCCGTTGGTCCCGACGCGTGCGGCCCCGGGCCACGTCGGTGCCACGCGCCTGACCGTGCAGCATGACTTCCGCCGCCCCACGCCCGTGGGACTCGCCCTCCTCGCGGAGGATATTGCGCAGGGGCAGGTGGTGGCGCACTGGCGACTCGAGGGTCAAGCGAACGACGGGTGGTTACCACTGGCCTCCGGTACGACGATTGGCCATAAGCGAATCGTCCGCTTTCCGACAGCCACCCTTCGCCGCGTGCGGCTGGTAGTGGCCGAGTCTGTTGCATCGGGGCCTCCGCCGATGCTGCAGCTCTTCGCGGGTTGAAGCCGCCGCTGTGCGCGAGGACGGTATCGTGTCGTCCACAGGGCAGCTACCCGCGACCCTGCGGCACACGCCAGACGCCCGAGGATTGGCCATGACCAAATCATCAGAGTCACCCAAGGATCACCGTGATGCGCCCGCTACCACTCGCCGCGAAGAAACGCCGGCCCTCGAAGGGCGGGAGCCCCTTCCCGAGGAACTGACGGGGCGCGCCAGCGGCACGGACGAAGACCTCGCGACGCTGTTCGAGAATGAGTCGGCCAATCATCTGCGCGACGGCTTTCGTGGCGGGAGCGACGACGACAGCGAGACTGACGTGATCAAGGTCGACGATGCGTCGATCGAGGAAGCCGGCGACAGCACACCTGACGTGGAGGAGCACGACCCGACCCGCTAGTCGCGCGCGGTCGCTCCAGTCCGTGCTGGAATGAGAACCACCCTGCTGGAATGGCTCCGCGTTAGCATCGTGCCAAATCGAGTCGCCCAAGAAACCACACTCTCGTCCCGACCGTAACTCGACAGCTGTAGAGGTGAGGCCGCGAGCAACCGCTCCAGTGTCTCATCTCGCCTGCCCGGGAGTCGAGAATCCGATGCCGTTCCGACCACAGTTTGCCGTCCTGCTCCTGCTCGCGGCCGTCCACCCGAGCTTCGTCACTGCACAGCTGCCGGCAACCACGGCGGCGCACGCCCAGGTGCCGCGGGCGCAGGCGTCGCGGCTCACCGGGGAGATCCGGCTCGATGGTCGGCTCGACGACGCGGCCTGGCAGGCAGCGACTCCGTTCGAACTCGCCACGCAACGCGCTCCCGACGAGGGGAAGCCGCCAACCGAACGCACCGAGATCCGGGTCCTCATCAGCTCGAATGCCCTCTACATCGGGGCGAGGATGTTTGATCGCGACGCCGCGAAGATCATTCGACGACTCGGGCGCCGCGATGACAACATTCGCGGAGACGGACTGAGCATCAGTCTCGACGCCCGTCATGATCATCTGACCGCGTTCGAATTCGATGTGTTCCCGGCCGGAAACAAGGGCGATGCCGCGATCGGCGCGGACGGTCAGCCCGATGTGTCGTGGGACCCGGTCTGGGAAGTCGCCACTTCCACCGATCGCGACGGCTGGACGGCGGAACTGCGGATCCCGCTCTCCCAGCTTCGCTTCGATCGCAATGCCGACGAGTGGGGTATCCAGATCGCCCGGCTGATCCAGCGGAAGGAGGAGGTCGATGTCTTTTCGTATGTGCCACGCAATGAGAACGATGGCGTGAACCGCTACGGCCATCTCGCCGGCATGAGCGGGCTCAGCACGCCACGCCGGATCGAGTTGACGCCATACGTCTCGGCCACGGAGCAGTACGACCAGACGGCGCCAGGGAATCCGTTCCGTGATGGCTCCGATTTCTCCCGCAACGCCGGCGCCGATCTGCGGCTCGGCCTCACCAGCGATCTCACGCTCGACGCCACGATCAATCCGGATTTCGGGCAGGTCGAGGTCGATCCCGCGGTCGTCAATCTCTCGGCCTTCGAGACGACCTTTCCGGAAAAACGGCCGTTCTTCGTCGAAGGCGCTGATCTCTTTTCATTCGGTCAGTTGCATGTGTTCAACAGCAACGGCACACCCAACACATTCTTTTCGCGGCGGATCGGCCGGCAACCACAGGGATTCATCGCCAATCCTGACGCGACCAACGAAGACATTCCCACGCAGACCACGATCGCGGCGGCGCTGAAGCTCACCGGCAAGTTGAAGGGGGGCTGGTCGGTCGCCCTGCTCAACGCAGTGACTCCGGAAGAGCGTGGACGCTATGTGACCACACCTGGCGGGGCCGTCCAGCGCGCGGCAGTGGAACCGCTGACCAACTATTTCGCCGCTCGCGTCCGCCGCGAGTTTCATCAGGGAAACACCGCCATCGGCGGTCTGGTGACAGGCGTGAACCGCTCACTCTCCGATTCAGTGCTCGCGGGGCTGCTCCGTAGCAGTGCTTATCTGGGCGGTGTCGACTTCACGCACTTCTGGGGCAATCGCAACTGGGCGCTCGATGCGTCGTTCGCGACATCACTGCTGCAAGGGAGCGCGAATGCGATCGCCCGGACCCAGCGCTCGAGCGCCCGCTACTTCCAGCGACCCGATGCCACCGATCTGGATTACGACCCGACGCGTACGTCGCTCTCCGGCCACGCAGCGCAACTCGGGCTCACCAAGGTCGCGGGCGGGCACTGGGCGGGAAGCATCGCGTTGCAGGAGAAGAGCCCCGGGTATGAAACCAATGACATCGGCCTCACCAACACCGTCGGTCGACGCGGCGTGGCCACCGACATTCATTACTTCGAGACCAAGCCCGGGAAAGTGTTTCGTCAGTGGACCGTCGGCCTGCTCAGCGGCAATGAATGGAACTACGACGGCAATCACACCACCAACTTCATCGGCTCGATCCAGAATCTTACCTTCCGGAATTTCTGGCAGCTGAACACCAATGTCTTCCACAACCTGCCGTCCTACGATGACCAGTTCACTCGGGGCGGTCCACTCGCGAAGCTCCCAGCCCGCACCAACGTGAATCTCTCGCTGCGGTCGAGCTCTCGTCACGCGCTGCTCCTCGGCGTTGACGCCAGCTTGAATTCGAACCCTGCTGGAGGTTTCGGACGTACTCTCGGCCTGAGTGTGACCTATCAGTCGGGGCCAAACATGCAGTTGAGTTTCGAGCCATCATTCGCGCGCTTTCACGATGTGAGTCAATACATCCAGCGGGTCGATGACCCGCAGGCGCTGACGACCTATGGCCGGAGGGATATCTTCGCGATCCTTGACCAGCGCGAGTTGGCGCTCAATACCCGTCTGAACTGGACGCTCACCCCGAAGCTTTCGGCGCAGCTCTTTGTCCAGCCGCTCATCTCGACCGGTGACTTCAGCGACTACAAGGAGTTCGCCACGCCAGGGACATTCAATTTCGCGGTGTACGGCAAGGACCGCGGCACGATCACGCACGACGATGTCGCTGGCCGCTACACCATCGACCCTGACGGGGCCGGGGCGGCGGCACCCTTCACGCTCGGCGACCAGAACTTCAACTTCCGGTCATTGCGTGCGAACGCCGTGCTGCGCTGGGAATACCGGCCGGGCTCCACGCTCTTCCTGGTCTGGCAGCAATCGCGTGAAGAGACCGTCGACATTGGCGACTTTTCGTTCCGCCGCGACTTCAACGCCATCTTCAATCGGCCCGCCACCAATGTCTTTGCGGTGAAGGCCACGTACTGGCTGGGGTTGTAGCAGCGAGAAGGGGGAAGCGGGAAGCGGGAAGGGGGAAGGGAGAAGGGTGACGGGTTGTCACCCTGAGCAAAGCGAAGGGGCGGCGCTATCACTCCGGATGATAGTTCCGCCCCCTCACTGCGTTCAGGGTGACAACCCGTCACCCATCACCCATCACCCTTCTTACGTGGTCCTGTCGTCGAGCGGGGCCAGTCGTGGGGTCGCCCAGACTGCGACCAGTGCGATGGCCAGACCAGCGACCGCATCCATGGCATAATGGACCTGGAAGTACACCACGCCGATCAGGATTCCCGCCGCTACCGGGAGAAGCGTCCATCCGAGCGCGCGCCAGTGCCGCAGCGCGAGGAGCACGGCCGCCGTGGATGCAGCGACGTGACTCGACGGGAAGGCGGAGCCCCACGAATCACCCCCGTCAATCAGCTGGCGCACCATACGGGTGGGGAAATCGCTTCCCGCCCCTGGCGTCGGCCAACCCCAAGCGTAGGAGGGGCCAGCGACCGGGAAGATCAGGAAGATCAGGTAGCAGGTGAGGAAGACCAGCGAGATCCCGAAGATGGTCTGACGAGCCTGGGCGCGATATCCCTTCCACCAGAGCGCTGCGGGTGCAAGGATCACGGTCGGGAAAAAGAGGAGATACGAAATACCGAGCGTCCACGAGAGTGCCGGACGCGACACATCACGGCTCCAGTCGTAGGGTGTCTGTCCGAAGGTGGCGTGATCCCACGCTTCGACCATGTGGTCGAACCCGGCGCCGTTCAGTGCCCGCGGGCCGTTCAGCAGTCCAACCGAGGCATAGACGGCAGTCAGGATGAAGAGCGGGTACCAGTCAGCCAGGACGCATCCCTTCTGCTGGGCGCGACGACGCGCCTCGGACGCGAGCCCGACGAGACTCAGGAGCAGGAGATGGGTAAGCAGGAGCCAGCCGATTTCCCTGTGCGGCATCGGCGCGCCGAATCGTCCCACAGACTGGCCGATCAGGATACTCGCGGAGCAGACCGTATAGAGCGCGGTCAGCTTGTCGAGCGGCGTGAAGGCCGCAGAGATCCTTCGCGGCCACGCGATCGTGGTCGATGTCCATACTGCCGGTGTTGCCAAACCGAGGTCTCCCGTCCGATGCCTGGGCGGTGAAGGGGGCCTCGGGCTCCCGAGGACCCCACAATCTGGCGACGGACGGTGGTACCCGCCAGCCTGACCCCCTCCAACGGCCTCGACCCTAAGGGCGTACCTGCAACGTAGACCCGGCGGGCAGAGCCGGGTCGCAACTCGTTCCCTGCAGCCAGGAGCCACACCGTGAAGTCCTCCCCATTCCTTCGGGCCACCCTGGTACTCGCGGCGGTCCTTGCTTTCCCGGTGGGCGCCCGTGCCCAAGGCGGGGGCGGCGGGATGGCGGGTGGCTTCGGGGGAGGGATGCCGCAGGCCCCCCGACTCGTCCAGGGCGACGTTTCAGGTCCCCCGGGGGCGGACTCGGTCAGGTCGGGGCTGAAGCTCGATTCGACGGTGGCGGCCGGCTACGCGACGGTGCTGACGGCCCACCTCGCGGCCACCGCGGCCCTGCGGGACAGTGTCGGCCGCAGCGCCGAGGCTGCCGGGATCGCCCGAGCAAAATTCAAGTCCACGGCGACCCTGCAGGAACAGACGATGCTCGCGCTGATGCTTGATAAACTCGTCAAGCGAGTCCGCAAGGCGGATGACGACTTTCTCGAACAGCAGGTCAAGCCGCTGCTGTCCAAGGATCAGTGGAAGCGCTACAAGAAGTGGATCGATCAGGAGCGAACGCCCAGCTTCTGAGCGCGTTAGAGCTTGAGGAGCGGGAGCAGCGCGTCTCGCAGCGCAAACCAGAGGAACTGCGGCAGGGTTTCCTCCGCGCTCCAGTTGTGGTTGATGGTTCCGTCGAGCGGCGGCTTCTCCTTGTCCGGATTGTCGTCGCGAATGACGAAGGCATTCGCGGCAAACTTGGCCACCGCGCGTTTCAGTTTCCCGAAGAGGTTGGTCTGCTCGCGCGCAAAGCCGGGCACTTCCACGCCGAGCCCCTGCCATCGAGGTGCTACGCTTCCCCGCGCGACGCCATTCGTGACGGTCGCATCGAAGCGGACGCTGGTGATCTGGCCGCGAATGAATCGGACTCCCGTTGCATCGACGATCAGTCCATTCATTGCGGTCGCGTCCATTGCGCCCACGGATCCGCGCCACTTCATCCTGAAATCGCTCGCGAGCAGCGGCACTTCGGCTTCGAAGTGCAGCGCGCCCGCTCCCATCAACCGGGCATCCGCACGGACGATCAGCGGCGTGCGCTCGGTCATCCGCACGCTATCGGTGCTCACGTTGAGCAGCGTCGCCCGCACCCCTTCGAAGGTGAGGACACCCGGACGTGGTGCCTTGGCGTCGCGCTCCCGGTACTGGACGCGACCCGCCACCACAACGGTGTCGGCGTGCAGGTGCAGGCCGAGGGATCGCAGCGCACCCTGCGGCGTGGCATGGTGGCTCTTTCCGGGCGCCGACGGTTTCCCCTTGTCAGACAGGATGTCGAGGGCGAAGCCGCGCACGTCGGCCCGTCTGATCTGATAGCTGCCATCGTGCAGATATTCGGTGACCTTCGCCCCGAGCACCGAGACCCCGGCCACGTCGAGCGCCGTGCGGGAGATGCGATAACGGTTGCGCCGAAGGAATGCCGCATCATTGCCGAGTGGTGCGACGTGCAGTCCCTCGGCATTGAGTTTGCCGGCTGGCAAGTCGACATCGAGGCGGGCGAGCGAGATTTCACTGGTCGCGGTCCGGCGGGCAATGCCGCGCGCGTCCATCGTCACCGGACCCACCGGCAGCGCATTCGACCAGGTCGCGGAATCGTTGTCAAACCTGACGTGTGCCAGGGAGAGTGAGCGGATCGACGTCGTCGCAGCGTCGCCCGGACTGCTGCCCCGCTCGATCACGCTGAGCGCGGTCACGGCAAAGGTGTCGAGCCGGATCGCGCGGTCGAGTGCGCGAAGGGTTGCCTCGACGGTGCGAGGCTTCCGACTGAAGCCCACCTCGGATTTTGCGGGCCCGCCGACCGGAACGGTGATCGAGCCGGAATCCAGGCTCATTCGCCCTACCGAGACGTCGCCCTCCGTTGCGAAGGCGCGCCAGTCGACCTCGCGCAGTGCCAGGTGCCCAACCGACAGCGCAGAAAATCCCAGCGAGTCGCTGAGCCCGCCCGGCAGTGGCTCATAGATCAGCCCGTCGAGTTGCACGGTGCCGTGCGACAGGTTGGCGGCGAGGTGGCGCACGCCAAGCCGCGTGGCAGATTCGCGACTTCCCTCGAAGCCGTCGAGCGTCACCGTGGCGTCGCGGGAAAAGAGGGTACTCCGACGGGCCGCCGGTTCCTTCGGGTCGTAGTGGAGTGAATCGAGACGCACCGCGAGGCGATCGAAGGCAACTGCGGTCCGCCGTCCAGAGCGACCCGATATGCCGATCGCCAGCCGCACCTGCGGGAAGGTGAGGGTGTCGATCCGGACGTAGGGGACCTCGCGTGGCAGGTCGATGTTCTTCTGCAATACGAGGAAGGCGCTGCTGTCATTCGGGCCCTTGCTGGCACCCTTGGGCCCCGGCCTGGGGACTTCGGCGACCAGAGCCACAGTGTCGCAGCCGACCTTGCTGATCTGGAGCCCGCGGCCGGCCGTGAGCCGATCGAGGTCGATCCCTTCGAGCGAACAATTGCGGAATCGCAGCGTAACCGATGGCAGCGGTGCCTTGCGTCGCCCGTTCGCTACCGGATCCGTGATGACAATGATGGTGTCGATCCCGATCCGCCGACGTTCGACGTCGACTCGAATGGTGCTCGCCGAGAGCTGGTACGCTCCCTCGCTCAGGCGCCGTACCTCCTTGGTCGCCCAGCGCCGCACCGCGGGATCGGCGATGGCCACCGCGCCGCGCCCGATCTGCCAGCGGTTCGTATAGATCAGGAATCCCGCCACCAGCGCGAGGCCGAGGACGATGCCCGCGGCAATGGTGACAGTGCGATGCGTAAGCTTCAGGGCACACCTGACGAAAGGGTTTGCAAGGAATCCTCACGCCGGTTGGGCGCGGGCACAATAGCGAAGACGTTGTCGCGCCAAAGTGTGGCACGCTCGCCCCAAACCGCTACAAGGATCGAGGGCCGGCGAGCAGAACTATTGTAAGTCATTGCAACACAGGCATTTGCGGTCTTGCAGCCGAGTAGCTGCTCCCGGCCCGCCGCTTGCTCTTCAGGGGGGTGACGTGGTGTGGCACATCGCTACACGCCGCCAATGACTTTGCCCGGAATCGCACTCGTGACCTTTCCAGCCGTCGAAGACAACGTTCGCTACGACGATCAACTTGAAGCGCGTCTGCGTCATGTCGAGAAGATGGACGCGGTCGCTCGTCTGGCGGGCGGCCTCGCGCAGGATGTCGGAAACTTGCTGACGGCCGCCTCGGGGAACGTTCGCGAACTCCTCGCGGAGTGCGACGAGGCCCACCCGATGCGTGAGAGGCTCGAGGATCTTCGCGAGTCGGTGCAGCGCGCCTCCTCGGTCACCAGGCAGCTCAACACCTTCGCCCGGCGTCAGCCGCGCCGGCCGGCGCTCGCCGACCTCAATCAGGTCGTGGTGCAGATGCGCCCGTTGATTCAGCGGCTCAGCGGCGCGTTCGTCGCGATCGAGGAACGCCTCGCCGACAATGGGGCCTGGATCGAGGCCGATGTCGGTCAGCTCGAGCAGATTCTCCTGAATCTGGTTGCGAACGCGCGCGATGCGATGCCGCTTGGCGGGACCTTGCGCATCGCGACGTGGCAATGGGAATTGTCGCGGCAACGCGCCCACCGCTACGGCACCCTCCCGGCCGGGAGCTGGACGGTGCTGGAGGTTCGTGACACCGGTGCCGGAATGGATGCCGAAGTACTGGAGCATCTCTTCGAACCGTTCTTCACCACCAAGGGCCCGGGCGAAGGCACAGGGCTTGGCCTCGCGGCGGTCTACGGCCTCGCCCGGCAACTAGGCGGCCAGGTGCTGGTCGAGAGCGCTCCAGAAGCTGGGAGCGGCTTCTGGGTCTGCATTCCCGCCAAGCCCGCTCCAGCGGGCCGGGTGCCGGTGAACAACCTCCCGGAAGCGATTCTCGTCGTCGACGATGACGAGTGGGTCCGGACAGTCACGGCGAGAATCCTGAAGCGGGCCGGCTATGGAGTGCTCGAAGCCGACCACGCGACCTCGGCGATGGAACTCCTCCGCGATGTCGCCGGCGGCTGCGTCCGGCTGGTGCTCACCGACATCCTGATGGCGGGCGGCAATGGCCGGGCGCTGGCGGAGGCGGTGCGTCGTGACCATCCCGGCGTGCGCGTGGTACTGATGTCGGGGGCACGGGCAGATCTCCTCCCCACTGAGCTGACGCGTGCCGGGTATGGGCCGGTGTTGTCCAAGCCGTTTACCGCGATGGAGCTCCTCGCGGCGGTCCGAAGCGAGGGAAGCTGAGCCTCCTGCACTCGGCGGGACCCTTGTCCCGGGGGCACCAGCGGTGGATTTTACGCCCCGCGCGGGCCGTGGAGCCCGCCCGGGACCGTCACCACCGAGAGCCACGATGAAAGCCAACGACATCCGCAAGGGCAATGTGATCTACTACGAGGGGAAGCCGCACCTCGTGATGGACTTCACCCACCGTACGCCGGGCAACCTCCGCGCCTTCGTGCAGGTTCGCCTGCGCAACCTCGCCAATGGCATGTCGACCGACCATCGCTTCTCGGCCACCGAGCAGGTCGAGGAAGCGCGGCTCGATACCAAGGCGATGCAAGTCGTCTACACCGACGGCAACGGCGTGCACGTGATGGATGCCGACACCTACGAGCAGTACACGCTCGATCCCGAGCTCGTTGGCGAAGATGCCGCCTGGATGCTCCCGGAGATGAGCTTCGACGCCGTCTGGCTCGAGGGGAAGCCGATTTCCTTCACGCTCCCCAAGTCGATGGAAATGGAAATCATCGAGACGGCCCCGGCGATGAAGACGGCGACCAAGAACGCCTCCTCCAAGCCCGCCAAGCTGAGCAACGGAGTCACCATCAACGTGCCCGAGTTCGTGGCGCAGGGCGAGCGCGTGCGGGTGAACCCGGCCGAGCGCGCCTACATCGAGCGCGTGAAATAAAACGACGGGATTGTCGATAATGAAAAGCGGGGCCGCTGCGACTGCAGCGGCCCCGCTTTCGATCCCTGGATAATGGATGATGGATGATGGATAAGGAGCCATCGATCATCCGTCATCCGTCACCCTGTTGTTGCTTACGGCCGAGCCGGCCCGCGGCCGCCGCCCTGCTGGCCTCCGGGGCCGCGCTGGCCACCGAACAGACCCTGCTGCGGGTTGCGGACATTCTCCGGCAGCAGCGCCCACTGCACGTCAGTCAGGATCGCCTTGGCCTTGGCGCGATCAGACGTCTGTTCCTTCTGAACCGCTTCCATCACCGGCCGCAGTTTCGGCATCAGCGCCGCGAAGTCGGGGTTGTCACCAGCCTTCTTCATCTCGGCCTCGAAGTCGGCGAGCAACGGAGTGATCCGGGCATCGCTTGAATCGACGATCGCCTGCAGCTGGGAGATCTGGGCGGCCGACAGCGCCAGCGAATCCTTCCGCTCGAGCGCCGACTTGGCCGGGTTCGGTGCTGCTTCGCGGATCCGCGTCAGGAACTGCTGGGCGAAGTTGCCGCCGCCCTGGGCGCCGTTGGCGCCGTTGGCTCCACGGGCACCACCACCAAAGCCACCACGCAAGGCGTCACGACCTTGCGCCGCACCGATGGTGTACCGCCCGGTCACCCGGAGCTGGAACGGCGAGCGGATCGACGTCGACGCGGCGCTGGTGGCGCCGAAGCGCTCATTCACCACGTACTTGAAGAGGCGGGTGTTGCTGTCGAAGCCCTTCACCGTGAGCAGGGTCGCATCGGGACGCGCATTGCCGCCCCAGCCCTTGATCTCGTCGGCGCCGTGCACCAGTTCATCGAGGCCGCCGAGCAGGTTCACCGTGGCGAACGAGACGGTCATCCGGCGATTGAACTGCGCCGGCCGCCAGTTGACCTGCAGGTTGAACTGCGGCGTCCAGGGGCCACGGCAGCTGTTGCGCGCCGCGATCTTGCCGAACTGCGACTCGAGGCACGAGCGAGCATTGCCGGAAGTGCTCGACAGCAGGCGCGCCATCGCGGCCGAGACATCGGCGTCCGCCGTCGTCGCGGGATTGAAGATGTAGGCGCGGTCGTTGCGCGAGCCGTCGCCATTGATGTCGCTGCCGACGGTCGGGGTGTACGGCGTCCCCGATACCATGCTGCCGATGGCAGTGATTTCGAGGCCCTGATTGAAGGGCCAGGTCACGTTGACCTGCACGTTGTGCCGCCGATCGCTCGACGAACGCGCCCACTCGTACACATTCGGATCGCCAGCGGTGGAATTGCCGCCACCGAAGCCGCCACCAAACCCGCCACCCGCGCCACCCTGATCGCGCGCGGCCATCAGGGTGTAGTTCAGGTTGATCAGGGCGCCACGACGCGTGAACGCCGAGATGCCGGCGGTCAGCTGCTTGGTCTCGTTCTCGAGCTTGCTGAAGACCTGATTGACGGTGCCGTAGTTGACGTCAACGCGCGACGCCGACAGCGGAATCGCGCCGGTCGTGGTGATGATCTGGGTCGGATCGGCATACACCGGGCGGTTGCCCTCGTTGCCGATATTGAATCGCGCGGTCTCGTTCAGGTTCAGGTCACGCGAGGCCGACTGACCGACGCCGCGCACGTACGAGGCGTCGACGTTGAGTGACCAGGTATTCCAGAACCGGCGCGTGATGCCGAGCGAGGTGCGGTAGGTCTTCGCCGCACCATAGTTGGCGTCATACACGGTCACCGAGGGCCGCCCGGTCAGAATCGGCGATGAACCTCCGCCGATGCACTCGGTCGGAATCGTGCTCGGATCATTGGCGTAGCTGTTCCAGTCGGGCGTCGGAACGTTGCCGCCGACGCAGCTCAACTGCGTCTCGGTCGTCAGGAAGCCGGCCTGCGCCTGCGCCGTGCCCGGGAGCGTGCTGGGCATGGTGCCGCGGAAGATCCCTGCACCGCCACGCACCACGAGCGCCGGCGGCGAGAAGCCGCGCTGGCCCTGGCCCTGCTGCTCGCCGGACGGGATCGTCCACGAGAAACCGAGGCGGGGCGTGAAGTAGCTCTCGGTCGGCAGCAGATCGGTCCGCACCCCGAAGATGCTCTCGACGGCGGCGTTGCGTGCCGGTGCGCCTGCATAGCTGCTGCGCTCGAACCGCCCGCCCAGCGTCAGCTGGAGATTCTGGCCCGGGCGCCACACATCGCTGAGGTAGACCGCAGAGTTCATGGCCCTGCCGCTGCGCACGGTCGGCTGCAGCGTGCGGCTGAAGGACGCCGGGGTGTTGCTGGCGAAGTCGGCGAGCGAGTTGTAGAAGAACGAGCCCCAACGGTTGTTGGTCACGTCCTGGTCAAAGTGCGATACGTTCGTCAGCAGGCCCAGGCGGAAGCGATGTGCGCCGCCACCGGGAAGCAGCGAGATCTCTTCCGAGATTTCGAGGGCGCGGGTGTCGTTGTGCTGCGGCAGGCCGGTATTGCCACCGAAGCCGAAGGTGCTGGTCGAGACACTGCCGTCATCGAGGGTCGAGAAGTTCTGGACGCGGCCGGTTGGGACGTTGAGGAAGCCTTCCGACTTGCTGGTGTTCTTCGAGCCGTACACCCGAAGTTCGTTCGTGATGGCAGTGCCGAAGCGTGACGCGACCGACAGCTGCACGCCGCCGCCCGAGCCGGTCTGGTTGCCACCGACCTGCGCCAGCTGGGTCGAGCCAATGCGCGTCGGATCGGAGCCATTGAGGTTCAGGTCGCCACGGACGGTCACCGTATGGCGGTCGGCAGCGTTCCAGTCGAAGCGGAGCGTGCTGGTGAGGCGGTCGGTGGTGCGATTGTTGTCGATGGTGCCGGCGCGCGCGGTCAGCCCCGTCGCGTCGGCGAGCGTGATGAAGCGGGCGACCGAGTCACTCGATGCCCCGAGGCGCGCGAGCGTGGTGGCATCCGCCGCGTCGAGCGTCGCGATCGGCGCCATCGCCCGGTTGAGCTGCACGGCACCATAGAGGAAGAGCTTGTCCTTCTTGACCGGGCCGCCGAAGCCGGCACCGAGTTGCTGGCTGGTCTGGCCCGCAGTGAAGACGTTGTTGGTCGCCGAACCCCACGCCAGATGACGATCCTGCAGGTTCGCGCTGAGTGAGCCCTGCACGACGTTGCTGCCGCCGCGAGTCGTCGCCGAAACCTGGCCGCCGCTGAATTGACCGCGCGCGACGTCGTAGGTGCTGGTGATGACACGCGTGCCGCGGATGGCATCCTGCGGCAGCGAGCTGTTGCCGCCGCTCATCGAGGAACCGTCGACGACGAAGCTGTTCTGCGAGGTGCTCTGCCCGGCCACCGAGAACGAGGCGCCGGTGGAGTCGCTCCCCGGCGTGACGACGACGCCCGGCGCGAGAGCGGCGAGCGCGGCGAGATCGGAGGCATCGATCGGGAGCTTGGCGGCCTGGTCGGCCGAGATGTTACGCTCGGTGCTGCCCGGAGTGGGGCGGTCGTTCTGGTTGCCGGCCGGCTGGCGGTTGGCGCGCGAGGTGATCTCCTGCAGCACCACCGGCTTCTCGCCGAGCTTCACATTCAGGATGATGCGATCGTCGTCCGACTGCCGCGACACGTTCTGGATGAACGGCTGCTTGCCGATCTGACGAACGGTCACGCGATACTGACCCGTACCGTCATTGAAGAAGATCGTGTAGCGACCCTTGTCGTTCGATGTGGTCTTCTTGGTGACCTGACTCTCGATGCTGTATGCCTCGATGATCGCACCGGCGACCGGCTTGGCGTTCGCGTCGGTGATGGTTCCGGTGATCACGTCGACCGAGCTGCCGGTCTGCGCGCCCGCCGGGCGGGCCGCCACAACGAGGAGAGCGACCAGCACCATCACGAAGCCCATTGGGCGGGCGAACAATCGACTCTGCATCACGCTTCCCGGTGTCGGGGGTCCTTCGGCACGAACTCGGCGGAAGCGCCGAGTGGCACCACGGACCTTGGTACGCCGGGAGATCTGGAAAAGTTGTCCACCCCGCCGGGTAGGCGGGGTTCCGATGCTGGAACGCTGGTCAGGCCGGGTCGGCTGGGGGCGTCGGCTCCTCAGGCGGCTTCGTCGGCTCCGGTGTGGCAGCCTTCTCGGCCTTGGGTCCACACTCGAGGAAATCGGCCATCCGTTCCCTGATTCCCTTGAACTCTTCCTCGGCGTCCTTGGCGAATTCCTCGAGATCTTCCTTCGCCTCGCCGACCGCTTCCTCAACCCGTTCCCGGGTTCTGGCCATGAATTCATCGGGGTTATCGAGCGCCGCCCTGGCCTTGGCCGCGAACTCCCGCGCCTTCTCATCCAGCTCGTCGAACACGCTCATATGTCACTCCTGGTGGCTGGGCCGCCATGCGGCGCCCCTAGTAGGGTAAACTCATCGCGGCTGACCGGCGTCTCAATGGGGTGTTCCACCCTGGTGCCGCCATCCGACCGCTCCCCGCGTCGTCGAGGACCCCGATCGACTCGACCGTGCTGGCCGCTCAAGGCGGCGATGATCTGAGGTTTGCCGTGCGCGACGCGCTCCGATCACTCGGCGCCCGCTGAGGGTGGCTGTGCGCCGAGCGAGGGAATACCATTGGTAGCCGTCGGCCGGGAACGAATTACCGTGCGGGACGGTTACCGGTGGTGTCTCTCTACGCCTGGAGCCCGATCTGACCTCGACACGCTTGCGAGCACCGCTAGGTAGTGGCGCCATCCGGGCTGGAGCCCGCGGGACCGGTCCCACCCCCCCGAAGGAAAAGAAGAAGATCACGACCGCGATGGCCTGGCGTGAGGCGCGCGAGCTCCTCTGGCAGCATCGCCGACGGCTCGCACTTGGCTTCGTGCTCATGCTCATCAACCGTGCCGCCGGGTTCGTGCTCCCCTGGTCGTCGAAGCAACTGATCGACAACGTGATCCCGACCAACAACGGTTCGCTGCTCTGGCCGCTCGCTGCGGCCGTCGGTGTCGCGACGCTGGTGCAGGCGGCGTCGTCCTTCGGGGTGTCGCAGATTCTCGGCGTCGCAGCGCAGCGGGCGATCACCGAAATGCGCCGCGCGGTGCAGGCCCATCTCGTCCGCCTCCCGATCAGGACATTCGACGCCACCCAGACGGGCCAGCTGGTATCCCGGGTGATGAACGATGCCGACGGGATCCGCAATCTCGTCGGCACCGGCCTGGTGCAACTCCTCGGCGGAGCCATCACGGCGATCGTCGCCTTTATCTGGCTGATGGCCATCAACTGGCGACTGACGTCGGTCACTGCCGTCCTGCTGATCGGTTTCGGCGGCGGTATGGCGTTCGCGTTCACCAGGTTGCGACCGATCTTCCGCGAACGCGGCAAGCTCAACGCCGAGGTCACTGGTCGACTGGTGGAAGGGATCTCCGGGATCCGGGTGGTCAAGGCCTACACGGCGGAACGACGGGAGCAACACGCCTTCGCGAAGGGGGCCAACAAGCTCTTCCGCAACGTGGCGGCAACGATGACCGGCGTCTCGGCGACCACGGCGCTCTCGACGGTGATTGTCGGAATCATCGGCACGCTGCTCATCATTGTCGGTGGCCACGACATCATCGCGGGGCGGATGTCCAAGGGTGATCTCTTCCAGTACGTCTTCCTCACCGGCCTCCTCGCCGCGCCGCTGATCCAGATCGCGTCGATCGGCACCCAGATTACCGAGGCATTCGCGGGACTCGACCGTATCCGTGAGCTCCGGGCGCTGGCGACTGAAGACGAGGGGGATGCGGAACTCGAGCCGATCGGAGCCGTGTCAGGGCACGTCGAATTCGACCACGTCACCTTTTCGTACGAACCCGGCGTTCCGGTACTCAAGGATGTCACCTTCGATGCCCCCGCCGGCTCGACGACCGCGCTGGTCGGAACCAGCGGCTCGGGAAAGAGCACTCTCGTCTCGCTGGTGATGGCATTCAATCGGCCCGACAGCGGCCGGATCCTCATCGACGGTCGCGACCTGGGCGGCATGCGACTGCGCGAGTACCGCAGCAAGCTCGGCATCGTGCTGCAAGACAACTTCCTCTTCGATGGCACCGTGCTCGACAACATCCGCTTCGCGAAGCCGGACGCCACCGAAGCCGAGGTGTTGCGAGCGGCGGCGATCGCACACTGCGACGAGTTCGCGCTGCGGTTCGAACTGGGATACCAGACGATTGTAGGAGAACGCGGGGTGAAGCTGAGCGGGGGGCAGCGGCAGCGGGTCGCGATTGCGCGCGCGATTCTGGCGGATCCGGCGATCCTGATCCTGGACGAGGCGACCTCGTCACTCGATTCGGAAAGCGAGTCGCTGATTCAGGACGGGCTGGCACAGTTGCGGGCGGGCCGGACGACTTTCGTCATTGCGCATCGTCTCTCGACGATCACGGCGGCCGATCAGATCCTGGTGCTGGAGGGAGGCGAGATCGCGGAGCGGGGGACCCACGCGGAACTCGTGGAACTTGGTGGGCGGTACCGTTCACTCTATGACCGGCAGTACCGCCAGGCAATTGATCGTTACGTGAATCCTGGCGAGGAGCTCGCGGGAGCTACTCGCCAGCGACCCTAGCAGCCGCCTACTTCGCGCAGGAGCTGGGCGATGGCCTGGCGGCGGCGAAGGCGATCATCGAGGCTGCCCGCAGGAGCGAAGTCGGTCTGCTCCTCGTGGCCGGTCTCGATTTCGTCTTCGCGCCCTTCCTCGGCGCGGCGCAGCCGGTCTTCTTCGTCAAACATTGAATCGCCGAACATGGGACCCTCCTTGCTTGCGCGTCGTTCCATCACGCGTCCGGGTGACACGGTGGAGCGGTGGATCCGGCGCCGTCACTGAGACGGGCCGTCGCGCAATGGTTTCTACCTCATACTTCGTGCCATACGGCCAGGTCCGCGGAAGAAGCCCGGGGACCGTCGCAGCGCCGTGACCCCGAGGTCACGATGCGGCAACGAGTTGAGTGTCGGTAGCGGGACCGGGAACTAAAGCGCGGTCCGGCGGCTGATGCAGGCGGGATGACGCGAGGTGCGACGGTATCGCCTCAGCGCCGACGCCACAGGACGGTAATTCCTGCCAGAAGCGCCATCCAGGCGAGCCACCGAAAGGATGAGGCAGGATCGGAATCCTGGCTGACAGGGGAAGCCGGTGGAGCTGCCCCTATCAGGAGCCACAGGGTGTCCCTTCCTGAGGACAGTGAAAGCCAGCCCGGGTGGCTCGGCCACAGCATTGTGCGCCGCCTGAGCGTGTCTCCCGGGGCTGCAGGCAAGCGTACGCGTTCCGGGCTGGCGCCAGCCTCACGCAGTTCGGCCTCGGGAGTGGGTTCGCCGACGCGTTCTACCACGATGGGTTGGTCTACCTGCGCCGCGGTCTCATCACTGACACGCCACTCGGCGCGCGCGGGTCGCAACGCTGCCGCGAGCAGCCGCGCCCAGAACACGCCTGCAAGGGAATCGTTGCCTGCCAGGGACCAACTCCGCGTATTCAGGGCGCGCACCGCCACAACGACCCCAATGCCCCGGGGACTCTGCCGCGCAAGGGAGACACCGCCGGCTGCCATTGCCAGGGGATTGCCGCCACTGAGAGTGATCGGGGCAGCGGCGATGAGCGTGCTCGCCCGCGTGCCATCCAGCAGCGGCTGCACCGAGATCGGAGCCAGACCAGCCACCGATGTGGTGAACGGAAACCAGTCGGAACGTGAGTGCAGCGAATCGACGAGGTGGATCAGGCCAAGACCACGATCGACTTCGGCCAGGATCCTGGCCCGCGACGCCACATCAATCAGCGCGCCGCCGCCTGACGCGATCATCACGGCATCGAGTGAAGCCAGGTTGTCGCTGGACCAGGTGCGGGCTGGCGGATGCGGACCAGCCTGGGTGACTCGCTCATCAGCCGCGGTCAGGCGCGTCACCGTGGTGACCGACGCGCCCTGCGCGGCAAGTCTCCGCGCCAGCGCGGCGGTCTCAAAGGATGGCCGCCCCTCAACGATCAACAGTCGCAGGGAGGGTTGCGGACGGACATCGACGCCAATGTCGATGGTCCGCTTCCCCATCTCGAGTCGCCACTGCCAGTGTCCCGGCGCGTGGGTGGCTGCTCCAAGTGTGAACTTTCCCTGTGCCGCGACCGAATCGACCTTGCCATCCGGACCACGGAGGCGCAGCATCACCATTCGGGTGCTGTCGACGCGACCGCGCACCACCACCCGGTCGCCCACCGTCACGCGACGGGTCCAGAAAATCGAATCCGCAGGGATCGCGACCCGAGCTTGCGAATTGACATCCTGGTCGCGTCCCGGCGGTCGAGGTGCGAGGAGCCAGAGCATCACCACCACGACGATCGTGGCGAGCACACGGAGCTGCCGTCGCGGGCCGGCAACGTCTCGGCGAAGCGTGGTGACCGCGATCAGGGCGAGCGCAACCAGTGCGAGCATCACCGCGGTCACGGCGCAGTGCTCCCGAGGGCGCCGTGTGACGGGCGGGCCGAGCGTATCGGCGGTGGCGGTGCCGGAAGGGCCTCGAGCAGGCCGCGCAGCGCGACCTCGCGACATTCAGCGCAGGGGCCGTCGATCAATCGCCGAAGCGCCCGAAGGGTCTCGAGGTGCCGTGCTGGTTCGGCGTCGAGCGCGCGCTCGGCGAGGCGGCGTGCGGCCGCGTCGAATGCCTGCTTTGAGGGTTCACTCGTGGGCGCGTCGAGGGCAATGATCGCATCTCGAAGCAACGGCTCGGTTGTCGAGGCCAGTGTGGAATCGCGGATCGAGAGGGCGGCGAGTCGGTCGGCCTTCTTGGTCAGTCGTGTCCGGTTGATGTCCACAGGCTTCGGCTCGAAACCGATCCGTTTCACGTAGGCGCGTTCGGCGCGGCGAACTTCCTCGAGCGACGCCAGCGCGCGATACTCGGCCGGCAGTGCCCCCGCGGGACGGCCGGTGCGCAATTCACGCTCGGCATCCCACATCTCTGCGAGCGCGGACTTCAAGAGCGCCTTCACCGTGGGACTGAGCAGCGTGGCATTCTCGGCCATATCGTGCTCGTGTCGACCCGAGATATCCTGCCCCGGTCCTTCCGTCTCGTTGGTCTCCTCGCCCACCATCGCGCCGTAGCGCAAACGGAGGAGGTGCTGGTCGATTCCGATCTCGAGCGACCGGGCGAAGCCGCCGTCGTGCACGCGACCTGCCCGCACATCGCGTAGCAGCGCTTCGGTGTCGAGAATGATCTGCCGCTGGGAACGGAAGTAGGCCGGCTCGACACGGATGGCGACACCGCTGAGGGTGGCGCTGTTCCCGGCAAGCGTGTCGATCAGGGAGAGAAAGATGGTTTCCGATCGCGCGCTTTGCGGGGACGGGTTCCGGTTGTCCGTGGCCTCGAACGCGAGAAACACTTCGTCGCCCGGCTCCACGCCGAGGGAATCGAGGTGCACCAGTCGTGAGGCGACGAGTTCGCGTGCGCCTGTCCGCCTTTCGACATCGACGGAGAGCCAGTTCTGCTTGAACTTCACTCCCTCGCCCCGACCCTTGGCCACCGTCGCGGCCAGTCGGATACGGGAGAGGCCGTAGTCGTCGCGCGCAACGGCCCGAACCACCACCTCGTGCGGCTCCCGCCATTCCAGTTCGATGCGTCCGGCTGGAGCCAACACCGCGACCACCGGCTCGCGATCAGGGACGACGGTGAGGAGGTGCTCCTCTCCACGAATGCGCTGGTTGCCACTGGTGGCCTCGACGTGCCACACTCGGCCGCGCTCGGCAACTTCATCGGCGCGCCAGCCACCGCCCGGTTCCCGGATGCCACGGATGGTATCGCCCGCAGCGCTCACGATGATGACTGCACTGGCTTCGGGTGAGGTGACACGCCAGGTCACTGCACTCCCAGCCTCGACGATGTTATCCAGCGTGGTGGCATCCCGTGACGGATGCCCGGTGTACGAAGGCGGTGTCCAGCGCAGCGCGACCTGGCCAAGGCGAAATGGCGCGCTGCCGGCGGTAGCGGGGCCGCTCAGTGGTACGCCTGCGCGAGAGCGATCCGGAATCATCGGTACCAGCACGCCCAGCACCAGTGCCGACAGTGCGACCATCAACGCGCGTCGGACACTCGGGAGGGGGAGTGCAGGTGGTTCAGGTACCGCGTTCCACGCTGCAGTCACGCGTTCCTGCTGCAATCGCTCGAGCGGTGTGAGGGCGGGGGAACTCACCTGAAGCAGGGCGGCACTCTCCTCCAGGGTGGGCAGGGTGCGGTTGTAATGCTCGATCAACGTGGCGGCATCGATCGGACGGTGACGAAAGAGCCAGATCGCAGCGAAGGCGCAGCAGCCGGCAGCGAACACCCCGGCAGCGAGCGGCACGACGCCGAGGCGTTCGGCGATCCGCCAGGCGGCGAAGGCGACCGCGGCAGTCGCGATGGCCCAAGCTGAAGTTCGCAGTATGCGCGCCCTGCGAATCGCGTGACTGAGCTCGAGCGTGATCACGGGCGCCGCGCGGCGACCAGGCGTTCGACGAACAACACCAGGCACATGACCCACCAGCACACCATGCTCAGGTCGCGAGCCGGATCCTTGGTCGCGTCGCCAGCGCGAAGGCGCGGGGCTCGCTCCGCAAGCGGCGGCGCGACCGCCGGAGGTGGCAGCAGTCGCGTCAACAGAGTGTCGAGGGCACCGTCGCGCACCAGCGCACCGTGCGCGAGCGAAGTCGAATCGAGTGCGAGTGCCGTGTCGCGGCCGACGACGATGGTTCGTGAGGTACGCTCACCTACCGCTGCGACCTGGATCAGTGTGGCAGGGAGTGATGCGAGCCAGCGAGCCACTGTGTCGCGTGGTGCAGTGAACTGGGGGCTGCTGGCGGTGACCTGGAGGCGCAGCGGCGCTGGGGCGACTGGTGGGGTGTCGGCGAAGGGAAGTAGCCGCACCTTGTGCGAGAGGGTGGGGCGGGCGCCGTGGTAGCGGTCGCCGCCATCTGGCGTGACCAGCAGGATGGTGTCGTTGACGCCGAGCTGCGCTTCCGCCTCCGTGGCGAGCTGCCAGGGTTCGCGAACTGTTGGTGCAGCTTCAGCGATCGGAACGGAGGCGCCGCGCAGTGAGTCGCCCAGTCGCTCGGCTCCGGCTGGCACAACGGCGACCATCCGCCCGGGGCGCTGGTCGCGCATCACCGGTTGCGCGAGGAGCAGTGCCAGCAAGGTGACGAAGAGCACGCGCAGGGCGAGGAGCAACCATTCGCGGATGCGCGGGCAGGAGGTGGTCGCAAGGCTCGCCTGCAGGTCATCGATGCTGCCAACCTGGATGCGCTCAGGAGGCGCCGCAGCGCGGAGATGAAGCAGGATCGGAATCGCAATCGCTGCGAGTGCGCCGAGCCAGAGCGGGGCAAGAAATCCCATCAGCGACGCCCGGCCCGCCTCGCCAGCCACTCGCGAAGCGGGCCGAGGATCGGCACACCCGGGTCGAGCGCGATCCAGTCAACGCCAAGCTGGATCGCGGCCTCGCGATACCGGGCATGTTCCGCGGCTCGCCCGTGCAGTGCTTCGACATCGAGGGCGATGGTCGCGCCGCTCTCGAGGTCCTCGAGGAGGACCGGGCTGCAATAATCGAGGTCGTGCTCGCGCTGGGTCCGCAGCACCAGAAATGCGGCATCCCGGCCCGAGAGCTCGACGGCGCGCAGCAGCTGCTGACCACGGTCGAACGCATCGGTGATCACCAGCAGGAAGCCGTCGCGCCCGGCACCAGCCGATTCGATCAGCCGATCGATCTGCGCAGGGAGTGCGCCAGTGGGAGTCGCTGCGTCGAGGGTGTAGAGGAGTCGTTCGAATTGGCGGCTATCGCGCGAGGGCGGAATCGTGGCGCCGGGAAGGAGGAGAAGCGCGGGCGTGTCTCCCTGCCGGATGGCGAGACGCGCCAGTGTCGCTGCGAGCTGGCGGGCCACGTCGAACTTGCAGATCCCCGCCTCGGTATGTGCCATCGATCGGGAAGCATCGAGCACGATGCGCAGCGGCAGCGCCGTTTCGGCATCGGCTTCACGGACGAAGAAGCGATCGGAGCGCGCGAGCAGCTTCCAGTCGACCCGCCGCGGATCATCGCCGGGCTGATAGCCGCGGAATTGCGCGAACTCGATGCCCGGCCCGGGGAGGCGGGATGCGTGACGACCGTCACCGCGCCCGGCGTTCACGCGTCGGGCAGGGAGAGAAATCCCACGCAAGGCGTCGGCCAACGACGGATCGAACCAGCGGGGGTGCATCAGCCGATCGGGGCAGCCGGCGCGGGCAGATCGTGCAGCAGCTGTGACGTCACCCGATCGGCGTCGATGCCATCGCTTTCGGCCCGGAAGGTGAGCAGCACGCGATGTCGCAACACGGCCGGCGCCACGGCCTTGAGGTCGTCGAGGGTTACCGCGAAACGGCCGGCGAGCAACGCGCGCGCCTTCGCGCCGAGAATCAGCGCCTGCCCCGCGCGCGGGCCTGCGCCCCAGCGCACCGCGTCGGTGACGAGGGGGTTCGCGCCCGGGCCAGGACGGGTCGCGCGCACGAGACGAGCAGACCAGAGCAGGAGCGCCTCGCTGACGGGCACGTCGCGCACCAGTTGCTGCAGTCGCAGCAGCTGCGCGGCGTCGAGCACCGGCTCCGGGCGAGACTGACCACGGCCCGTGGTGCGAGAGAGGATCGCCGTTTCCTCGCGTTCGTCGGGGTAGCCCACGGTGAGCTTCAGCAGGAAGCGATCGAGCTGCGCTTCCGGCAGAGGGTACGTCCCCGCCTGCTCGATCGGGTTCTGCGTCGCGAGCACGAAGAACGGCGCCGGCAACGGGTAGCTGGTGCCCGCATAGGTCACCGATTGCTCCTGCATCGCTTCGAGCAGGGCTGCCTGCGTCTTCGGCGGCGTACGATTGATCTCATCGGCGAGGAGGATGTTCGCGAAGACCGGACCCTTGGTGAACTTGAATACCCGGCGCCCGGTGCCGTGATCTTCTTCGAGAATTTCTGTGCCGATCACGTCGCTCGGCATCAGATCCGGGGTGAACTGGATGCGACGAAACGAAAGTGTCACCGCATCGGCAAGGGTGCGGATCAGCAGGGTCTTGGCGAGGCCCGGCACGCCTTCGAGCAGACAGTGCCCGCCCGCAAGGAAGCCGGTGAGGAGGTCGTCCACGACCGCCCGCTGCCCGACGATCACCGTGCCGATGGCGGTGCGGAGCGCGGCGAGCCGGTCGAGAAGCTCGACAATCTCCCGCTCCTCGGGAGTGCGAGGGGCGCTCATGCGGTCACCGTGACATGGCGTAGAGGACGATGTTCACGCCGAACTTCGTGTTGTCCTCGGCAAGGAAGCGCTTGTTCCGGAAGTCGTAATCCCACTCGCACCCGTAGTCCTTGTTGCTGTAGAGGACGGCCAGGCGGCCGTCGATGGTGATCCCTTTCACGTAGTCATGGACCAGGTCATCGCCCCACCCGTTCAGCTCCAGTGAGGTGTTGGGTGGCCCATTGGGAAAGCGAAAAAACGCGTTGCAGAGCCCGTGAGATTTCGGAAGCTTGACGAGGGACGTTGCGCCGAAGATTCGCCCCATTTCGGCCTCGAAGGTCCTCGCGAAGAGTCCGTCGATATCGTGGTTGCAGTCGTCGGCGAAGAGAAATCCGCCGTTCTGCAGCCAACGGGTGAGATGCTCGCGCTCCGGGCGCGTGAACTCGACCAGCCGATGCCCCGCGAGATACGCAAAGGGAGCATCGAAGATTGCCGTCGATTCGAGGTCGATCACCTTCTCCCGGGGCTCCACCGAGACGGTGGTGTACTCGGCCAGCGAGTTGATCAGGTTGGCCGGCATCCGCTGGTCGACATCCCAGTCGCCCGAGCGATAGCGCAGCCGGGTGAAGGTGAAGTCGCTCCGTCGCCGCCCGAAGGTGAGGGCGCGCGCCTCCGCGCCGGGGGCCAGTAACGAGGCGGCCCCGGCAAACGCGGCGGTGGCAAACTGTCGGCGAGTGGGCATCGCGACGAGGGGCGCGTTCCCCTACACCGCGTCCGAAAGCGAGGAGAAGGTGAAGTCGCGGATCCGCATCGGCGGAATCACCGAGACCAGCCCCGTCTCGGCATTGCGAACCCGCACGGGCGCGCCAAGCGCATCGAGGTTGTTCAGCATGATGACTGGTGACTCGTTGAAGCGGAAATTCTTTACCGCGTAGGCGAGCTTGCCGTTCTCGATGTAGAAGGTCCCGTCGCGAGTGAGCCCGGTGAAGAGCAGGGTCTGCGGGTCGACCGAGCGAATGTACCAGGTGCGGGTGACCAGGATGCCGCGCTCGGTCCCACGGATCAGCTCTTCCGTCGATGCTGTCCCGCCGGCCATCAGGAAGTTCGCCGGTCCGGGTTGCGCCGGAACGTTCCGCTTCTGCGCCCAGTAGCGGGAGTAGGAAAGGTTCTTCACCACTCCCTTCTCGATCCATGATGTCCGCTCCAACGGTCGCCCATCGCCGGTCCACGGCGTGGCCGGGCCGATCGGGTCCATGGGGTCGGAGTAGATGTTCACTCGTTCATCGAGCATCTTCTCGCCGAGTCGCGTCCCGCCGCCCTGCTTCGAGAGGAACGACCGGCCTTCCTCCGCGCTGCGTGCGTCCATCGAGAAGAGAATGTTCTGGATCAGGTCCACCGACGCGGCCGGTTCGAGAATCACGGTGTACTTGCCCGGCTCCACCGCGCGAGTCTCGTGCGATGCCGCCGCTTTTTCGGCGGCGAGACGCGATACCCCGGCGACATCGAGGCGCGATGCATCGTGAGAGTCCGTCGTGCCGAAGCCGGATCCCAGGCCATCCTCGGTCCGCATGGTGACCGAGTATCCGGCCGCCGTGGAGCGATCGTACGCGAAGAGCCCCTTGGAGGTCCCCATCGCACTGATCCCGTCGCTGTGGTCCAGATAGCCGGCAGCAACGCATCCCTTCGCCTTGGCGGCGTCGAGCCCGATCTGGGCGATGGCCGCACGCTTGTCGGGGTCGAGTGCCGCCGTGCTATCCGCCCAGTCGCGTCCGACGGCGTACTTCTGCGGCCCGAGCGGTGGCATGTATTCTGGATCTTCCGGAGCCAGGCGAGCGAGTTCTTCCGAGCGAGCGACGAGCCGGGCAATCGACTCATCGTCCAGCGAGTTGACGCTCGCGCCGCCCGATCGCTTTCCGAACGCGGATACCACGAAGAGCGAGGTGTTGTGCGCGCTGCCCGAGGTGCTGACCGCGTTCCGGGCGAAGCGGATGTTGCCGCTCGTCCCCTCGTTCAGGTACACCACGCAATCTTCGGCCTTCGAACGGGCGAGCACGCGGTCGATGATGGCCTTGGCTTCGGCCTCGGTAATGAGCGCCATCAGATCTTCCTCGCGGTGTTGATGACGTTTACGCCATTGAATCGAGCCGTGGATGAGCCGTGCGATACCGCGCTCGACTGGGAAGGCTGCCCCTTGCCGTCAAAGAAAGAGCCGCCAAGTCGATAGTCCCGGCCGTCACAGACCGCGGTGAGCGAATTCCAGAATTCGGTCGTGTTGCTCTGGTACGCCACATCCTTGAGCGGACCTGCAAGCTTGCCGTTCTTGATCTCGTGGAAGGTCTGGCCGCCGAACTGGAAGTTGTAGCGCTGCTGGTCGATGGAGAACGACCCCGCACCGACGATGTAGATCCCGCGTTCAACCTTGGCAATCAGTTCGGTCGGCGTGAGCGGGGTGCGTCCCGGGCGGAGCGAGATGTTCGGCATCCGCTGGAACTGTACCGAGCTCCAGTTATCGGCGTAGCAGCAGCCCTGCGATTCAGTCTGCCCGAGCACGCCCACCTGATCGCGGATCGCCTGATAGTTCACCAGAACGCCGTCCTTGATGATGTCCCACTCCTTCGTCTTCACTCCTTCGTCGTCATAACCGACCGCGCCGAGCGATCCCGGCTGGAGCTTGTCGGCGACGATGTTCATCAGCGGGGAGCCGTACTTGAAGGTCCCGCTCTTCCACTTGTCGAGCGTGGCGAAGGAGGTGCCAGCGAAGTTGGCCTCGTACCCGAGGACGCGGTCGAGTTCGGTCGGATGGCCCACCGATTCGTGAATCGTCAGCCACATGTGCGCCGGCTCGAGCACCAGGTCGTACTTGCCCGGTGTGACGGAGGTCGCCGTCAACTTGCCCTTGGCGTCGCGTGCCGCTTGCGCTGCATCGGCAACGAGGTCATACCGATTGCCGTACAGCACGCCGGCAGGACCGGTGACCTTGTCCTGCGGCCGCGTCGAGAGGTACTCCCAACCCATGCCGACCGGGCTGGACAACGCGTCCCGAGTCTCGAACTTGCCCGACTTGGCGTCGACGTACGTCGCCGTGAAGGTCGGCCAGAGCCGATGAATATCCTGGTCGATGTAGGAGCCGTCGGTGGAGGCGAAATACTTCTGTTCGTTCACCACGAAGAGCGCGCCGTCGAGGAAGGAGGCGCCGGCCTTGAGCGCCGCATCACCGGCGGCGGTGAGGAGGGCCGCCTTTTCGGCGATCGGAATCGAGAAGGCGTTCTTCTCGATCGGGGCTTTCCAGGTCACCTCACCGTACCCGCGCTGCGCCGCGAGTTCGACCGGACGTGAGCCGAGCTTGCTATTGGCTTTGGCAATGGCAACGGCGTCATTGGCCGCCCGGGCGATGCCGTCCGATGTCACGACATCGGTCGCGGCGAAGCCCCAGGTGCCATCCACCAGCACTCGAACTCCCGCGCCATACGACTCGGTGCTCTGGACCCCCTGGATCATCCGGTCGCGCGAGAAAATGCCTTCGTTGAGATAGCGTCCGATGCGGACATCGGCGTAGCTGGCACCCTTGCCGCGGGCCGTGTTGAGCGCGACATCGGCAAGCGCCTTCTTGTCGGCGGTCGGCAGCGGCGTGATCAGTCCGCTGAACGAGGCGACTGGGCGCCCGTTGCGTGCCAGCAGGGCGAACCCGGCTGCCGCCGAAGTGGTCGAGATGAAATCCCTTCGCGTCGACATGGTATTGCTCCTCCGTCTCAGATCGCGTCCGAGAGCGAGGTGAAGGTGAAGTCGCGGATTCGCATGGGCGGCAGCAGCGAACCGTTGATCCGCACCGGGGCTGCCAGCGCGTCGACGTTGTTGAGCATGATTACCGGCGACTCATTGAACCGGAAATTCTTCACGGCGTGCTTGATCTGTCCATTCTCGATATAGAAGGTGCCGTCGCGGGTGAGGCCGGTGGCGAGCACCGTCTGCTGGTCCACCGACCGGATATACCAGAAGCGGGTCACCAGGATGCCGCGCTCGGTGCCCTTGATCAGGTCGTCGACGCTCCCTGTGCCGCCTTCCATGATGATGTTGCCGGGGCCGTTCAGCGGCGAGCGGCCAGTCTTCTCGGCCCAGTAGCGGTTGCACGCGAGCGACTTCACCACGCCCTTGTCGATCCAGGTCGTTGCCTGCGCCGGTGCGCCGTCACCGCCCCATGGCGCGCCGGGAATGCGCGCGTCCCACGGATCCGATCGCACGGTCACGCTCTCGTCGAAGAGCTTCTCGCCGAGCCGGTTGCCACCGCCCTGTTTGGCAAGGAACGAGCGGCCCTCATCCGCATTGCGGGCGTTGAACTGGCCCCAGAGGAACCCGAGCAGCTCCTCGGATGCCGGTGGCTCGAGGATCACGGTGTACTTCCCGGGCTCGAGCGCGCGTGCCTGGCGCGACGCGACAGCCTTCTGGATCGCCGACTGCGATGCGCGCTCGGCCCCGAGCCCGCCGAAGTCGTTGGCGTCGGTGGTGGCGTAACCGGAACCGGTCTCATCGTCCGTGCGCATCGTCACGGAGAACGCGGCGGCCGTGCTGCGATGGTAGCCGAATTGTCCGGCCGAGTTGGCATTGGCGGTCCAGCGGGCCGAGTCGTTCTCGAAACCGGCCGCGACGCACTTGGCCGCCTTCGCGGGCTGGATGCTGGCTGCCGCAATCCGGGCCCGGTCCATTGCCGTGACGCCATCAGTACGGTCATTCCATGCCGGCGTCGGGCGGTAGCTCTGAGCGCCGAGCAACGGCATTGATTCCGGATTCTCGGGGGAGAGCTTCGCGAGCGACTCCGCCCGTCGCACGCAGGCGGTGATCGACTCCGACGAGAAGTCGTTCGTGCTGGACGAGCCGCTGCGCTTGCCGAAGATGGCCGTGACGTTGAGGCGCTGATCGGTTTCCTCGCCGGCCGTGGTCACCGTGTTGCGGGCGTAGCGGATGTTGCCACCGTGCGAACCGCCCGCGCTCGCGGCACAGGCTTCGGCCTGCGACTGCTTGAGCACCCGATCGAGGAGTTCGCGCGCCTGCGCTTCCGTGAGCATCGCCATCAGAGCTTCCTCGCCGTGTTGATGACGTTGATGCCGTCGAACCGTGTGGTGGAGCAACCGTGCGAGACAGCACTCGACTGCCCTGGCTGTCCCTTGCCGTCATTGAACGATCCGCCAAGCCGCCAGTCGCGTTTGTCGCACGTCGCCGTCGTCGAGTTCCAGAATTCCAGGGTGTTGGCCTGATAGGCCACATCCTTCAGCTGGCCGGTGATCTTGCCGTTCCGGATCTCGTAGAACAGCTGGCCACCGAACTGGAAGTTGTAGCGCTGCTGGTCGATCGAATACGAGCCATTGCCGAGGATGTAGATCCCCTTCTCGACATTGGCGATCATCGCGGCGGGGAGAAGTGGTGCGTTGCCCGGTGCGAGCGAGACATTCGGCATCCGCTGGAATTGCACCGAGCTCCAGTTGTCGGCATAGCAGCAGCCGTGGGATCGCGCGTGACCCAGGATATGCGCCTGGTCGCGGATCGCCTGGAAGTCGGTGAGGATGCCGTCCTTGACGAGATCCCACTTCTGCGTCTTGACCCCCTCGTCGTCCCAGCCGCACGCGCCGAGGGAACCCGGCTCCAGCTTGTCGGCGACGATGTTGACGGCAGGGGAGCCATACCGGAACGTCTTCGAACGGAGCTTGTCGAGCGAGGCGAAGGAGGTGCCAGCGTAATTCGCTTCGTAGCCGAGGATGCGATCCAGCTCGAGCGGATGCCCCACCGACTCATGAATGGTCAGCCAGAGGTGAGTCGGATCGAGCACCAGCGTGTATTTCCCCGGCGTAACCGACGTGGCCCCATGCTTGGCCTTCGCTTGCTCCGCGGCGAGCCTTGCATCTTCCACCATGTCGTACGATCGGTTGTAGAGCACCGAAGCGGGGCCCACCAGGCGATCCTGCGCGCGCAGCGTCAGGTATTCCCAGCCCATCCCCATCGGCGCGCTCAGCGAGGCTCGCGTCTGGAAGGCGCCCGTCGTGCGGTCGACCACGGTGACGTTGAAGCCGGGGGAGATCCGGTGGATATCCTGGTCGGCGTAGGTGCCGTCGGTGTTGGCAAAATATTTCTGTTCATTGACGAGGCCGATGTTCATGTTGATGAAGGTCGCCCCCGCGGTCATCGCGGCGTCGCCGACCGACATCAGCAGATCAACCTTCTGCTGGATCGGGATGTCGAAGGCGTTGACTTCGATCGGTGTCTTCCAGCTCACTTCGCCGTAGCCGGGTTCCCGGGCGAGCTGCACCGGCTCGGTCTGCAGGATCGCATTGGCCTTCGCGATAGCGACCGCCTGCCGCGCGGCCTTCGCAATCCCGTCGACGGTGAGATCGTTGGTGGCGGCGAAGCCCCAGGTGCCCTGTGCGATGACCCGGATTCCCGCGCCGAATGATTCGGAGTCGGCGACGGCATTGATCTTTCGCTCCCGGGCCGAGACGAACTGATTGCGGTAGCGTCCGATCCGGACGTCGGCATACGAGGCGCCGGCTCCGCGCGCCGCGCCGAGGGCGGCATCGGCGAGGGCCTTCTTGTCGGCGCTGGGAATCGGAGTCAGGGCGCCAGTACGGCGGAGCGGAGCCAGGGAGAGCCCCGCGGCCAAGCCGGAGACGGCCAGGAAGTCGCGGCGTTGCATCAGGATCCTTTCGGGATGAGGCGGGAGAGCTGTCCGGGAACCACTAACACTGCCAGAAGTTGTCGGGTGGGTCAACAACGGAGAATGCCCGGTCGCGGTTTCGCGGGCAGGCCAAGCTCCGCGCTACAGCTGATCGAGGCCTTCGGCGCCCAGCACCGGGTTCCAGGGTAACAGTTCGTAGTTGGCGAGCCCGTCGCGGAAGAAGGGGTCGTTGTCGCGAATCCGGTCGAGCGCACGCGTGTCGCCGTCCGGCACCCGGAGCAACAAGGCACCCCCTACGCGCGGATCGAACGGCCCGGAGGCAAGCAGGACCCCCTCGGCCTTCAGGGTCTTGAGGTAATTCCGGTGACCCTCGGTGGCCGCGACGATTTCCTCGAGGGGCCGGCGATAGCGAATCAGGATAAGGGCGTACATCTCATCTCCCCGTATTGGCTGCGGCGACCGATCGCTTGATCCGGCCGAGTATGGCGGTGAGTCCCTGGGTGCGCATCATGCCGAGGGTCTCGCCCAGCGCGAGCTGGTCGAGCAGGTCATCGGGGACCGCCGCGACATCGGCCGGAGAGGCCCCGTTGAGCCGGGCAACAAGGAGCGAGACGAAGCCGCGGACGGTGGGCGACTCCCGCGGAATCTCGGCATGTATTGTTACGGCACTGCCGGCAACGCCGACCCAGAGGAAAACCGGCGTCTGGCATTCGGTGACGCGATGGGCCTCCAGATCGCTCGCTACCCGCAACTCCGCGGGCAACTCGGGTAGCTTACGGGAGTAGTCGAGCAGCGTCTCGAGCCGGGTGTTGCGATCGGCGGCCCGGAAGCGATTTATCAGGGTATCGAATACCATCGCCAGATCATCCTCGAGGATTGCGCGTGGAATCTAGTGCCGCTCCGATGACCCCTCCCCTGGTTTCGGCCAACTGGCTCACGGCACACGGTCACGAGCCCGGGATCGTCGTGCTTGACGCATCGTATTATCTGCCGGCGATGGGGCGCGATGCCGATAGCGAATATCTCGCGGCCCACGTCCCCGGTGCCGTCCGGTTCGATCTCGATGCCGCCAGTGACCCCGATGCCGATCTTCCCCACATGCTGCCGTCGGCAGAGCGGTTTGCCGGCATCGCCGAGCGTCTCGGCATCCGCCCCGATGACCGGGTGATCTGCTACGACGGCAGTGGCCTGAATCTGAGTTCCGCACGCGCCTGGTGGATGTTCCGCGTCTTCGGCCACCACAACGTCTCGGTGCTCGACGGCGGCTTCGGCGCGTGGGCTCGCGAAACTCGTCCGGTACAGCGTGGCGTCGTCCGCCGACTTCCCACCGGCTACCGCGTTCCCGTCATCGATCGTTCGCTGGTACGGGATCGGGCGGAGGTCGACCGAGTCGTCTCGGGTTCCGAGTCCGCGCAGATCGCCGACTGCCGTTCGGCTCCGCGGTTCAATGGCACCGAGGACGAGCCACGCGCCGGTCTCCGGCGCGGGCACATACCCGGCAGCGTGAACACGCCCTTCGCCGAGTTCACCAATCCGGCGACGCGGTTGTTCAAGTCACCGGCCGAGTTGCGCGCACTGTTGCGTGAACATGGCATCGATCTGTCGCGGCCGATGATTTCCACCTGCGGATCCGGCGTGACGGCGTGCACTCTCGCGCTCGCGGTCGAGGTGATTCGCGCCGCGGATCCGGAAGGAGTGGGGGCGCCGGTGGCGGTGTATGATGGGAGTTGGGCGGAGTATGGCCGATAAGATAAGAAGGGAGAAGGGAGAAGGGAGAAGGGAGAATTAGCCCCTGGACTTCTTCCAAAGGCCATACGTTAAGCCCTGCGCTCGCACGGACATACTGATGAGCGTCGGGATCTGCGCACCCAGGTCCCCAAGGAAACGCAACAGTTCGGTCGTCTCCACGGCTGACGCATGCGCGATTCGGAAGTGAAATCGACAACGAGATCCGATTCCAGACGCATAGCCTTCCGCGAGATTCAGCTGGACAGAGAGTGAAGCGCGGCGAAGCTGATCGAATATCGTGGATCGAGCCGGAGTCCACGCCGCCTCCGCGTAGCGATGGACCTCGAGTGCATTTTCGTGGGCGACCTGCCAAGCGATCAAGTCTCGGTGCGATTTCATGTGGGGAAGTTTGCCGGAGAGCGCAAGAACCGGTCATCATCAGTACGCAGCAGCGGTCCTGATTGTGCGGGTGCGGCTCCCTTCTCCCTTCTCCCTTCCCCCTTCTCGTCCTACCGCACACCGCACCTGCGCGCCGCCGCTCTCGGCGCGGGCCAGTTCGGGGCCATCCGAAGCGCTGCCGCGGCGTCATCACGCACGGCAGCACAGTTACCGCGCTCAGCGAGGGCGATGCGAATCGGATAGCTGCCGGGGTCGATGCGTGCGGCCCAGGTCAGTCGGCGGAGGTCGCGGCCATTGCCGGCGACGAGGTACGCGGTGGTCTGGGTGACGCTGCGCAAGGCAATCAGGCAGAGCAGCACCATGACTGCGGTGCCGAATGCGGTGCTATGCCGTGGTGCATCGTCTTCGATCAACGCCGTGCCATCGGCACGTTGCAGCAGCGCCCCTGCCGCGAGTGCGACGAATAGCAGCGGCGTCGGCAGGAGCAGCACGGCATCGAATACCCCGATCACAGCGACCGCCGCGAGGAGCGCCAGGAGCGCCGCGCCGTTCAATGCGCGTGTTCCCCCCGACATCGCTGCGGTCACTCCGCGCCAGGCCAGGGCAAATCCGAGAAAGGCGAGTGCTCCCACGGCGATGATGCCTCGCTCGCTGAGCACCGCCATCCAGTCGCTCGATGGCCAGGGATTGAGTGGCACCGGATCGCCGAAGGCCCACGAGGGGTCGGACGAGGGCGCGACATCGCCATATCGGATGGGCCAGTTTCCCGGACCGACACCGAGCACGGGATGCTCAAGCGCGAGCTTCAACGTGTTGCGATACTGGACCATCCGGCCGCGCCCCGACCCTTCGCGACGATTGGCAATGTCACCGAGCGTTTCGGCGTAGGGCGAACGGGCCTTCCACTCCAGCACATTCGGAATCGTCAGTGCGGCAACCACGCCGAGCGCGCCGGCCGCGAGGAGCAGCGCAGGGCGACCACGCGCGATCGGCAACTCGCCGCGTCGCCGCGCCTGCAGCAATACCAGTGCACTGGTGCCCGCGACCGCAACCGTGCCGAGCCACGCTGCGCGTGAACGGGAGAGGACGATCGCGGTGACAAGCGCGATCGTGAGCAGCAGCGCCATCACGGCGTATCGACGCCGGGCACCGAGCGCGATGACCCCGGCCACCGGCAGACTGAGGGTAGCGAAGTGAGCCATGAAGTTGCGATTGCCGAAGGTCCCACCCGGTGCGCGTGTCGCGGCAAAGAACGGCGAACTCAGGCCGTAAGCCTGGGCGAGCCCCGTGGCGGTGCCGGTCGCCGCGGCGACTGCGGCCCAGCCGAGCAAGGTGTCGGCAAGTCCGGCAGCGGCGAGCTGCCGCGCCGTGACGAGTGCGGCGATTCCGGAGATGGTGAGTCCCGCGGCGCGCGCGGCCATCCAGAGGTTGGTCGCGCCGGCGGTAGCGGCGATCGTGATCGCGAGCAGCAGGACCAGGCTCCAGCTCGTCGCGCGCCGAAGCCCGGTAGCAGGAAACGGACGGGCCAGTGCGACCGCAAGCCAGACGGCGAGATGGACCGCCGTCTCTTTCGGCAGCTGGTGTCGATCCAGGTCGCTCGGCGAAGCCGGTAACGCCGCGACCACGGCCAGGAGCAGGCCGACGCCCAGTACGTGCGCCGCCGCGCGCGTCGGCCAGCGGGCGGCGGCGGTATGGTCCAGCGAGGGCGGAAGCGCGGCGAGATCTGACATCGGGAGGCGTAGAACATACGTAGGGGAGGGGGCATACGCCGACGAGAGTAGATTTCCTCTCCGAACCAGCCGGGGCTGAACCGATGATCGACGAGCCATTCGACCTGACACCACCCGACGACGACGCAGCCCGGCCGGCTTCGGTGCTGGCGGCGACGGACGCGCCGGTGCCACTCCGTGTCGAGGAGATCAGCGACGAGCGCGTCCCCGAAGGGATGAAATGCCTGGGCACCTTCCTCGATGGCAATCTGGTAGCTCGATGCGCAGTGCCACCGGGGGCGATCGAGTATTTCGAGCGCCACGGCGTCTTCGGAGAGCCACGGCAACTGGTGCTCGCGGCGCGCGAGGAGGAACCGGGCCTGCGCTGTGAGCTCTACGCGATCGTCCCCATGCCACCGACACCGATCGAACCGGATGGTGATGACGAGTCGGAGCCGTGGTCGTCCTCCGTGCCATCATCGAGTTATGAACGTGCCGTTGCCGACGCGACAGAGGATGACGACGCTGAGACCAGCGAGGAGAGCGCGTCGCCGATGGCCGCCGTACTCCTCGGCCAGATCGTCCGGTTTCAGCGGGACCGCAAACACCCTGAATCGCTGCCACTCGAGACCGTGGACGTGCTCGCACGCATTGTGTCGGGCCGAGTCGTCGAGGTGGTCGACAAAGTTCTCGAAGACCTGCTTGGCCCGGGAAATCCCTGATGTCCATTCCTGCTGTCACCGCCATCGGAAGCCGTGGTTACGCCCACCCGGAAGTGCTGGTGGATTGCGCGTGGGTCGCCGCGCACCTCGACGATCCGAAGGTTCGGCTCCTCGAATCCAACGAAGACTTGTTGCTCTACGAGACGGGGCACATCCCCGGCGCGGTGAAGATCGATTGGGTACAGGACCTCAACGACGCCGTCGTCCGTGATTACGTCGATCGCGATCGCTTTCAGGCACTCCTGCGCGAACGGGGTATCGATGACGATACCACCATCGTGTTCTACGGCGACAAGAACAACTGGTGGGCGTGCTACGCGCTCTGGGTCTTCCAGCTCTTCGGTTTGAAGCAGCTTCGGCTGCTCGACGGCGGACGGGCACGCTGGCAGGAAGAAGGCCGCCCGCTGGTGACCGACCGCACGGTAGTGCGGCCGGGCAACATCGAGGTGGGGCCGCGCCAGGATGCGACTATTCGTGCCTTCAAGGACGATGTGCTGGCGCACGTCGGGCGCGGCGGTCAGTTGGTCGACGTGCGCTCGCCCGAAGAGTTCCGCGGCGAGCGGATGCATATGCCCGACTATCCCAACGAAGGGGCGTTACGTGGCGGACATATCCCCGGCGCGCGCAGCGTGCCGTGGGCCAAGGCGGTCGATCCTGAGACCCATACTCTCCGGTCAGCGGCCGAATTGCGCACCCTCTACGAGACGGAGCAGGGGCTCAGCCCCGGCGCCGACCTGATCGTCTACTGCCGCATTGGCGAACGCTCGTCCCACAGCTGGTTCGTGCTGACCTACCTGCTCGGCTGGGCCAACGGCGCAACTACGACGGCTCGTGGACCGAGTGGGGCAACTCCGTGCGCACTCCGATCGAGCGCCCGTAGGTCGATACTTCACACCCTCTCCAACTGATGGCGACGGCCCCGGGCCGCGGGAAAGCTGACCGATGATTTCGTACGGCATCTACAAGATTGTGCATTTGTCCGGGATGTTCCTGCTCTTCACCATTCTGGGCGGCATCGCGCTGCATGTGCTGAATGGCGGGACGCGCGAAAGCAACGTCGGCCGCAAGCTCGCCGGCGCCTTGCACGGTGTGGCGCTCTTTGTGATCCTGCTCGGCGGATTCGGCATGCTCGCGCGACTCGGGATGGTGCGCGGCGCCTTTCCGGGATGGATCTGGGCCAAGCTGACGATCTGGGTGATTCTGGGAGTGTTCGGGACGCTACCGTACCGTCGCCCGGAGGTCGCCAAGGTCTATCTCTTCGCGCTGCCCCTGCTCGGTGCGCTCGCCGCGTGGTTTGCGATCTACAAGCCGATCTGAAGCCGGCCTGGCGCGCGGCTAGCGCGTCACGAACTCCACTACACGACGGATCACCTCGGGATCGCGCAGGATGGCGCGGTGCCCGAGGCCCGTGGTGCTCATGAACTCGGCACCCGGCCAGGCACTCGATAGGGTTTCGCCGTCCTGCCACGGTACGTCCGGATCGTCCAGGTCGTGCACGACAAGCCCGGGAACGCGCAGGTCGCGCGCCGCGATGGGAATGTCGAGGTCTGACCAGGTGATGGCGAGTCGCTGCTCGGCATTGCGCTGCATCCGGGCGTAGACATCGGACGACAATCCGAGGAGGTCGCGAAATCGGTGGGCCCAGCCAGCGATGTCGGCGGGCGCCGCGATGGTGACCAGCCGGTTGACGGGCAGTCCTCGCGAGACGGCAAACACCGACGCAGCTCCTCCGAGCGAATGCCCGACAAGTGCGTGTGCCGGACCCACCTGTGCGACGACTGTTCGGAGCGCCGCGGCGAATTCGGGCATCGATGAACGCCAGCCGGTCGACTCACCGTGTCCCGGGGCGTCAAAGGTGGCTACCTGACCACCGACCGCGAGGATCGCCTTGGCGAGTGGCGCGACGCGACCGGCGCTGCTGAGCCAGCCATGAGCGAACACCACCAGTGGCCCGCTGCCTCCCCAGTGATACCCCGCCACCCGCTCTCCAGCGGCGCTGACCGTAAAGCGGTTCGCAGTCTTCAGGAACGCGACCTCCTCGGCCCGTGCTGCCCCTCGCGGGGTCCGAAAGAAGAGCGCCTCCGCCGCGCGCGCGGTCATGCCAGGGGCAAGCCGGCCAGCCGCTCCGAATGCCGTCCGGAGGGCGCTGAGGGCGAGGTGGGTGCGATGGAGCGGTCGCGCAGGGGCGAGGTGCTTGGGGGAGTCCGCCATGATCGGAAGGATATCACCGCGCTGCGTGGCAGGGGCGAGCTCCGGCGCTATTATTCCGGGATGCCTACCAATTCTGCGGCTTCGCCCGCCTTCCAGCAGCTTTCCGCGCCGACCGACGGCTCGCCGATCACCCTCAAGGATGGTGCGCTGCAGGTGCCCGACGCGCCGATCATCCCCTTCATCGAGGGTGATGGTACTGGTCCCGACATCTGGCGCGCGTCGCGGCACGTGCTCGACAGTGCGGTGAAGATTGCCTACGGCGGCAAGCGCCGCCTGGCGTGGTTCGAGGTGTACGCCGGCGAGAAGGCCAAGAACAAGTTCGACTCCTGGCTTCCCGAAGACACCATCACCGCCATCAACCATTACCTGGTCGCCATCAAGGGGCCGCTTACCACACCGGTCGGTGGCGGCATCCGTTCACTGAATGTCGCGTTGCGTCAGCAGCTCGATCTCTACGCCTGTGTCCGCCCGGTGCGCTGGTTCACCGGTGTGCCCTCGCCCGTCAAGGATCCCGGCGCGGTCGATATGGTGATCTACCGTGAGAACACGGAAGACATCTACGCCGGCATCGAGTACGAAGCGCACAGTGATCAGGCGAAGAAGATCATTGCCTTCCTGCAGGACGAGATGGGCGCCAAGAGCATCCGCTTTCCCGACTCGAGCGCCATCGGCATCAAGCCGGTGTCGGAAGAGGGCTCGAAGCGGCTGGTGCGGGCTGCGATCAAGTATGCCATCGCCCAGAAGTTGCCAAGCGTGACGCTGGTGCACAAAGGCAACATCATGAAGTACACCGAGGGCGGCTTCCGCGACTGGGGTTATGCGGTGGCGAAGGAGGAATTCGGTGCGGTCGACCACGAGGGGGGCCCATGGCAGGTGTTGCCAAACGGCGTGATCATCAAGGACGTAATCGCCGATGCCATGCTGCAGCAGATTCTGCTGCGTCCGCGTGACTATAGCGTGCTCGCCACGCTGAATCTCAACGGCGATTACATCTCCGACGCGCTCGCGGCACAGGTCGGCGGCATCGGCATCGCGCCCGGGGCCAACATCAACTATGTCACCGGCCACGCGATCTTCGAGGCGACGCACGGTACTGCCCCGAAATACGCGGACAAGGACATGGTGAATCCGGGCTCGGTGATCCTCTCGGGCGAAATGATGCTGCGCTACCTCGGCTGGAACGAAGCCGCCGACCTGATTCTTGAATCGCTCTCGGCAACCATCGGACAGAAGCGAGTGACGTACGACTTCGAGCGACTGATGGAGGGTGCGACCAAGGTGTCGACCAGCGGATTCGGGAACGCCATGGTCGAGAACATGGGCTCGCATGCCTGAGCAGGTCGCCGCCTCGCGGAGTCGGGTCGTCGAGTGAGCGGTCGCTCGCGCGGGGTGGCGATGCCGCGCTCGGTCGAGGCGGCGCTGCGCGAGTTCGTCAACGCGCAGAGCAAGGCGGCGATGTACCCCGCAGGGCACGGATTCGTGGTCACCGCAGCTGCCGCGCTCACTGAAAAACTGGGCGCGGCACTCATGAATCGCGATTCCATCACCATTGGTGTGACGCCTCGTGGTATGCTGCTCGATGGCACCACGGTCGAGCCGCTCCCCACCGTCCTGCGCGAATTCGCGGTGCGGCTGCATCGCCGCAACATCGGGACCTTGGCGCTGCAATCCGGCATCACGGCGCACGAAGTCGGCATCATGCTCAGCGCCCTGGCTGCCAGCGATGCCGACGAAACGGTCGGCGTCGAAGGGCTTCGGCTGCAGCACATCCGCATCGAGCCGATGGTCTACGATGTCCTCGCCTTCGCCGACCCGGCGATGGAGAGCGATATCGATGATGTCTTCTGGGGCCAGTTGGTCGAGGCCGCGTTCGGCCACCGTCTGGCCGAAGGGGAGACGGCTCCCTCGACGGCCGCCCTCGCCGATGCAATCAGTGAGCGTGCGACCCAGAGTCCTGAGGGCGCCCGCCGGGTCTTCGAAGCGCTGGGTGGGTTTTCGCACTCGCTGGCAGCACGGGGCGATCGTGCATCGGGCAGCGCGCGCAAACGATTCGTCGATGTGCTCGCCGCGTTGTCGCAGCCGACCACCGTACGCGTCGTGGCAGCCGCGCCATCGATGGCCTCGCGTCGACGTTTCCTCAGAGACACCCTGTCGATCGTTCCCCCCGCCCAGTTGATGCTGCTGCTCGAGTCCGTCGCCGAGGCGGATGGTTCGCCCATTTCGCCGCAGCTGCGATCGCTGCTCGGCAAGCTGGCTGGCGTGGAGGGCGGCCCGGGCACGGTGGTGGCCGGAGCCTTCTCGGCACAGGTCGCGTCGCTGGTGGAGCAGTGGGAAGGGGTCGGTGTCGAGCAGGACGAGGAGACCGATCCGCGCCTCGGGATGGAACCCGCCCGGATCGTGGCGATGGGACTCGAACTGAACTGCAGTGAGCCGCCTGTCCTGAGTGCTGCCGCCGCGCTCGGCGAGAAGGGCCAGATTGTTGAAGTGCTGCAGCTGCTGGAGCACGAGAAGAACGACAAGGCGACAGTGCAAGCCATCGCCGATGCAGTGCTGGATCCTGGCCTGCTCGAGCGACTACTCTCGGCACCGCAACCCGACTTCACCCTTGTCGAGCGGGTGTCGCTGCACTCCGGCGCAACGGCAGTGACACCCTTACTTGATGCGCTCGCGCGTGCCGGCGAACGCAGCACCAGGCGCCGCCTGCTCGACATCCTCACGCGTATCGGTCCGTCTGCCGAAGAGGATCTCGTCGCGCGACTCGCCGGTGCGCCGTGGTTCCTCGCACGCAACATTCTCGCGGTCCTGGCGCAATTTCCGGCGATCACCAGTGTCGATCAGGTCTTCGCGGCGTTCAACAATCCGGAGCCCCGGGTCCGCCAGGAAGCGCTCAAGGTGTTGTTGCGTCAGCCATCGATTCGCGATCGCGCCGTCATCGAAGCGCTCGAGAGCGGCGATGAGTCACTCGGCCGCGTCGCCCTTGCGTCGCTCAACGGGGTCTGTCCGGCCCCGCTGGTGGCACCGGTGCTGACGATGCTCGGCGCGGCGAGCGATGATCTCCGCTTGCAGGCGATCCGTCTGCTGGCCGGCTCGGGGAATCCCCTGATTGTTCCGCAATTGCTCGCGCTCGTGCGCGCACGCAAGGGGTTGCTCCGACGTCAGCGATTGCTGCCGAAAACGCCGGTGATGCTCGCCGCGCTTGAAGTGCTGGCGGGTCGGTGGCGCAACCATCGGCCTGTGCTCGTTGCGCTGCAACTCGCCAGCAAGTCGAACGACCCGGAGATCCGCGCGATGCTGGGTGGTCACGGATGAGCGAAGCCGTCCGTTTCCTGCACGCGTTCGCGCAAGCCATGTCCGCGGCGTCGCTCTATTCGCCTGGGCATCCCGCGACCCGCCGGTCAGTCGAGGCACTGTATCAGAGCATCCTCTCGCTCCTCGCGGTGGACTCGCGCCCCGTGCTCCTCTTCCTCGGCGGGGCGCCGGTCTACGCCGGTCGCGCACTGCACGAACTGAGCGACTGGCCGTGGAGCCGTCGCCTCACGGCCGTGGGCGTGCAGCGCCTCGAGCTCGATTCGACCGTGACGATCGACTCAGCGGCGATGCTGATCGAACAGGTGATGGTGCGGATGTCGACGGGGGCAAGCTCGGCCGTCGGCGAGGCCAGCATACCTGGCGTCGTCTTCGGCAGTGTCGCCGTGCTCGAGGATGTAGCGCTGGAGCCCTCGGAGCAGGCCTTTGTCGGCGGGGCGCCCAACCGCGAACTGCTACTCGACCTCGCCGACGAGATGGAGGCGATGGCCTGGATTCGGTCGGAGGCGGCGCGCGGTGCTGTGGCGCGAGGCGAAGCCGAGGCCGTGGTGCGCATCCTCGGCGGCCTGTTCGAGCATCACGAGTTGCCGCAGGTCGCGCACGGCGACAATCCCGAGTGGTATCCGCTGGTGCACGCCATCAACACGGCGTTGCTGACCATGGCCGCTGCTTCGCCCTGGGTCGACAAACCGGGCCGTCACCGCCTCGGCGTGGCGGCACTGCTGCACGACATCGGCATGGCACGGATCAATCAGGAGCTTGGGAACAAGGAAATGCTCACGGTCGCAGAACGGATCTCGGTCGAAACGCATACCGTGCTCGGCGCCCGCCTGCTGCTTGAGGCAGGTGGCCGGGGAATGGAGCTCGCGGCGGCGGTGGCGTACGAGCATCACCTTCGCCCCGATCAGTCCGGTTATCCCACACGCCGCTTCCGACCCACGCCGCACTGGGCGAGTCGGCTGGTCAGTGCAGCATCGACGTATGCGGCGCTGCGTTCACCGCGCGCCTTCCGCCCGCGCTGGGCCGCCGATCGCGCGCTGGCCTACCTCGAGTCGGGGGCAGGAACCGTGTTCGACGCCGAGGCCGCGAACATGCTCGCGACGGTGGTGCGCTCGATCTGAGGCGCCGTCGCTTCCGCGGCGAGGTGGACCACCGACAGCCAGAGCAGGTCGGCGGTGATGAGATGCAGCAACTGCAGCGCCATCGGCACCAGCATCACCAGCGCGAGCAATCCCACACTCCACTGCACCAGCACCATCGCCCCCGTGACACGTGCCGCGCGCGCGAGCCGCGGGTCGTCGTGCCAGTGTCGCACCTGGGTTGTGAGCACGATCAGCAGGGCACCGGTTACCAGCGCGAGCACCGGATGCCAGACTCGCAGCCGCAACAGGACGTGCGCCGTAGGGTCACGATCCTGGGCCAGCCCCTCGGTCAGGGTGCGCGCGGGAAAGAGCGTGTCACCGAGCGAGGCGATGGCGCCGCTCATCCCGATCGCGAGCAGGGCGACCATCGCGAGCAGCAGCAGCCACCAGCCACGTCCGATGCCCAGGCGGGTCGGGGCGCGTCGGCCGTCCGCCCATCGGGCCGTCAGGAAGATCGCCGCGAGGAGCAGCTGGGTGTTGATGAGGTGCGCGCCCAGCGAGAAGGCACGCGCGAGCGAAGCATTGTGGGCCACCAACTCGAACTTCACCAGGCCGGCGCCGATGGCCGCCTCGATCAGCATCAGGATCAGCGAGGCCATCGCACCGCGACGCGCCCAGTGACCGGCAGCAAAGCGGCGCCGTGTCCAGAGTACCAGCGCAACAATCAGCACGAGCGCAAGTCCGCTGGTTACCCGGTGGGTCAGCTCGATGATCGTGTGCACTGTTGGCGAGGGTGGAATGACTTCCCCATTGCACAACGGCCAGTGGTTGCCGCAGCCCGCTCCCGAACCGGTGGCGCGAACCAGTGCGCCCCAGACGATCACCAGCAGGTTCACGGCGAGGGTCGCGAAGGTAAACCGGACGATCGGGGAAGAGCGGTCGGGTGAGTCAATCATGCTGAAGAAATAGCGACCTCGCTGGGTCGTGGCACGTGACCAGTGCCCTCGGCCTTCCGACCGGTCGCTTCTCCTGCGAACTTGATGGCGAGACCGGCACCCCGTCCCTCCCGCCAAGGACAGCTACGGTTTGACCCTTTCGCCACGGTTGAGAATCGCCCTCGCCGCACTGCTCTTCTCGACCGGAGGCGCTGCCATCAAGGCGTCCGACTTCGGGGCGTATCAGGTGGCGTCCTTTCGCTCTGGGGTGGCGGCGCTGACGCTGCTGATCCTGGTGCCCAAGGCCTGGCGCGGCTTCGGGTGGAAGCCCCTGCTGGTCGGGGCGGCGTATGCGGCGACGCTGGTGTCATTCGTGCTCGCCAACCGGCTGACCACCAGCGCGAATACCATCTACCTCCAGTCGACCGCGCCGCTCTATCTGCTGCTGCTCGGCCCCTGGCTGCTCCGTGAGCCGATCCAGCGTCGCGACCTGCCGATACTCTTTGCGGTGCTCGGCGGCCTGGTATTGGTATTCCTCGGGGATGACGCGCCTTCCACGACGGCTCCTGATCCGGCGAGGGGCAACCTGTTTGCGGTGGTGAGCGGGTTGTCGTATGCCTTGATGATCTGCGGCCTCCGCTGGCTTGGGCGCGATGGTGATGCCGGCGGTCGGGGTATCGCCGCGTGCATCCTCGGCAACATCATCGCCTGCGTCGCGATTCTTCCGATGGCGCTGCCAGTCGGGAGCCACCCATTCAGTGCGTGGAGCGTGATTCTCTATCTCGGCATCTTCCAGATCGCGGGGGCGTATGTGCTGGTGGCGACGGGGATCCGGTCAGTGCCGGCGCTCGAGGTGTCGTTGCTCCTGCTGGTCGAGACTGCATTCAACCCGGTCTGGTCGTGGTTGCTGCTGCATGAGGTGCCGAGTGTCCTCGCCCTCCTCGGCGGCGGGCTGATCATCGTTGCCACGGTCCTGCAAGCGCTGCGTGCCCCTGCCGTGGCTCCCGCGGTGGAGGCGACTTGACCCTGGCGACCTCGCTGATCGAGACCGTCCGGGTAATCGACGGCCGGGCGCCGCTCTGGCCGCTGCATCTGGCGCGCCTGGAGCGGAGTGCCGAAGCACTCGGGCTAACCCTCCCCGAGCTCACCCGCCCCGAGGGCGGGGAAGACCGTGTCGTCCGGATCGAGGTCTCGGCCGGTCGCGTCCTGGCCAGCGACCGGGAGGTCGGAGGGACGGCGCCGCTGGCGCTGTATACCTCGCCCGCGCCGCATCGAGGGTATCCCCACAAGACCGCCGACCGGGCGTGGCTCGAGGCCGCCAGAATGACCGCCGGGCACTTCGAGGCCGACGACGCCCTGATGCTTGATAGCGCAGGGCGAGCTATCGAGGCCACCATCTGGGCGATAGCCTGGTGGGACGGCGAGACACTGGTCTTCCCTCCGTTGGCGCTCGGCGGGCTTCCGAGCGTGGCGCGTGCGCGACTCGCCGAAACCGTCCGGGGCGGGGTGAAGGAGGCGGCGGTCAGCCGGGAGCAATTGCGCGGCGTGGCGCTCCTGGCCTGCAATGCAGCGCGGGGGGTGGTCTCGGTGGCGGCGCTCGATGATGACGCCGTGCCGGCCAATCATCGGACTCTGGCACTCGCTCGACGCTTCTGGGCACGACGCGACGCTTGACCGCCCCCCCGCTGCGGGGCATTTTAGGCCTCTCGCGGTCAAATGGTGCCCGTAGCTCAATTGGTTAGAGCGCCAGACTGTGGCTCCGGAGGTTGCGGGTTCAATCCCCGTCGGGCACCCTGATCGCGCGAAGGTCCGTAGCTCAATTGGTAGAGCACCGGTCTCCAAAACCGGGGGTTGCAGGTTCGATTCCTGCCGGGCCTGTTGAGAGGGCACGCCGCTGTCCTGCGAGGGGCAGGGTTGAAGGTCTGGGCCGCTGGCTTATATTGCGCGGCTGTTCGCGACACGGCGCTATCGTCTAGAGGCCTAGGACACAGCCCTCTCAAGGCTGGAACACGGGTTCGAATCCCGTTAGCGCTATGACAGTTGATTCACCGGGACCCTCGGCCCCATCGTCTATCGGTTAGGACGCGACCCTTTCAAGGTCGAGAGACGGGTTCGACTCCCGTTGGGGCTACTGTCAGAAGATCGCCTCGATAGCTCAATTGGTAGAGCACGTGACTCTTAATCACTAGGTTCCAGGTTCAAGTCCTGGTCGGGGCATAAAAGGACCGCGTCTTCGGAGAACTCCGGAGACGCGGTTCCTGTTTTGGGAACCCCTAGATCATCGCGCGCGCGAGCACCCTCCTGAGCGTCCCATCCAGGATGAACCCGAGTCCCCATTCTCCGGCCGAGAGGTCGTCAGTCTCGGCCCAGAAGCGGTTTATCCCGATTCGGAGGAGGAAGATCACGTGTGGTGCAGACTGCGGAAGCTTCGAGTCACGATTGATGGTCTTTGCTGCGAGCTTGCACAGCGAATGATCTGAGATGATTGAAACCTGGGGATCACGCATGAACGGCAATGAGAGTCCCCGAAGGAACGAGTGCTCCGTGCTATCCCCGACCAGGTGGGTGAGCCACTCCAGCTGATTGCCGAGGTGCCCCTCATAGTCCGTTGGTGTGGCGCATCGCGTGAGATCCGGGGGTGCGATCCCGCTCGGCCCCCAGGACATTATGGTGAGGAAAGGCAGTTGCCGGGAGGCAAACAATTCCCATCGATGATCTATCCTGATCTGTTCCCAGAATGTCAGTACGGTGGTCAGCGTGGAGTCCAGCACGTAGGCTCTCGAAACGCCGCGTAGATTAATTCCTTCCGCGACAAACCGATTTGACCCGATGCTGATGACGAATACCTGATCGTAGGAAGTCGAGTCGGAGCTCGCCGTTTGTGCCCACGATTCTGGTCGATATGCTTGCATGGCGATGGCCGCGCGACTGCACAGCGAATCCGATGTCAGGATTTTCACGCTCGTGTCAGCGGGGCGCGCCCCCGAAAACTTGAAGGTCGCTTCCGATTGCGTGGGGGCGTTGAGGTGTCGAATTACGTTCTTGCGGAGCGCGACCGCATATCCGTCATGTGGCGCGATCGGCGCGCACTGACTCGCCCTGACGACCTGAGCAGATACGGTGCCCGGACAGAGCAGGATCGCCGTGAGGGCGAGTGAGGTGTGGAGGAGCAGTCGACGCATGGCGGCCTGAGGCGATGTTGTCACTGGATTCTAGGCCCGGCGGCGTCCGCGGGCCACGTATGGCGACTTCTTGCGCCTCCCCGGGCGGATGGCGTATGTTCTGCCCCCGTCACCCGATATCGGCAGTCGGGTCGGGCACTCCGAAGAAAGTATGGCGCCGTCACCTCGTGGCGGCGCTTTCAGTTTTCATCCGGCGATACCGGGCATCGAAGGGACGGCAATGAGCATCACCCCGCGCGCGAACAGCGAACGCCGTGCCCCTCGCGGCGTCGAGATTCTTCAGGATGGTCGCCTCAACAAGGGCACTGCCTTCACCGAAGACGAACGCGATCGACTGGGACTGCGCGGGCTGCTGCCGCCCCGCGTCTTCACGCAGGAAGAGCAGGAGGATCGCGTCCTCGCGAATCTTCGCTCGCTCGACGCCCCGCTTGATCAGTACCTCGCGCTCGTCGCGCTGCTCGATCGCAACGAACGCCTCTTCTACCGCACCATCATCGATCACCTCGCCGAGTTCCTGCCGGTGGTGTACACGCCGACGGTGGGCGACGCGTGCAAGAAGTTCGGCCGGCTCTTTCGCGAGACACGCGGCCTCTATATCTCAGCTCGCGATCGTGGGCAGATCGTCGCCTTGCTGCGAAACTGGCCGGCAGAGAAGGTCTCGGTCATCGTGGTCACCGACGGCGCCCGCATTCTCGGACTCGGCGACCTGGGCGCGCACGGCATGGGAATTCCGATCGGCAAGCTCACGCTCTATACCGCGTGTGGTGGCGTCGACCCGGCGCTCGGCTTGCCGATCATGCTGGATGTGGGCACCGACAATGAGGCGCTGCGCGTCGACCCGCACTACATCGGGCTGGCGCAACCGCGCCTCAAGGGCGACGAATACACGGCGCTCGTCGATGAGTTCATGGCGGCGGTCGAGGAAGTCTTCCCCGGTGCCCTGATCCAGTTCGAGGATTTCGCGACCAACAATGCCACCAAGTTACTGGCGCGCTACCGGATGCAGGCCTGCACCTTCAACGACGATATCCAGGGCACGGCCGCAGTCACCCTCGCCGGCCTGCTCAATGCCGGCCGTGTCACGGGGGTGCCGCTCACCGAACAGCGGATCCTCTTCGGTGGTGCCGGTGTGGCCGTCGGATGTGCCGAGCTGATCGTGAAGGCGATGCAGCGGAGCGGGATGAGTGAGGCCGATGCGCGTGCGCGCTGCTGGTTCTTCGACAGCAATGGCCTCGCGGTGGCCGGGCGCCCGGTTCTCTCCGAATCGCTGCGGCCGTTTGCGCAACAGCATCCTGGCACGCGTGATCTGGTCGAGGCGATCGATCTGGTGCGGCCGACCGCGCTGATCGGTCTCTCCGGGGTTACCGGCCTCTTCACCCAGCAGGCCCTGCAGGCGATGGCCGCCATCAACGAGCGGCCGATTGTCTTCGCGATGTCGAATCCGACCTCGCAGGCCGAATGCACCGCCCAGGCCGCTTACCATGCGACCGAGGGCCGGGTGGTCTTTGCCAGCGGCTCGCCGTTCGAGCCGGTCGACTGGCAGGGGGCACTGCGCATCGTCGGCCAGGCCAACAATGCCTACATCTTCCCGGGTCTCGGCCTCGGGGTGGTGTCGGCAGGGATTCGCCATGTGACCGATTCGATGTTTCTGGCGGCCGCCGACGCGCTGGTGGCAGCCACGGCAACGGCAGAACTCGAGACCGGATCGATGTACCCGCCGGTCGAGCGGATCCTGGCTGTCTCGATCCAGGTGGCCGAAGCGGTGGTGCGGACCGCCTTCGCGGAAGGATTGGCTGAAATCACGGATCTCGAGGGAGTCCGCGAGTTGATCGCGGCGAATCTCTACGATCCACGCTATCCCGAGCACTGATCGGCCGCTCGCAGCCCGGCGCACGCTCTGCAACCTGATGATGTGGGCCGGCGTATCATGCTGTCGGGCCGCTCTGGTCCGTTCCCCCATCACCGTGTCGCATTCGCAGGAGTTGCCGCGTGCGCGTCTCCCTTGCCTCTCTCGCCGTTATCCTCGCTGTCGCACCCATCGCGGCGCAGGAAAAGCCAGCTCCCAGTGTCACCACGGCTCTGGCCGGCACCTGGACCCTCGATCCTTCCCGTAGTGATTCCATCCCGGGCAATCCGATGGCGATGATGGGTGGTGGCGGCGAACGCGGCGCCGGTGGCGCGGCCGGTGCTGCGGCTGCGGTTGGTGGGGCGCCGGAAGGCGGGGGCGGGGGACGTCGAGCTGGCCGTGGTGGCGGTGGGGGCGGTGGTGGCGGTGGTGGCGGTGGCGGGGGTGGGGGTGGTGGGGGAGCCGGCCTCGGGGCGCGTCGCGGTGGCGGCGGCATGAACGACCCCAAGATGCGCATCGTGATGGGCGAGGCCCGGCCGGCGCCGCTGATGGTCATCACCGCGAGCGACTTCGATGTCACCATCGCCGATGATCAGGGGCACATCACGCCATGGCGTGCTGATGGACGCAAGCACCAGGAAGCTCAGATGGAAGGTGGCGTGCTCGAGACGGAATCGAAGTGGAAGGGGAAGACACTGGTGGTCGAGCGCGGCATCCCCGAAGGCGCGTCCGTCCGTCGCGAATTCAAGCTCAGCGAGGACGGTGCGTCGCTCGAGGTCAAGACAGTAATCGACAACGGCGGCCGCAAGGTCGAGCGGAAGTTTGTCTACAGCAAAGGGGCGTCGAAGCCGTGAACTGAAGGGTGAGGGTGATGGATGATGGATGATGGATGAGGGATGAGGGATGATGGATGATGGATGATGGATGATGGATGATGGATGATGGAGGCGAGGGGCGAGCGATTCGTCTCTCGCTTCTTGCTTTAAGGGAGTATTTTGAGAGGGCTGCCATCCCCCTTGGAGAAACCAGTGCGCTCACGCCTTGCTCCGCTCGCCCTCCTTCTCGCTGCGGCACCCCTCTCGGCGCAAACGGCGCTTGCGACAACGCTGAACGGATTCGCTGGAACGTGGCTGAATGACGCGGCCCGCAGCGATTCGTTCCCGGGCGGTCGATACCCCGGCGGGTGCCATGCCAGCGGCAAACTCACCCTGGTGCCTCGGGATCTGGTGCGACAGGGAAACTTCCCGCCTCCGGGGGCAGGCCGCGCGGGGCCGATACTCGACCCGAAGGTCATCGCGTTCATGGATGAAATCCGACTCTTCGCTCGCATCACGATCGACGCAGAGGATAGTGTCGTCGTGATCTCCAACAGCCCCAAGTATGCGACCCGGTGGCGTGTGGATGGACGACGGCACCAGGAGGCGCAGATGGAGGGTGGGCTCGTCGAGTTTGAGGCGAGCTTGAAGGGCGAAACGCTGATCGTCGAACGTCGAATCCCGGAGTGCCACTTAGGGTTGCGTCGGGAATTTCGGTTTGGAGTTGATGGCAACAGCCTTGAGGTACAGATGACAATCTCCTCGGTTGGGCCGAAAACGAAGAAGAGGTTCTTCTATTCGCGCGGAACTGGCGAGACGATGCCATGATCAGCCGCCTGGCATTTGCGCTCGCGATCCTGACCTATCCGCTCCCGAGCCAGGCGCCGTCTCCCGGCGCTGTCATGCGCACGCTCGTGGGGAAGTGGTCGCTTGATCCCACGAGGGGGGATCGACCCTTCGTTCAGGCCTTCAGTGCTTGTGGGTCGATCGTCAAGCGCGATCGTATCGCTCCGGAATACGCCCTTGCCGATTCGTTGTCGCGGGCGCGCTTGATCGCGTCCGGGAGGACCGTCACCATGGCAACAATTGCGAAGCACCCCACCGGGAACGCGTTGCCTGCGGAGTTCGAAGTGATGACGCGCGATGGACGGCCCGACAGCTCGCTGACCATCACCGGGGATAGCGGCTTCGTCACTATCACTGGGAGCGAGACGGCAACGCTTGACGGAGTGATTGACGGGCGCTGGCATTCCGGAGTACTCGCGGCAGGTGGCATCATTGAATTCATGGCCAAGTGGGGACGAAACTCGCTGCAGGTTGAACGCGGATTGCCGGAATGCCCGACCACGATCCGGCGCGAGCTCCGACGCAGCAGAGATGGCAAGAGCCTGGAGGTTCGGATTTCGATCGAGAATCCCCCGCGAGGCATCCGAAACGTCTCCCGGACGGTCTACTACACACCTTGGGGTGATCCGGCCCGCTCTTAGCTCTCCGTATCTCCCTCCTCCATCCTCCATCACCCATCACCCATCACCCATCACCCATCGCCCATAACCCATCACCCATCACCCATCACCCTCATCCTCATCCCTTGCGCCTCCAGCTGTTTGGGATATTGTATACAATCCGATGCCACTCCTCCGACGCACCCTCACCGACGCCGCTGTCGAGGCGCTCCGCACCCGGCTCCTGTCCGGAGAATGGCCCGCCGGGGCGCCGCTCCGCCAGGAGGCGCTCGCCGCCGAGCTGGGGGTGAGTCGGATCCCGCTGCGCGAAGCGCTACGCCAGCTCGAGGCGGAGGGGCTTGTCGCGCTTCAAGCGCATCGGGGCGCCGTGGTGGCCCCCCTGGCGGTGGCCGAGGCGGCCGAACTCTTTGAGCTGCGGGCGCTGATCGAGGCCGATCTTGCACGCCGTGCGGTGCCGCGCCTCACCACCTCCGATGACACCGCGCTGCGCCATCACGCCGCCGCGTTCGAATGCGCGGTGGCCACGGGCGACGTGAGCGCGTGGGGCGATGCGAACCGGGCATTCCATTTCGCACTCTATGCGCCGGCGCAACGACCGCGCACGCTCGAAACTGTTGCCCGCCTCCACGCACAGTCCGACCGATTCCTGCGCCTCCAACTCACACTCACTCGCGGGACCTCGCGCGCCGTTCGTGAACACCGGGCGATCGCGGCCGCCGCGCGCGCTCGCGATACCACCCGGGTCGTGCGGTTGTTGCGCGAGCACATCCTCAGCGCCGGGCGCGCGCTCGCGGACACCCTCGAACATCACCGTCCGCCGGAGAAATCCGCATGACTGATATCCTCCCGCACCTCATTGCCGGGGCGTTCCGCCCGGCCTCGACCTCGGACTACCGCGACCGGTTCGATCCTTCCGCGCCCAGCCTGCTCATCGCGCGCGCGCCCGTGGCCAACGCCGGCGACGTTGCCGCTGCGACGGCCGCCGCTGCCGAGGCATTTCCCGGCTGGCGTGGCACGTCCGGGCCCGCGCGCGCCGAGGCGCTCTACCGCTGGGGTGAAGCGATTGCGGCGCGTTCGGATGAACTCGCGCGCGCCATCACACGTGAGGTGGGGAAGCCGATCGGCGAAGCCCGCGGCGAGGTCGCGCGTGCGGTGGTGATCTGTCGCTACTACGCTGGTGAAGCGGTGCGCGAGGTCGGTGAGGTGATTCCGGCTCAGGCCGCCGATGCACTGCAGTTCACCCTGCGGGACCCGGTCGGCCCCGTCGCGCTGATCACGCCCTGGAACTTTCCCGTTGCAATCCCACTCTGGAAAGCGGCACCGGCGCTGGCCTTCGGCAACACCGTGGTCCTGAAGCCATCGGAGCTTGCCTCGGGGGTGGCGCATCTCCTCGCCGAGACCGCGCTCGCCGCCGGGATCCCTGCCGGCGTGTTCAATGTCATTCACGGCGATGGCTCGAGCGGCGAGGCGCTACTCCGGAGCCCGGCCATTCGTGCCGCCTCGTTCACCGGCTCGCAGGCGGTGGGTGCCCGCGTCGCGGCGATCGGTGCTGAACGAAATATCCGCATCCAGACCGAGATGGGCGGCAAGAATGTCGTCATCGTGTCGCGCACCGCGGACCTGCAGAAGGCCGCCGTGCTCACCGCGGCCGGCGCGATGCGCTACGCGGGACAGAAGTGCACCGCGACGTCACGTGTCATCGTCGAGGACGCAGTGGAGGCGGAATTTCTTTCGCTGCTTGCTGCTGCCGTCGGGGCACTGCCATTGGGGCCCGTCGACGATCTCGCGAGTGCGGTCGGACCACTGATCTCGGCCGAATCGCGAGCGCGGATCGAGCAGGCGCTGGCCGACTCGCCGGCAGAACTCCTGTTCGGCGGGGTCCTCCCCGAAGCGCCGCAGTACCAGCAAGGTCACTGGTTTGCGCCGCGGGCGGTCCGGCTGGATCGCAGCGACCATCCACTCGCCCGTCGCGAACTATTCGGACCGGTGCTCGGCGTGCTGAGCGCTCACGATCTCGATCACGCCGTCGCCCTCGCCAACGACACACCGTTCGGCCTCTCTGCTTCGCTTTTCACCCGTGATCTCGCGAGCGCCCTGAGCTATGTTCGCCGAATCGAAGTAGGGCTGGTCCGGGTCAACGGCGACACCACCGGTGTCGACCCGCACGCGCCGTTCGGCGGGATGAAATCGTCCTCGTCGGGAAGCCGGGAGCAGGGTCGCGCCGCCCGAGACTTTTACACCGAGACTCGTACCGTACAGATTCATCCTTGAGAGGATTTCCCATGACTGCCATGACTCCCGCCGACTGGCGCGGCGTATTCCCCGCCATCACGACGCCGTTCGGACCCGACGGCGCCGTGGACCACGAATTTCTCGCCGGCCACGTCCGCCGTCTCCTCGCCTCGGGGTGTCGCGGCCTGGTGCCCCTCGGCTCGCTCGGTGAAGCAGCCACGCTCACCGCGGCCGAGAAGGTGGCCGTGCTGCGGACTTGCGTCGCTGCCACCGGCGGCAAGGTACCTGTGGTCGCAGGCGTCTCGGCGCTGGGCACCGATGAAGCCGTGACGCTCGCGCGCGCTGCTGCGGATGCGGGCTGCCGCGGGCTGATGGTGTTGCCGCCCTACGTCTATCAGGGCGACTGGCCCGAGATGCGGAGCTACGTGAGCGCCATCATCAAGGCGACGCCGCTCTCCTGCATGCTCTACAACAATCCGATCGCCTACGGCACCGATTTCCTGCCGGAACAGGTGCGCATCCTGTGCGAGCACGCCAACCTGCACGCCGTAAAGGAGTCGAGTGGCGACATCCGCCGGATCACGGCGTTGCGCGCGTTGCTCGGTGATCGTCTCGCGCTCTTCGTCGGACTCGACGACGCGATCCTTGAAGGCGTTGCCGCCGGGGCCCAGGGGTGGATCGCTGGTCTGGTCAACGCACTGCCGGATGAATCGGTGTTGCTGTTCGAGCACGCGGTCGCCGGTCGCACGAGCGAGGCGCGCGCCCTCTACGACTGGTTCCTGCCGCTGCTTCGTCTCGACACGGTGCCGAAGTTCGTTCAGCTCATCAAGCTGGTGCAGCAGGAGGTCGGGCTCGGCAACGAACGAGTGCGCGCGCCCCGGATGGTGATCTCCGGCGTCGAGCGCGAGATGGTCCTGGGCCTCATCGGCGAGCGGCTGGCCCACCGGCCGGCGGTCGCGTGAAATCCCACGCGCCGATCGAGGTCGTCGACTCGCACACCGAGGGTGAACCAACACGCGTGGTGCTGAGTGGCTGGCCCGAACCGGCTGGCCGGACCGTGGCGGAGCGCCGCGATACAATGCGCCTGCATCAGGATCAGTTGCGTCGTGCTGTCGTGCTCGAGCCGCGCGGCCACGACGCCATAGTCGGTGCCTTGCTGGTTCCTGCCGAGCGCGCAGGGGCGGCGACCGGCGTGGTGTTCTTCAATGACGCCGGCTATCTCGGTATGTGCGGCCACGGCCTCATCGGCGTCGTGCGCACGCTGGATCACCTTGGCCGGATCGGGCCGGGTCCGGTAGAAGTCGACACGCCAGTAGGCCCCGTCAGTGCGGTGCTCGGCATCGACGGTACGGTGACGATCCGCAATGTGCCGGCGTACGTGCATCGTCAGGGGCTCACCCTCGATGTCCCTGGACTCGGCTCGATCACCGGTGATGTCGCCTGGGGCGGCAACTGGTTCTTCCTGACCACGTGGCCAGCTGTGGCACTCGAGCTGGCGAATCGCGCGACGCTGATGGACGTCACGATCAGGATTCGGGCGGCGCTCGCTGCCGCCGGCCTGACTGGTGCCGACCGTGAGCTGGTGGACCACGTCGAGCTTTTCGGCGCACCGACTCGGCCCGACGCCGATTCGCGCAACTTCGTGCTCTGTCCAGGTGCGGCGTACGACCGCTCCCCGTGCGGCACCGGAACCTCGGCGAAGATGGCCGCGCTGTTCGCGAAGGGAGAGCTCGCACTCGGTCAGCAGTGGCGGCAGGAGAGCATCGTCGGTTCCCGTTTCGTCGGCTGGCTGGAGCGAGAGGGCGATCTCCTGATCCCTTTCATTCAGGGTCGCGCGTATGTCACGGGCCGCACCACGCTGCTCTTCGACAACGACGATCCCTTCCGCTTCGGGCTCGCATGAACACGAGTAGCGCGCCCGATGTAACCGTCATCGGTGCCGGCCTGGTGGGCGCGGCGACCGCGCTCCGGCTCGCCGAGACCGGCCTGCAGGTGCTGCTCGTCGACGCCGATTTTGCAGGCGGCGGCAGCACCGGCGCGGCGATGGGTCACATCGTGGCGATGGACGATTCCCCCGCGCAGCTGGCGCTCTGCGCCGACTCGCGCCGTCGCTGGGACGTGCTCAGCGAATCCTTGCCTGCGGCGGCAGAGTGCGATCGCTGCGGCACGCTCTGGCTCGCCGCCAACGACGAGGAGCTCGACGCGGCGTCGCAACGCGTGGCGGGATACACGGCGCAGGGGATCGACGCCGCAGTGCTCGGCCAGCGCGAGCTGATGGCCGTGGAGCCGCATCTTGCTTCGGGGCTGGCGGGCGCGTTGCTCGTCCCGGGCGACCTCGTCGTGTATCCGCCCACCATCGCCCGCGAACTGGTGTTGCGTGCAGTGGCACGTGGCGCCCGGCTGCGCGAGCACGCGTCGGTGAGCGCGCTCGCAGCCCGCGAGGTGCGCTTTGCTGACGGGAGCCGCCTCGCGACGGGTGCTATCGTGATTGCGGCCGGCGTCGCTTCCGCTGGCCTCGTCCCCGGGTTACCGATCATTCCTCGCAAGGGGCACCTGGTGATCACCGATCGCCAGCCTGGGCTGGTGCAGCATCAGCTGGTAGAACTCGGCTACCTGCAGAGTGCCCACACCTTTGGCGCGGCATCGGTTGCGTTCAACGTGCAGCCGCGACGCACCGGCCAGCTGCTGATCGGCTCGTCGCGCGAACTCGTGGGCCTCGATGCTGCGGTCAATCGGCCACTGCTCGCGCGCATGCTCGCCCGTGCCCAGCAATTCATTCCCCGGTTGCGCGAGGCGCGTGCGGTGCGGACCTGGACAGGCTTCCGCCCGACGACACCCGACAAGCTTCCCCTCATCGGACGGTGGCCCTCGCTGCCCGACCTGTGGATCGCTGCCGGACACGAGGGGCTGGGCATCACGATGGCGCCGGGAACGGCCGAAATGATTGTGGCGGGAATTCTGGGACAAACCCCAGCAGTCGACCCGTCGCCATTCCGCCCTGAACGACCGATGCCGCAGTTCGAGTCGGAGGCCGCGTGAGCGACAGCGATGTCACGGTCTCGGTCGACGGCGTACCGCGCCGGGTACCCGCGGAGGCGACCGTCGCCGCGGCGTTGCTGCAGCTCGGCATCACCACTTTTCGACGGGACCTCACCGGTCGACCGCGAGGACCCGTGTGCGGCATGGGCACCTGCTTCGAATGCCGGGTGACGATCGACGGGCAACACGATCTGCGCGCCTGCCTGGTACCGGTGCGAGAGGGCATGCGCGTGGAGACCGGAACGTGAGCGATCGTCGCCGCGTCGATATCGTCGTCATCGGAGCGGGCCCTGCCGGGCTGGCAGCCGCGGCGTCGGCCGCTGCCCGTGGCCGCCGGGTGCTGGTGATCGACCAGGGGCTGCGACCAGGTGGCCAGGTCTGGCGGCATCAGCGCGAGACGGAGCTGCCGACCCGTGCACGAGCGCTGATGGTGCGCGCGCGCAATGCCGGGGCGACCTTCGCCGCCGAGGCGCGTGTCGTCGATATCAACTCGCCGCACGAGCTCATCGTCGACTTCCGCGGGCGCATCGCCCCGGTCGGCACGGAATGCATCATCCTGGCGACTGGCGCCAAGGAGAGATTCCTCCCCTTTCCGGGCTGGACACTCCCCGGCGTGATGGGTGTCGGTGGTTTGCAATCGTTCTGCAAATCCGGGTTGCGGATGACCGGCAAGCGCGTCGTCATCGGTGGCACAGGGCCGCTCCTGCTCCCCGTGGCGGCAGCGCTCGCACACGCCGGGGCAGATGTGCGCTTCGTGGCGGAGCAGGCCGGGAGCGTCGCGCTGTTGCGCTTCGCCGCGTCGCTCAGTTCCTCACCGGCGAAACTGCTCGAGGGCGTTCGCTATCGCGGGGCGTTTCTTTCGACACCGTATCGCACGAATAGCTGGATTGTCCGCGCGGCGGGCGAAGGTCGACTGCGCAGCGTCACGGTACAGATCGGAAAGCGCATGGAGGAGTTCGACTGTGATTTCGCCGGCGCCGCGATGGGTCTGGTGCCGAACACCGAACTCGCGCAGTTGCTCGGCTGCACCATGCGAGAGGACGCGATCGCCACGGAAGCACTGCAGCAGACCAGCATCGCCGGCGTGTGGGCGGCAGGGGAGTGCACTGGAGTGAAGGGCGATGACGCCGGGATCGCGGAAGGAGAGATTGCCGGTTGTGCTGCGGCCGGAGATCTTCGCGCGGCACGACATGCGACCCTCGCCGGGCGTCGTGACGCGGGTCGTCGCTTTGCTGCCCGGCTTGCAGCCACCTTCGCGCCGCGTCGCGAGGTGCTCACGCTCGCCGCGGATGATACCATCCTCTGCCGCTGTGAGGATGTGGCGTGTGGCGCGATCCAGCCGGAGTGGAGTCAGCGGCAGGCAAAGCTCTGGACGCGCGTCGGGATGGGAGCCTGTCAGGGCGCCGTCTGCGGCCCGGCGTGCAGCGCCATGTTCGGATGGCAGCCCAACGCAGTGCGCCCGCCGCTGCAGTCGCCCGAGGTCGGCGGCTGGAGCGCCGCCCTCACGCACGACGACTAAGGCGCGCGCAGCGCCTGCGTCACCGCCTCGGCAAGCCGTCGCAGTCGCTCGCCATCGGCTTCTCCGAGCGCCGCGACGAGCGCGGCATCGACATCGCTCCACACCCGTCGGACGGTGCCTTCGATCAGCCGCGAACGCGTCGTGGGATGAATCCGCAACACCCGGGCATCGTGGGGATCGCGCCGGCGCTCGAGCAGGCCACTCCGCTCGAGACGCTGCACCATGCGGGTGACTGTCGGCGGCTCGACACCGAGCCGCGCGGCGAGGGTCGCCTGGCGTAGCCCAGGTTCATCCCAGATCGCCAGCAGCAGCAGATCCTGTCCCGGATGCACGCCGTGCGGTGCCAGCAGCGCACCAAGGCGTGCCCGGTGGGCGCGAGCCATGGCCTGAAGGGCGAGGCCGAGCGGGGCGTGCGAAGTCACGAGGCGTGGACGGGCAGCGGAGCCGCAATCAGGAATGCCGTGATGGCGAGCATCACCAGGCCGAGTGAGAGCTCGATGACGACGGCGCGTCGCAGGCGCGATGGTGCGATCGGCAGACCGCGTTCGAGTCCTGGGGTGACCACCTTCCAGTTCCACCAGCCGATCGCGGCAACACCGGCCAGGCAGGCCACCTTCGCGATCAGCAGTTGACCCCACGTGGTCGTCGGGATCGCCGCGAGCGACCCGGCATCGGTCCAGGTCGAGCGCACCCCTGAGATCAGGAGCAGCGCTGCGCCGATCCGTGCTGGCACCGAGAAGTCGCGTACGACGGCAGCGAGCGTCGGCAAGTGCGAATCACCGCGCAGCGCGGGAAAGACGATCAGTGCCAGTGCGCCAAGAGTGCCGAGCCAGTAGCCACCACCGATGAGGTGGGTCATTGACACGATGCGGCCGAGCCAGGGGCCCCACAGCGCATCGGCCGCGTGCCCCATGCCGGTCTCGCTCCACAACAGGGCCGCGACCAGGAGCACGGTGACGGGGCGGCGTACTCGCTCATTGTTGCGTAGCAACCAACTGGTCGTGAGCAGTGCAAAGGCCGCGCTCGTCTGCAGCACCCACGCGTTGCCCCAGCTCCCTTGCCAGAGCATCCCGCGGATCAGGTCGGTCGTCACCGATTCGCCTGGATCGACGAACGAGAGGAGCTGCAATGCGGCGCGCCCGAGCGAGAGCATCAGCATGAACCAGCCCAGCAAGCCGGGAAGCCGGGTGAACCAGCCACGGAGTTCGGCATCGACCGCAGCATCGCGACCGGTGACTCGACGGGCGACAATCCCCTCGGCCAGGATGACGCCGACGAGCAAGAGCAGGGTCGTCGCGATCAGGCCACGGACGACGGGGAAGAGCGGGGCGCTGGCGGATGTCATTGGTTCAGGAGGCCATCAGGCAATCGACGCAGGTGCCGTTGAGGATGATCTCGTGAGCTTCAAGGCGGCATCCCGTGGGGACCAGCTGGTCAAGCATGTCGAGGCAGCCCGGTGCGTCGAAGACACGGTCACACTGGCGGCAATGAAAATGGTGGTGGTGCGGCTTGCCCTGGAGTTCATAACGAGGGGGCTGACCCGGTAATTCGACCGGCACCAGCCACGCTTCGTCAATCAGGATCCTGATGTTGCGATATACAGTGGCGATGCCGAGTCCAGCGACTTCGCTCCTCGCGCCGGCAAGGACTTCGCCCATACCGAGCGGGCGATCGCTGCGCTGGAACACGCGACGGATCGCTCCGCGCTGTCTGGTATTACGTTCCATGGCCGCGGCACCTCCACCAGTGGATCGCGGATTCGTGACAATAATACGCTCTCATTCCCCGGATTCACACCACCGGAGAAGCCGAATGTTGCACCGCTACGCCACCATGGTGGCGATCAGCCTGCTCGCGATCAGCCTGCCACTCGCCGCCCAGCGGACGGTCGCCAGGCCTGCGACGGCCAAGCCGATCCGGCTTGTCGTGGCGATTGCTGTCGACCAGATGCGCCCCGACTATCTCGACCGCTTTCGTGGCGATTTTCGTGGCGGCTTCGCGATGCTGCTTCGCGACGGCGTCTTCTTCCGGAATGGTGAGCAGGATCACGGTGTGACCGAAACGGCCCCGGGGCACGCCACGATGATGACGGGCCGGACACCTGCCCATGTCGGCATCGTCTACAATGATCTCGGCGTCCCCGACCTGACCACGCCACTGATCCGCAGTACCGCCACGGGTGCTTCGCCGCGACGCATGCTCGGCTCGACCCTCTTTGACTGGATGCTGGCGCACGACTCGGCGACGCGCGTCCTCTCCGTCTCGAGAAAGGATCGCGGTGCGATCCTGCCGGTTGGCCGGGCCAAGGTCCCCGTCTTCTGGTTCTCCAAGGGAATCTTCACCACCAGTCGCTGGTACGCCGACACGCTGCCATCCTGGGTCACGGCCTGGGATGCGCGTGATCCGGTCGGTCGCTTGCGTGGCAGCGCGTGGACCCTCGAGCGCGATCCGGCGAGCTATCCCGAGCCAGACGATCGACCCTTCGAAGTCAATGGCGCCGACCGACTCTTCCCTCATCTGTTGTCGACGGACTCTGCCACCGCGATCGTCGAGATCGAGAAGCGTCCGGCGATGGACTCCCTCACGCTGGATTTTGCTTTCACCGGCGTGAAGCAGATGCGGCTCGGCACCCGCGACGGCGCCGACTTCCTGAGTCTCTCGCTCTCGACGACCGACGCGATCGGCCATCGCTGGGGCCCGGGCTCGCGCGAGATCCACGATCAGCTGCTCAAGCTCGATCGCTACCTCGGCGCGTTCTTCGATTCCCTTGCGACCATTGTGCCGCCCGGTCAGATGATCGTGTCACTCACGGCGGACCACGGTGTCACGGAGTACCCCGAGGCTGGGGTCGGGGGCCGTGTGGCGCTCGCGCCATTCGCGCGCATGCTCAACACCTGGGCGCGCACGCGCTGGCGGATCGACATCGGCGCCGGTGTCGAGACCGGGCTGATCTACGGCGATCGCCCCGCGCTCGCGAGCCGCGGCGTTAACGTCGACTCCCTCGATGACGTCCTGGCTGCCGAGGTGAGGAAAATGCCGGGTGTGCGGCGGGTCTTCACGAACCGCTCGCTTGCCGCGGCCCGATCAAACGACCGGGATGCGTCGTACTGGCGGAGCAACCTGCCGCCGGGCTTTGGCTGGTTTGTGGTGGCCGTGGTCGACGAACACTTTATCTTCGGATCCAACAAGGCCGAGACCTCGCACGGCACCCTCAACACTGATGATATGCGAGTACCGATTCTCTTCCGTGTTCCCGGCGTCGCGCCGCGGCGCGTGGAACGGATCATTCGTACCGTAGATATTGCCCCCACGCTGGCGCAGGTGCTTGGAGTCCGACCGACGGAACGCCTCGATGGCGTGCCGCTTCCTGAACTATTCGGCCGACGGCCGACGAGGTAACCGCGATGCGAGCTCGGATGCTGCTGGGCTGGATGCTGCTGATTCCCGTGTCACTGGTGGCGCAGGCAGAGGACGCCGCGATGATTCACGCGCGTCAGTTCCTGGCCTCGCGACCGATCATTGACGGACACAACGATTTGCCCTGGGAAATCCGGATGAACAAGGCCGGCCCCATGGACGTGGCCAAGTACCCGCTGCGGACCCGCGCACCTGGCCAGACCGATTTCGCCCGAATGAAGATTGGCGGGCTCGGTGGGCAGTTCTGGTCGGTCTACATCCCCGGTGAAGCAAAAGACTCGGGTTACGCGAAGATGCAGCTGGAGGAGATCGACATCGCCCGGCGGATGATTGCGATGTACCCCGATCAGTTCCAGCTGGCGCTCTCTGCCGACGATATCGTCGCCGCGCGCAAGGCCGGCAAGGTGGCCTCGCTCCTGGGGATGGAGGGCGGCCACGCGATCGAGAACTCGCTCGGCGCACTGCGGATGTATTACGCCCTCGGCGCGCGCTACATGACACTCACCCACAACGTGACGCTTGACTGGGCCGATGCGGCGCTCGATACGGCGAAGCACGGCGGACTGACCGACTTCGGCCGCGATGTGGTCCGGGAGATGAATCGCCTCGGGATGATCGTCGACCTCAGCCACGTGTCGCCGGGGACGATGAGCGACGCGCTGGACGTCAGTCAGGCGCCAGTGATGTTCTCGCATTCGTCGGCGCGTGCGATTGCGGACGTGCCGCGCAATGTGCCGGACTCCATCCTCGCGCGGCTACCGAAGAACGGCGGCGTCGTGATGGTGACCTTCGTCAGCGGCTTCGTGAAGACCACTGGCATGCGGGAATGGCAGCAGATGCTGCGCGACTCGGTGCGAAGCATCACCGACTCGACAGCGCGAGCGGCGGCGCGGACTGCCTTCGAACAGCGCCATCCGCGCCCGAATGCCACGGCGAAGGATGTGGCCGATCATGTCGAGCACGTGCGCAAGATTGCCGGCATCGACCACGTCGGTCTCGGTGGCGATTACGACGGCACCACCGAACTGCCAGACGGCATGGGCGACGTGACCGGCTACCCGCTCCTCTTCGCCGAGTTGATCCGGCGCGGCTGGACCGACGCCGAACTCACCAAGCTCGCGAACGGCAACATTCTCAGGGTGCTCCGCGGGGTGGAACAGACCCGCGACCGTCTCGCCGCAACGCGATAGTTCCGAACGCGGCGATCGCCAGCGCAATTCCGAACCACTGCAAGGCATAACTCAGGTGGGGGCCGTCGTCGAGCACGGGCGGCTCCACCGACGGGAGTTGCCCGGGGCCGGAGTCATTCCCGGTGAGCAGGAGATACACGTCGTAGCTGGCCGGAGTGCGCTGGCGCAGTACGCTGCGGTCGAGCCGGCGCCACGTGGTATCGCGACCCCGCACGAGGGGTTGTCCGGCATCGGTCGTGACGGGTACCGGAAGGGCGAGCCCTTCGATGGTCACCTCGCCCGCGGTCGGCTCCCGGATAGCAGGAATGGTGGTGGCGTCGGGTGAGGTGACGAAACCGCGCACGACCCAGAGCGTCGCCCCGCTCCCGGCCACTCGAAACGCGGTGGCTACTTCGAGCCCAGGGGCGGCGTCGTGCACTCTGCCCCGCAGCGTGAGTTGTCCGGAGCCGAACTCACCATGCACGCGCAGGCGGCGCCCGGGAACCGGGGCCACGCTGGAATCGGTGAGGTCGAGCGGAGGCAGCGCCCGTGCGGCCAGCAGGGCGGTGTTCGAGGCCCGACGCTGCTGGAGTCGGCGGAGCTGCCAGCGGCAGAGCAGCAGTGCGGCTGTCGTGAGCAGCACGGTGGCACCCAGGAGTGCGACGCGGCGAGTTCGGGACACCTGTGACCCTCTTTCTGGACAGTGGCACCCGGTTTCCGGTGGCACCAAATCGTGCAAGCTGTTGTAGTAGCACAAGATATCGTGTTGGCACACGACCTGCCCACTGCGAGGACCAGCAGTCGCCCACATACCCTTATTTTTCGACGCTGACTTCCACGGAGAACCCGACGATGCCACGCTCACTAGTTGCATTCACCCTGATTGCCCTTGCCGTGGGTGCCACCACTTCGCTGTCTGCTCAGGGACGCCGCGGCGGGCGGGATCGCGGACTGGTTGAACTTCCGGCCGAAGGGGTGCGCTCCGGCTTCTTCATCAGCGGGACGGTAGGTGCCGGTGCCGAGCAGAACAAGTATTCGGTGGAGACGGAATACACCCAGTCGCTCACCAAGCCGACGCTCGGACTCCGCCTCGGTGGGACGCCCAATTCGAGTGTCCGGGTCGGCGGCGAGTTCTTCGGCTGGTTCAATTCCGTGGACGGTGGCACCGAGACGTTCGGCGCCGGGCTGGTGATGGCGCAGGTGTACCCGCTGAAGAACGCGGGACTGTACCTCAAGGCCGGTGGCGGCATTGCGCAGGCGGGCACCCCGCCGCCGGACTTCATCGGGCCGAACATCACCGAAACCGGCTTCGGCTGGAGCGTAGGTGCAGGATTTGACATCGCGCTGTCGCCGCAGGTGTCGCTGGGGCCCACGGTGGACTTCTACAAAGGGACCTTCACCAAGCGGAATGAGCCGACCCTGAGCGACCGCGTCCTCAACATCGGCGTCCAGCTCTCCTTCCAGACTGGCGGACGGCGGCGTTGACCCTCCCGGCGTGGCCCGCTATACTCTGCCCGCCACGCCCTGATGGTGAAACTGGTAGACACGCTATCTTGAGGGGGTAGTGCCGCAAGGCGTCGCGGTTCGAATCCGCGTCAGGGCATTGCGAGGGCCTCGCCACTGTAGCTCAGGGGTAGAGCACTCGATTCGTAATCGAGCGGTCGTCAGTTCAAATCTGACCAGTGGCTCCAGTGATGACGCGGCTCCGGCCGCGTTCGTCATTTCCGGGAGCGGCTGGCATGCGCCCGACCGCCTGAAGGTTCCCTCATCTTCCATTTCCGTTCCCTTCAAACCCCGTTCCTCTACCGCCTCTACCTTCCCGACCAGGACACTGCGGAAGGAGATAGGCGATGCTACAGCGACTTGGTGACGAACTGGTACGCACGGGGACAGCGACGTCCGAGGTGGTGGAGGCCGCCGTCGTCGAGGCCCGCCGGGGTCACCATCGGCTCGGCGACATGTTGCTCGAACGCGGCGTCGTGAACGAGCGCGACCTCTACCGCGCCCTCGCGACAATCCACGAGCTTCCGTTTACCGATAGCGAAGATCTCCTCACCCGGATCGACCCCTCGCTCGCGCTCGCGGTCCCGCCACGATTCCAGGAACTCCACCAGGTCCTCCCCATCACACTGGCCGACGGTCGCCTGCTCGTTGCTACCAGCGAGCCGCGGATCGAGGTGCCGGAGCTCGGCGCGGCTCTTGGCGCGCGCGTCGTGGATCAGGTGGTCGTGACGCCGACCGACCTGCGACGCTTGCGGATGGCACTCGAGCTCGAGCAGGCGGGGAAACAGCAACAGCCGGTGGTGTCGCAACGGCAGGCGCAGGATCTGCTGATGAGTGATCCCGCCGCGACCGAGTCGGCGCTGCGACTGCTCGACGAACTGCTGCTTGACGCGGTCGCCGAGCGCGCGAGCGACATCCACGTCGAGACCTATCGCGGGCGCGCGCGCGTGCGGATCCGCGTCGATGGCGACCTCCGCGATCTCAAGCACTACAACCTGACCGATCTGCAGCGGCTCGGGCTCATCAACGTCATCAAGGTGCGAGCCGGCCTCGACATCGCCGAGCACCGACTGCCGCAGGGTGGTCGTTTCGTCACCCGGTCGGGAAAGCAGGTCTTCGACATCCGCACGCAGACCCAGCCCTGCCTGCATGGTGAGCACGTGGTGATGCGCCTCCTGCCCCAGGACACCAACAATCTGGTGGGGATTTCGGAACTGGGGTTCCCGCCGCAGATCGCGGCGATCTACCGGCGGCTGCTCGATTCTCCGGGCGGACTGATCCTGGTCGTGGGGCCGACGGGGTCGGGGAAGTCAACGACACTGTACGCCGGCCTGCAGGTCCTCGCCGCGGACACGTCGCGCAAGGTCATCACGGTCGAGGATCCGATCGAGTACGCGCTCGACGGCATTCAGCAGACGCAGGTCCGCCCGGAGATCGGATTCGAATTCGCCAACGCCATGCGGGCCTTCGTTCGCGAGGATCCCGACGTGATCCTGGTGGGCGAGATCCGCGATGGCGAGACTGCACTCGAAGCGCTGCGGGCATCGCAGACCGGCCATCTGGTGCTCTCGACCCTGCATTGCAACGATACGGTCGACGCGGTGCAGCGATTGATTGATCTGGGCATGCACCCGAATTCGATCGGCAGCGAATTGCTCGCGGTCTTCTCGCAGCGGCTGGTCCGGCGTATCTGCACTGCCTGTCGCGAAGTCGCGACGCCCCCGGCCGATCTGGTCGCCGAGGTGTTCCCGGCCGGCGTGCCCGACACGATGCAGTTCTTTCACGGGAAGGGGTGTGATCACTGCCACGGCAGCGGATGCTACGGCCGGATCGCCGCGATCGAGTTCCTGCCCGCGTCGCCGGAACTGCGGGTCGCCATTTCGCGCCGCGCCACCGTGGATGAACTACGCGGCTTCGCGCTGCGGGCGGGGTTGCTCCCGCTCCGCGAGCACGCGCTGCAACTGGTGCGCGAGGGTGTGATTCCGCTGGAAGAGCTCCGGACCATGCTGCCGCCGGAACGGCTCGCCCCCGACCGCTAGTGATTCAGCAATCGGGGAGGTGCTGCGACTCGCTCAGGGCGCGCCCCACTTCCACGTCGCTCCAACCATCGCGCCGTAGCTCATCACGGCGATGGGCCAGCGATACCACTGCTTCCGGCCACCCTGCTTCGCCCAGACCATGAGCATCGGCCCACTGCCTTCCACGATCTCGCTCCCTGCGTCCCGAAGCACGAACCCCGCATTCGGCCACTTGCCGCCCGGCTGACCCCGCAGGGCATAGAGCAGCTTCGAGGCGACGACAGGGGCCGTGGCGGCCACCACGGACGCTCCGGGGCGTCCCATCCCGAGTTCACGAGCGACAGCGTAGGCACCGAAGGCTGTGACTGCCTTGGTCGCCCGATAGCCGAGTCGGGTGATGGTAACCTGGTCGCTGGCGCTGATGTCCTGCGACAGCACGGTGGTCGGGATGGTGTAGGACAGCAACAACAGGATGCCGAGAGCGCGCCACGGGAGCTTGGACGAGGGAAGCATTTTCGACTGGTTCCGGAGAGGGCTGGACCGCGTCGAAAGGCTGGGGGACGAACCTTTCAAGTGATGAAGCTGGAAGGAGTTACGGGTCTCTTCCCGGTTCCGGTACGGGGGCGAAAAAGCCCCCCGTGCAGCGACGCCACACCTCCCCTATTGGCAAGCTGTGGACCGTAGCCACAGGGATGCTGATCGAAGCTCTGCCGGAGAGATGCTGTGCCCCATCCCGGGGTAACTCTCGGTGGTCAGCTCGGCGCCGACGTCGCGTAGCGCGGCCCACCCGGCCTCCGCGTTCGCAAAGGGGATGGCCCCATCGGCGGTTCCATGGCCCCACCAGATCGGCAGCGTCGCGACCGTGGCAGGGGTAGCCACCACGGACGGGTGATCGGCGAGGAAGCCCGAGAATACCATCACCGCTCCCACCCGGCCCCGGTTCCGAAGCGCGAAGGCCAGGGCCGTGGTGCCCCCCTGGGAGAAACCACCGAGGACGATGGATCCAGAGGAAACCGCACGGCCCAGGAGGGCGGGGAGATCATCAAGGAACCGGGCCAGCGCTTCCTGGCCGGCGACGAAAGATTCCGCTTCGGGCGTCGTTCCGCCGAGGAAGCGATACCACGCCCAACCCGGGCCGTAGCCCCATGGCGCGGCTTCGAACGGTGCGCGCACCGAGACCACGGTGGCGCGGGAGTCGAGTTCACGACCGATCGGGAAGAGATCGCGTTCGTCACTTCCGCGCCCGTGCAGGAGCACCAGCACCGGCGCGTCGGGCTGGCCTGGTGACACAAGCGCCTGGAGCAATGGAGTGGTCATTTACGGCGTCCTGAAGTAGCTGGTTCGGCGATACCGGCCGCGCCCTTGCCGAGAGTGCGCAGCAGCGCGGCGAGCTCACGCTGTTCCGCCCCGTTGAGCGCGGAGCAGGCGTCGCGAATGACTTCGGCGTGAGCAGGAAAGATCTTGGCGATGAATCGTTTCCCCGGCTCGGTCAGGCGCGCGTACCGGGCACGGCGATCCTCATTGCACGCGGCGCGCTCCACCAGCCCGCGTCGCTCGAGCCGGTCGACCAGCCAGGTCACGCCCCCGCTCGAGACGAGGAGCTTCTTCTGGAGTTCGCCGAGGAGTGCCGGGCCGTCGTGGTGCAGGGCCTCGAGCACGCCAAATTCGGCGATGGTGAGGTCGTGTTCACGGGCATGTTCTTCGGCACGCGCCCCGATGGCCTGATAGGCACGAGCGAGGACGACCCAGAGCTTGAGAGCGTCAGTTGGCATCTTAGTGCTAAGGTACTTTCGGATTGGCCGGGACGCCAGCACCGCTCCGGCACCCTTCCGATGCCCTCATGCTGCCGCTAGCTTGTCGTCCGTATCGCGGGACGTAGCGCAGTCCGGTAGCGCACTACCTTGGGGTGGTAGGGGTCGCGGGTTCAAATCCCGCCGTCCCGATGCGAAAAGCAGAGACTAGAGACTTGAGATCAGAGATTAGAGACTGAGAGGGCCGGCATCTCGTGACGAGGTGCCGGCCCTTACAGCTTCTCTCTTCTCTAGTCTCTAGTCTCTAGTCTTGCTATCCGTTCCGCTTCTTCAGCTCCTTGACGGCGTCAGGCAGGTCCTTCGCGGCAGCCTTCTTGAGCCATTCCATCCCGGCGGCTTCGTCCTTCGGGGTGCCCTTGCCCTTGAAGTACATCTGGGCGGCCTGCCACGAGGCCTCGGCCGACCCCTTGTCGGCGGCCTTCTTGTACCAGTCGAGTGCTTCGGTCTCGTTCTTCGGAATGCCGCGTCCCTTGGCAAGAAACTCGGCCAGCTTCTCCATGGCCGCGCCGTCGCCCTTTTCGGCAGCACGGCGATACCAGAGTGCGGCCTCGCTCTCGTCCTTCTTGACACCGCCGCCGTTCTCGAGCCGGAAGGCCAGCAGTTGCTGCGCCTTGAGCATCCCGGTGGCCGCTGCCTCGCGCAGCAGTGCGATGGCCTCGCCGTTGTTCTGCGGTGTGCCGCGACCGATTTCAATCATCCGGGAGAGCTGGAATTTCGCCTCGGCATCGGTTGCCGCTGCCCGCCGGTACCAGCTTACTGCCTGCGCCGGGTCCTGCGCGACACCGTTGCCACGATCATACATCGTGGCGAGAATCCGCTGCGCGCTGGCACTGCCGCCCTCGGCTTCCTTGGCGCAGGCGGTTGCGGCCGCACTCCAGTCGCCTGCGTCCGAAGCGCGACCACAGCTTGCTGCCGAGGTCGCCGGGCTGGTTGTTGCGGGTCCGCCGGGAGTTCCGGCCGGGACCTTAGCTCCCTTCGCCAGTGGCGCATTCGACCCCGCCGGCAGGGCGTTCTTCTCTCCCTTCGTCGCGGGGCTTCCTGGTGCCGAGGTCGGCGCGGTCGTGGCGCCGCCTGCTGCTGGCGGAGCCGCCGGCGGCGCGCCGGGGAGCGCCGTCGCCGGAGGAACCGCGGTGCTATTGGCGAGCTCGTCAGCCGCCAGGCCTGATTCGGTCCGGCTTGAGTACCAGAAGATCCCGCCGAGGCCCACGGCTACCAGCAGCAGTAGCACAGCAAAGGGCGAGGTCTTCTTCGGCGTGACTATATGCAGCGGTGGCGGTGGCGTGAGGGTGCTCTCGGCGTCGAGCATCGCACCGAACTCGCGCATCGACGGGAAGCGTTCTGCCGGTTCCTTGGCCATGGCGCGCTGGATCGCCGTCGCCATCGGCGCCGGAAGTTCCGGAACCTTCTCGGTGATCGGACTGGGGTCGGCGACCAACTGCTTGTAGAGTACCGCGCGCGTTGATTCGCCCTCGAACGGCAGCACCCCGCTCAGCATCCGGTAGCCGACGACGGCAAGCGAATACTGGTCGGTGCGGGCATCGATGGTCTTGTCGCCGCACGCCTGCTCGGGGCTCATGTACTGGGGTGTCCCGATGATGATGCCCGTCGTGGTCAACGCCTCGGCGGGATCGCCGTCTTCACCGGTCGCGGCGCCGACGATCTTGGCGATGCCGAAGTCCATGAGCAGGACGCGCTTGTCCTTGCCCTCGAGCATCAGGTTTTCGGGCTTGAGGTCGCGGTGCACCACGCCGGCATCGTGGGCATCGGCCAGTCCCGAGGCGGCTTCCTTGAGGATGCGCCGCACTTCGGCAATCGGCATGGCGCCGTCGCGGTCCAGGATGGCGCGGAGACTCTCTCCCTGGATCATCGGCATGATGATGTAGGCGAGTCCTTCGGCCTCCCCGACGTCGTAGACTGGCACGATGTTCGGGTGACGCAGTGCGGCGATCGTTTCGGCCTCGCGCCGGAAGCGCTGCAGGAGATCCGGCGAGAGGCCCAGATCGGGACGCAACACCTTTACGGCTAGGTCGCGCTTCAGCCGGAGATCGCGTGCCTTGAAGACCTCGGCAAAACCGCCGGCGCCGATCCGGTCCTGCAACTCGTAGCCCGGTCCAAGTGCGCGCTGGAGCTTGCTCCGCAGCGCCACTGGGCCGATGCCCGACCGCGTCACCGCTACCCGTTCGCCCGTTTCCCGATTGAGGCCCACGGGCGTTTCGGTCCCGCATACGTAGCAATACGCCGCGACACCCGGGAGAGGAGTGTGACAGGTCGGACAGGTGCGAGTTGGCTGGCTCATTGGTCGCCGGCGTGGGGAGAATGCTAGGAGAGTAGCAACGACAGGGGCGGAGTCAAGGAAACGACTCCGCCCCCGCCGGTGTTCCCCGGCCCAGCGCCCGGCTCGCGTTCGAAAACTACTGCAGGCCGACGACCGCGAACCGGGTATCGGCCCGCACGCCCGCCGGGGTGCTGCACGCGATGCCGACCGTCGTCGAACCGGCATCACCCCCCCAGCTCGTCACGTGACAGCGGCGAGCCGTCGTGCCGACGGCGGCAACATGGAACGTCTCGGTGGCACCGGCCGAGCGGCCGAAGCCGTTGAAGAGCACCTGATAGGTTCCGGCTCCGCTGCGGGTGACCACGACATCGCCCGTCGGCTTGACCGCGCTGCTCGTCGGGACGTAACTCGCGACCGCGGGCTGGTCGGCGTCGGCGAAGGCAACCTTCGCGTCAGTTCGAGGTCCCGAAATCAGAGCGATATCGAAGCGGGAATCGATCGGATCCCCTGCGGCGTTGAAGCAACGGACCTCGACGTCGGTATTCGCGCCGGCACTGACCCAGCCGCCGAGCTGACACTGGATAGCAGTCGCGCCGCCGCCGTACGTGGAGACGATGACGCCCTCGCGATCCGCGCCATTCGCCCGTGCGAGTCCGGCGAAGCGCACTGAGTAGACACCGGCGCCGCTGTGGCTCACCGTGATTGGAAGTCCGCTCGATGAGTATCGGTAATCGGGACTCGCAATGGATGTTGCCGATGCCGCGTCATCGACCCAGGCGTAGCCGTAGCGGCCCGCAAAGGTTGCCGAACCGAGTACCGTGAAATCGAAGCGCGCATCGGCAGGCGTGCCGGCCGCATCGAAGCAGCTCAGGTTCGCCGCGACATCATTCCATCCGCCGACGCGGCAGAAGTAGCCATCGGGTGTGCCGTAGGCCGTCACGAAGAGCGCCTCGGTCTCCCGCGTGGCGCGGCCAATCTGCGGATAGCCGACGGTGTAGTTCCCGGTGCCCGCCTTGTTGACGCTGAAGGCGCCGGCGAATGACGCAAAGGAGTAGCCCGTCGTCGGCTCGTAGACGGCGGCGGGGTTCTGGTCATTGTTCCAGAAATAGGCGAGGCGCGGGCGGACCACCCAGACCTTTGCCGATCCGACCTGACCCTCGCTCGTCGCGGTCACGGTCGTCGTGGTGCTCGGTGCGAGGGCCGCAAGGAGGCCGCTCCCCGAGACGGTGGCTGAGGCCACATTGGTCGAACTCCACGCGATGGTCCGACCGGTCAGCGCGATGCCGCCGGCGTCTCTCGGAGTGGCGGCGAAGAGAAATGCTCCGCCCGGGGCCACCACGACCGAGTCGGGCACCATCAGTACGCTTGCGACCGGGGGGATGGAGACGGTGATTGTTGCGGTGCCACTCTTGCCGCCGCTGGTGGCGGTGATCGTTACCGTGCCGGCTCCGACAGCGGTGACCACACCTGCTCCGGACACCGTGGCGACCGAGGCATTGTCGGTCGTCCAGGCGACCGTGGTCGCGGTGCAATTGGTCTGGGTGACGTTGGCGCCGAGTGTCGTCGAGCCGCCAACAAGCATGGTCGCCGGGGCGCCGGTGATCGCGACGGCACTGATGCTGCACGTGGGGTCGCCGGTGCCATTGTCGCTGCTGCAGCCGGCGATGGCGGCCAGTGTCAGTGTCAGGCTGAGGAAGAGAGAACGGGGGCGCATCGTGGGCTCCTTTCGGGGGGTCGATTGAGCGTGGACAATCCCATCGTATCGACCGCAGGGGAGCGGTTTTGTAGGCTGCCCCCACCCGGGAATGGACCCGTTACCCCGGAGGTGCCATACTTGACGCTTCTCCTTCCAATCCCGGACTGGCCCAGATGCGTCGCTGGTGTCTCGTTGCCCTGGTTCCCGTGCTGGCCGGCTCGCTCGCCGCCCAGCAGCCAAAGGTGTTCACCCACGCCGATACGCTCCGGGGGACCGTGACCCCCCAGCGAGCCTGGTGGGATGTGGCCTTCTACGACCTCGACGTCACCATTCGTCCAGCCGACAGCAGCATCACCGGTGTGAACATCATTCGCTATCGCGTCAGGAGCGCGGCGAAGGAAATGCAGCTCGATCTCCAGACGCCGCTCGAAGTCGACAGCATGGTGCAGGAAGGTCGCCGCGTCCGGTTCCGTCGCGACGGCAATGCCTTCTTCGCGATGCTGGTGTCGCCTCAGCGGGTCGGCAGTGAGAAGGCGATCACCGTGTACTACCACGGCAAGCCTCGACCCGCCAAGCGCCCGCCCTGGGATGGCGGCTTCACCTGGGTCAAGGATTCGCTCTCGCGGCCCTGGATCGTGACCTCGAACCAGGGGCTCGGCGCGTCGGTCTGGTGGCCGAACAAGGACTCGCAGACGGACGAACCTGACAGCCAGCGGGTAGCGATCACGGTGCCCGATCCGCTGATGAATGTCTCGAACGGCCGGCTGCGTCGGGTGACCCATCACGCCAACGGCACCAGCACGTGGGAATGGTTCGTCCGCAACCCGATCAACAACTACGACATCGCCGTGTCCGCGGGCAACTACGCCCACTACAGCGATCAGTATCAGGGCGAGAATGGTCCGCTCACGATGGACTTCTATCCGCTCGATTATCACCTCGCCGCGGCACAGCGGACCTTTCCGCAGGCCAGGGAGATGCTGCAGTGCTTCGAACACTGGTTCGGCCCGTATCCGTGGTATGAGGACGGCTACAAGCTGATCGAATCACCGCACAACGGGATGGAACATCAGAGTGCAGTCGCGTACGGCAACGACTACGCCAATGGCTACAAGGGGCGCGACGCCTCCGGCACCGGGTACGGGATGAAATGGGACTTCATCATCGTGCACGAGAGCGCCCACGAATGGTTCGGCAACAACATCACGTCCAGGGACGTGGCCGACATGTGGGTGCACGAAAGCTTTGCGAACTATGCCGAGGGGCTCTTCACCGAGTGCAAGTTCGGCAAGAAGGCGGGCGAGGACTACAACATCGGCAATCGGCGCGGCATCCGGAACGACTCGCCGATCCAGGGGACCTTCGGGGTCCAGAATCAGGGTTCGGGTGACATGTACCCGAAGGGCGGCAACATGCTGCACACGATCCGTCACATCATCAACAACGATGACAAGTGGCTCGCGATCCTGCGCGGGCTCAATCGCACGTTCTGGCACCAGACGGTGAGTGGCGCGCAGATCGAGGATTACATCAGTGCCCAATCCGGCATCAACCTGAGCAAGGTCTTCGAACAGTATCTCACCACGATCAAGATCCCGGTGCTCGAGTACCGCATCGCCGGTACCACGCTCTCGTATCGCTGGACCAACGTGGTCAACGGCTTCGATATGCCGCTGCCGGTCACGACCGCGGATTCGAGTTATGTGGTGGTCCACCCGACGGCAGAGTGGCAGACGATCCCGGTGAAGCTGTCGGCACCAGCGGCGTTCGCGGTCGACCGCAACTTCTACGTCAAGACCAAGGATGTGAGCGCGACGGCGCCCTGATCAGATCTCGGTCGCGGCGGGGCCAGCCGCCGAGAGGAAGGCGTCGGCGCGCTGCCGATGCTCCGGAAAATGCTCGATATAGTCTTCGAGCCAGGCGGCGCGGAACTGCGCCGCCGATGCTTCGGGCACCAGTGCCCAGACGCTCCCCCCAAATCCCGCTCCGAACGCTGACGCGGCTGCGGCTCCGTGCGCGAGGGCGCTGTGGACGAGGTAAACAGTTTCGGGCACCTGATTCGCAAGGGTCCGCTCGGCGTGGGACTGCGATCGCGCCACGAGTTCTCCGGCGCGTCCGAGATCACCATTCGCCAATGCTGCCACCACGCCCGGAATGATCACCTCGACTTCATCGCGGAACTGCGCCAGCCGGGCGGCGAGTGCGGCCGATGTTGCTTCTGCGATCGCAGCGAGCCGTGGCGGGGCGTCCGGCGCACTGCGCAGGGCGGCGAAGAGCGAGGGATCGCTGCGACCGGTCGCCTCGCACCAGCGTGCGAGGAGCGTCGAGAGTTCCCCCGAGAGCGCGTTGTAGTGTGCCTGAACCCGTCCCGCCTTCGCCGCGTGGACGCCTGAGACTCCCACAACGAAGGTCCAGCCTGTGGGGAGCGCGAAGTCGGCCTCGGGGGTCACCGGCAGGAAATGGTATTGCGACAGCCTTCCCGCGCGGCAGCGGAGGATCGCGGTGTGGTCTTCACTGCCGCCGTGCGTGCCGACGCCGCGATCAGCGGGGAAGCTGCCGAAGACGCGACCGTTCTCGACGGCCCCGAGATAGCCCGCGAGGGCATCGTCATTGGCAAATGCTGCTTGCCACTCGGCCGTCTGTCGCAGGTTGTTGACGCTCGCGAGCGGCAGGAAGGTGGCGATCACGAGGGCGCTCGAGGACGACAATCCGGACGCGGCCGGCAACGACGAACGAATCACCATGTCGAGACCGGTCGTGGCACGGGGGAAGTCGCGCGCGACGCGTCGGATCACGGAAATCGGATAGTCGGTCCAGTGTCCTGGGCGCGGCTCGACCTCGGCAGCGAGCGGCACCGACAGCATCGCGTTGGAGGAAGCGTCGAGCAGGCGAATCAGGCCATCGGTCCGCGGTCGTGCGACGACATGGAAGCCGCGCTCGACCGCCGCCAGCAGCGAGCGACCTCCGCCGTAATCGGTGTGCTTGCCGAGGACCTCGATGCGACCCGGCACCCACCACGCGCGCGCCGTGGCAGTATTCCCGAAGCGCTCGGCGAAGCGGCGCTCGACCTCCGCAAAGCGCTCCGTGGCAAGGAGCGCGCTGCGACCCTGCAGACCCAGGGCCGCAACCCGATCGGCCCAGGTGCGCGTCACGCTGTCGGTTCCCGGGTTGCGAGTCGGGTCGCCACTGACGCGATATCGCCACGTGCCGACAGGTCGAGTACGCCGGCACGGATGCGGACCGTGTGAACTGCGACGCCCCGGCTGATCGCCAGTGCGATCGCTTCGGGCAGCTCGAACTCACCGCGCGCCGACTTCGGAACGTCACGGCATGCTGCGATCGTCGCGGAGTCGAGGCGCCACAGGTTCATCGACACCCACGGCGCGGGCCCGGCCGCAGCGAGCTGGGCCGGGTCGGGTTTCTCGATGATGCGCGCGAGCATGTGATCGGGACGAATCTCGAGAATCGCAAACGCGGCGAGACGGGCTGCATCGATGTTTCCCTCGCGCACGAGGGCAGCGAAATCGAACGCGGCGAGCCCGGGCCCGTCGAGTGCCACCATCGCCCTGATGGCCTCGACTGGATAGAGATTGTCGGCATTGAGCACGAGGGCGTCGCGGTCTGCTCGCCATGACTCGGCCGCCAGGACCGCGTTCGCGGTGCCGAGTGGCTCAGCCTGGATGGCGAAACTGATGCGCAAGCGTTGCGCGGGATGCTGAGCGAAGTAGTCGAGCAGGATGTCGTGGTCCGGAGCAACCACGAGGCAGACGTCACTGATGCCGGCGTCGGCGAGGCTCGACAGCAGATGCAGCAGAAACGGTCGTCCGCGCGCGTCCGGAATCATCATCTTAAGGCCGCGATCGGCGGCGGCGGCCTGCACCGGATCGATCACGACCCCGACGGCCTCGCGACGCATCCGCGTCCCGAGGCCGCGCGCGAGCACGATCGCGCTGGTGGCGGGGTGGTTCATCCGGTGGAGGCACCACTCCAGAGGCGCGGGACCAGCCGGATCAGCCACGCCGCGCTGATCACGAAAGTGGTGATCCAGAAGAGGGCAGGGCCGGTACGGCCGTACAGGAGTGAGCCAGTTCCGAAAAGCGCCCCATAGACCATCATGACGCCGAGCATCCAGGCGAGGAAGGCCTGCGGGAGGGAATCGGGTGAGGCGCCGAGGCCGGACTCCTCACGAATGGCGCGCCATCCCGGCCCGGCCGGTCGAACCTGGCGATAGAAGGCGAGGAGCGTCCCATGTTCGGTCGGTGCGGTGAGGAATGCGGTGGTGACCCAGACCAGCGTGGTGACCGCAATCGTTCCCAGGAGCGGGAGCGAGGCCGGGATGACGAAGCCCTGCTTTTCGGCGATGAAGAAGCCGACCGCCATGCCGAACGACGAGACCATGGCCGCGATTTCACACCAGGCATTGATGCGCCACCAGAACCAGCGAAGCAGATAGAGGAGGCCCGTCCCCGCGCCAACCGAGAGGAGTAGCGAGAACGCCTGTTTCGCGTTGTCGAGCATGTACGTGAAGCCGACACCAGCCACCATCAGCAGCAGGGTCATGACGCGGCCCATGAGGACATAGTGCTTTTCGCTCGCGTCGGGTTTGACGAACCGGCGCCAGAAGTCATGCACGAGGTAGGACGATCCCCAATTCAGGTGCGTCACAATGGTGGAGACATACGCCGCGAGCATACCGGCGATCATCACGCCAAGCCAACCGTGCGGCAGGAACTTGAGCATCGCCGGATAGGCCATGTCGTGCCCCACGAGCGAAGGATCGACGTTGGGGAAGGCGACGCGAATCGAGTCGAGCGTCGGGAAGACGATGATCGAGGCGAGGGCGACGATGATCCAGGGCCACGACCGCAGGGCGTAATGCGCCACGTTGAAGAAGAGCGTGCCGGCGAGGGCGTCGCGCTCCGACTTTGCCGCGAGCATCCGCTGGGCGATGTAGCTGCCGCCACCCGGTTCGGCACCGGGATACCAGACCGACCACCATTGTACCGTCAGCGGAATCACGAAGAGTGACAACGTGAGTCCCCAGTCGCTGAAGTCGGGGACGAGATTGAGCGTGTTGGCCGGCAGCTTGGCGACAATGCCGGCCATGCCACCCACTTCGGGCTGATGGAGTGCGAAGTAGGCGGCCGCGAACGCGCCGCTCATGGCGATGCCGAACTGGATGAAGTCGACGACCAGCACGCCCCAGAGCCCGGACGTTGCGGCGAAGACGACGTTCAGGATGGCACAGATGAGCAAGGTCTTGCCGATCGGCCAGCCGAGCACCACGTTGGCAATCTTCGCGGCCGCGAGATTGACCGAGGCCATGATGAAGCAGTTGAAGAAGAAGCCGAGATAGACGGCCCGGAAGCCGCGCACCAGCGTCGCAGCGCGACCACTGTAGCGCAGCTCATAGAACTCGAGATCGGTGAGGACGCCGCTGCGCCGCCAGAGTCGCGCGAAGAAGAAGACCGTTGCCATCCCGGTGAGGAGGAAGGCCCACCATTGCCAGTTGCTCGCGACGCCGCCGGTCCGGACAAAGTTGGTGACGAGGTTCGGCGTATCGGTGCTGAAGGTGGTCGCCACCATCGAGACGCCGATGAGCCACCATGGCGCCGCCTGGCCCGAGGTGAAGAACTCCGCCGTGCTGCTGCCGGCTTTTCGCGCAAGCAGCACGGGCGGGATAAAGCAGATGACGATTGAAGCGATGACAATGCCCCAGTCCAGCGTTGTCGGGTTCATGCGCCCTTCCGCTGCTGCTGCCAGACACCGCGGGTGAAATCAGGGAACTTCATCGGGGCACTCCCCTTCTTGAGTGAGGCTTCGCTGAGCGGCCATGGTGCGCTCCACGCTGCGGCGTCATAGACGTTGAAGTCGGGCGGCAATCCTTCCCGCATGCACTCCACCAGCCGGTATGCCATGATGTAGTCCATGCCGCCGTGGCCGCCCTTGGCGCGCGCGATCTCGCCCACGCGCTGCCAGAGGGGATGGGTATACTGCGCCTTGAACTCGTCGATCGGCTTGAACTGCTCGCCGCCCTGCTGCCCATCGAGGAAGAAGCGCGCGGGGTAGTCCTTGAAGACGCCTTTCGTGCCGCGGATGGAGTTGAGTCGGTCGTACGGCGTGGGAGAACTCACGGTATGCTGTAGCAGGATGGTCTTGCCGAGCATTGTCTTGATGAGCGAGGTGTTGAGGTCACCCTCGACGTAGGTCTCGCGCCACTTCGGACTCTCCTTCAGGACATGTGCTTCACGCCAGAGCGACAGGCCCCGCTCTGCGGTCGACATCGAGACGAGGTAGTCGAACCGGTCGCCCTTGTGGATGTCGAGATACCACGCCACGGGCCCGAGCCCATGGGTCGGGTAGAAGTTGCCCTGTCGGTTGGTATGCGGCAGCCGACGCCAGAGTCCCTCGTCCCGGTCCTCGAACAGCAGCGCCCTGAGGTCGTGGATGTACGCCGCCTCGGCATAGAGGACCTCGCCGAACAGGCCCTGCTTGACCATGGTATCGACGAGCATCTCGTTGAAGTCGTAGCAGCAGTTCTCCATCATCAGGCAGTGCTTGCGCGACTTCTCGGACGCGTCGACCAGGGCCCAGGCCTCCTCGAGCGAGGTCGCCGCCGGCACTTCGGTCGCCGCGTGCTTGCCGGCCTTCAGGGCGGCGAGACAGACCGGTGTATGCCAGGGCCATGGCGTCGCCGTGTAGACAATGTCGATGTCGTCGCGCTCCACCAGTTGCTCGAAGGCACGCTCGCCGCTGGTGTAGAGCGTAGGCGCCGGCTGGCCCGCGTCGGTTACCATCTTCGCCGCACGCTGCGCCTTTTCGGGGACGATGTCACAGAGGGCGGTGATCTGGACACCGTCGACGGCGAGCAGTTCACCCAGCACTGACTTGCCTCGCAAGCCGGTCCCGACGATCGCGATGCGAACCTTGGCGTGCTTCTCGAACGGCACATCCATCATCGTGGCGGCGCGCGCGAGGGGGGAGACCGGAGGCGCGGCAGCGTCCGCGAGTTCGGGGGAGAGCGCAAACGCCGCACCGGTGGCACCGGCCACCTTGAGCAGGTCGCGGCGCGAGAGCGACGCGTCGGGAGAACCGTGCGACATGAGCGGGATCCGTGTGGGGTGGGTCGGCGTGGACCGGGGGACAGTGGCCACGGCCGGATTCTAGCAGGTCGCCGGCGCTGGCGCGAGGCACCTGTCGGTCGTGTGACGCGCCGGCACACCGCGCGACGCTATCTTCGATGTACAACCTCGCCATGACCACACCGCCTTCGCCTCGTCCCCTCGGCTTCTCGGCCGCACTCGCCACCGTGGTGGCCAACATCGTTGGCACCGGGGTGTTCGTGACGCTGGGGCTGCAAGTGCAGGAGACCACCGACGGCTTCACCCTGCTCGCGCTCTGGTTCGTCGGCGGGCTGATCGCGTTGGCCGGCGCGCTCACTTACGGCGAACTCTCCGCCGCGATCCGTGGCTCGGGGGGCGAGTACCGGTTCCTCGGCCGGATCTATCACCCTGGCCTCGGCACCGTGGCCGGCTGGGTCTCCGTTGCGGTGGGGTTCGCGGCACCGGTGGCACTCGCGGCGATGGCGCTGGGTCAATACGCCGGGCCGTTGCTTGGCATCCCGGCGCGCACGCTCGGCATCCTCGCGATCCTCGCAGCCACAGGTGTCCATCTGCTGGCGCCGCAGGTCGGCGGCCGAGTGCAGGTTGTCGTCACGGCCATCAAGGTGTTGCTCATTCTCGCATTCATCGGTGTCGGCTGGATCCGGGGTCCCGATTCGGGGATGACGTTCGCGCCGGCGGCGAGTTCGCTGGGCAACATCGCGAGCGGTTCGTTCGCGCTCTCGCTGGTCTTCGTTTCCTACGCGTATTCCGGCTTCAATGCCGCGGCATACTTCCAGGCGGAAGTCGTCAACGCCGAGCGCAACGTGCCACGCGCCCTCGCGCTGGGCACGCTGCTCGTCACGGCGCTCTACGTGGGGCTCAACTGGATCTTCCTCCGCACCACACTGATCGAGAATCTCGCCGGTCAGATCGATGTGGGCGCGATTGCCGGCGAACAGATCTTCGGCGCGGCGGGGGGGCGATTGATGCGCGCGGTGATCGCGCTGTTGCTCGTCTCCTCGATCAGTGCCATGACACTGGCAGGGCCTCGCGTGATCGAAGCGATGGCCGAAGACCTGCCGCCACTACGACCGCTGGCGCAGCGCACTGCCATTGGTTCGCCCGCGAGGGCCGTGCTGCTGCAGGGTGCGCTGGCGCTGGCCTTCGTGCTCACCGATTCATTCGACGGGATCCTGACCTACGCCGGCTTCACGCTCACGCTCTTCACGTTTCTGGCCGTACTCGGTGTCATCATCCTGCGCCGCCGCGAGCCCGACCTGCCGCGGCCATACCGCGTCTGGGCGTACCCGTGGATTCCACTCTTCTTCGCGGGTTTCTCCCTCTGGACGTTGCTGGTGGTGATCCGGGACCGGCCGATGGAGGCCGTGGGTGGTGCGGTGACTTTAGGTGTTGCCGCGCTGCTGACGTGGCTCGTGACCGAGCGTCCCGCGGACGATCCATCGCCGTGAAACCGGCTTGGTGATGGAAATAAGAAGGGGGACTCCGCGTGGAGTCCCCCTCTTCTCTTCCTCGAGCGATGCCGTCAGCTGATCGTGTGCGCCCCGAGAATCGAATCCACGGTTGCACCGTTGAGCGAATCGGCGCCGGTCCCCGGCTCGAAGATGCGGCGAACGCCCTTCCACCAGTTGGTCGCCCAGCGACCAGTCGGCAGCGAGGATTCGATCACGCCCTTGCGACGGTTTGCGGCGTGGACGAAGCGACCGTCGCCGACGTAGATGCCGATATGGTCGACCTTCTTTCCCTTGCCGAAGTAGAGCAAGTCGCCCGGCAGAAGCTGAGCCGGATCCTTGGGGATCTCGAGTCCGAGCTTCGACTGCTCACGTGAGGTCCGGGGGACATCGAGGTTGAAGCGGGCCATCACCCACTGCACCAGGCCGCTGCAATCGAAGGCCTTGCCTGGGGCCTTGGCGCCCATCTTGTAGCGAAGACCGACCTGTTCACGCGCCACCTGGACCAGGGAATCCTGGTTTGGCGCCTTGGAGAACATCCGGGAGATGGTCGCGAACGGCTTCTCGGACTTCGAGAAGGTGGACGACTGCGCCGAGAGGGAGCCCGCAACACTCGCGACCAGGATGGCGGCGAGCAGGGTGGTCTTCCGGGTGTGGCGCAGCAGGGTCACGGGCACTCGCATCGCAAAGGGCGGTCGATCGGCAACTCACGATTGTAGCATCGGGTCGCCGCACCGTCCACCTTAGACAGCGTTTCACTCTGCTACCGTCCCGCCGCTCCGCCATTCGATGGAGAAATCGCAGCCAATCCCGGGCGGCTACTGGAGCGCGAAGGTGACCCGGACCACGGCGGTGACCTCCTTCTCCCGGTCGCTGGTGTCGTACATGCCGTAGTCATTGACCTCGGTGGAATTCCGTTTGGTGACCTGAAATACCCCCACCCGGACCGCCTTGATGCGGCCGACCTCGGAGCCCACCGCCTTGAGGATCTCCTCGGCTCGTGCCTTGGCGTCGCGGGTCGCGTCGGCGAGCAATGGCCCGCGGAGTTCGGGGAGCTTGGCATAGAGATACTGGGGAGCCTGGGCGACAACTGGAATGTTCTCGCCGAGGAGCGCCGCGACATCGCCGGCCAGCGCCGCCACTTTGGCCACATCGGGGGTCCGCAACTCGACTTGTACCATCACGCGGTAGCCGAGAATGCGTCCGGTCTCACTCCCGTTGACGAATTCATTGACCGCGAAGGTGGTCGGGGCGCGCACCGTGATGGCGCTATCGGGAAAGCCCTGTTTCGCGAGGAAGGCGCGGGTGCGTACCGAGCCATCGCGCGCCACGCGCGCCGCATCGAGCTGAGTGCTCGCCTGCCCGTTCACGTCGAGTTGCCAGACGGCGAGGTCGGCCTGCACGGCACGCTTCGCCGAGCCGGTTACGGTGATGTCATCGCCGGCACGCTTGAGCGATGAGACCGCACCCGCGCCGATGAGCGCGGCCAGCACGACCGCAATTCCGATAATGAGTGAGCCGCGTGACGAACCCTGGTCTGCCATCCGAACCTCGCTACAGGATGCGTTGCCCGAACGCGCTGGCCATCAGGCCCACGGCGAGTTCGGCCGTCTGATTGAAGCGGTCGAGTACCGGGTTCACCTCGACCAGATCCATCGAGACGATTCGTCCCGTGTCCCAGAGCGTCTCCATCGCCAGATGGGCTTCGCGATAGGTCGCCCCGCCGCGCACTGGCGTGCCGACTCCCGGTGCCTCCTGGGGATCGACGAAGTCGAGATCGAGCGACACGTGAATACCCGCGGTTCCCCGGCTCACCTTTTCGATCGCCTCGACCAGCACCGTGCGTAGCCCGCGTTCATCGAGATCGCGCATGGTGTAGATCGTCACGCCGAAATCGCGCGCATTGCTGCGCTCGGCCTGGTCGAGATCGCGTGCGCCGATGATGACGGTGTGCTCGGCACTGACCGCTGGTGCTGGCGATGCCAGGCGCGCCATGTTCGCGTCGCCGTGACCGAGGAGGTGCGCGACGGGCATACCGTGCACGTTGCCGCTGAGGGTGCTCTGCGGCGTGTTGAGATCGGCGTGGGCATCAAGCCAGATGAGGCCGAGTTTGCCCCCGCGCTCCGCCAGCGCCGTGGCCACGCCAGCGACCGAGCCTGCCGCGACGGAGTGGTCACCGCCGAGCACCAGCGGAATGCTGCCGCTGCGCACGAGGGCCGCGGTGCGCAGGGCGACTTCGCGGCAGACGGTGGTGATGGTCTGCAGATAATCGATGCCGGCTTCGAAACCGAGCGTCTCTCGCGTGGGAACTACCACGTCGCCGGTGTCGGTGACCTGGTGGCCAAGCGATTCGAGTCGCGTCGCCAGCTGCGCCAGCCGGACCGCCGAGGGGCCCATTTCCACGCCGCGCCGGGACGCACCGAGGTCGAGCGGAACTCCGAGCAACGAGATGGATGCCATACTCGAACTTACCTGATTGTTTCGCCGGGCGGGGGCGTGAGCACCCGATCGCGCAGGGAGGTCGGCAGCAGGGCGCGCAATGCGTCGGGAGTCCCGGGCAGCCCGGGGAAGGTGCCGTAGTGCTGCGGGATGATCCACTGCGGCGAGACGAGTTCACAGGCCTTGGCTGCCTGTCGCGGGCCCATGGTGTAGAAATCTCCGATCGGCAGCATCAGCACGCCCGGTCGGTAGAGTTCCGCGATGAGGGCCATGTCACCGAATACGCAGGTATCGCCGGTGTTGTAGATGACGGTGCCGCTGGGCAGTTCGATCACCATGCCGCAAGGGTCACCCACCGATCGCGCCCGGCCGTCCTCCATCCTGAGCGAGGAAGAATGGAATGCCTGCGTCAGTGTGACAGTGATGCCCTGGACTGTTGCCGCACCGCCCTTATTGAAGCCTATGAGCTGCGCATCGGGGACACCTTCGGCGCCGAGTTCAAACGCCAGTTCATAATTGGTCGCGATGGTCGCGCCGGTCCGGATGGCGAGCGCCGCGACACCGGCGAGGTGGTCGAAATGACCATGGGTGAGGAGAATCAGCGAGGCGGCTTCGGCGAGCGCCGTGGCGTTCGCGGGCGCTTTCGGATTCTCGAGCCAGGGGTCGATCAGTATCCCAGGCCCGGCCGGTTCCCCCTGAAGGTGAAAGGCGCTGTGACCAAGCCAGGTAAGGGCGCATCCGAGTCGGGACATTGGGAGGGCTCCACGGGGGTGTGCGGGTTGCGGGGTGGCGGCTGACCACTAGGATACCTAGGGTCGCAACCCTCCCGGAGAATTCATGTTTCGTCGCGTCCCTGCCACGCTGCTCTTCATTGTTGCCGCCTCCGCCACATCGCTCCCGGCGCAGGGTGGCTATCGCGACGCACCCGCCGCCATTGCCCGGATGCTCGACGCCCGACCGACTCCCGTGCTTTCACTCTCGCCGCGACGAAACTTCTTCGTGCTGGCGGAGCGGAAGGGGCAGCTGGCGCCGATCACCGAGGTCGCCGCACCGCATCTCAAGCTTGCCGGCAGTCGCATCGATCCGCGAACCAACGGTCCGGCCAATGCCACGGGATACATCGCCCTGACGTTGCAGCGCGCCCGTGATCGCACGCAGGTCACGGTGCGGGTGCCGGAAGGCGGTCGACTCAGCGGCGCCGACTGGGCGCCCGACGGGGCGAAGTTCACCTTCACGCAGACGAGCGACCAGGGCATCTCGCTTTTCCTCGGCGACACGACGGGGCAGGTGCGGCGACTCACCGGTCCGGTACTGAATCTTGCCCACGGCGCCGCCTGTGACTGGCTCGATGGTGGAGCCCGGCTGCTCTGCGCCACGATTCCGGCCGGGCGAGGTGCACCACCTGTTCGGCCGAACACGCCGACGTCGGCGATCACGCAGGAGACCGAAGGGAAGGGGGTGCCAGCCCCGACCTATGAGGACCTGCTCAAGGATCCGACCGACGAGTCGATGTTCGAGTACTACTTCGCGACGCAGTACCTGGTCGTCGAGCTCGACGGGAAGATGGCCCCGTTCGGCAAGGCAGGCCTGGTGACATCGGTGAACGCATCGCCTGACGACCAGTGGTTCCTCGTGACGACGGTGCACCGGCCGTTCTCCTATCTCTTCCCGTGGAGCCGCTTCCCGGCACGCACGGAACTGTGGCGCCGTGATGGCACCGTGGCGAAGGTGCTCGAGGATCGTACCAGAATCGAGAGCGCACCCAACGTGCGGGGCGCCGTCCTGCCGGGGCCGCGTGGCTATCGCTGGCGCGCCGATGCCATGGCGACGCTACTCTGGACCGAAGCGCTCGACGGTGGCGATCCGCGGGTTGCTGCGCCAAAGCGCGACCGGATTCTTGCCCTCGACGCGCCGTTCACCGGAACCGCTGCCACGCTCGCCGAAACCGAATGGCGCGCCGGGGGGATCACCTGGGGACGCGGGAATTTCGCCCTCCTGAGTGAATCGAATGCCAAGGAGCGGAAGTCGCGCACCTGGATCCTGGATCCATCGCACCCCGGGAGTACCCCGCGGTTGCTCTGGGAGCGATCGAGCGACGATCGCTACAACGACCCCGGGACGCCACTGATGATGCAGACGCCGGATGGTCGATCGCTGCTGCAGTTCTCCCGCGATGGCAAGGCGCTCTGGCTCACTGGCGCCGGCGCCTCGTCGGAAGGCGATCGCCCGTTTCTCGACAAGATCGACCTCGCCACGCTCAAGACCACTCGCCTCTTCCGGTCGCAGGCTCCCTACTACGAGAGTGTGGTCGCGGCACTCGATGCCGACGCCGGAACCTTTCTGACCCGTCGCGAATCGAAGGCCGAGCCGGCGAACTACTTCCAGCGTGACGTGATCCTGCGGCGCGCGCCGCTGGCACTCACGGATGTGAAGGATCCCGCGCCCGAGTTCGCGGGGGTCACGTCGCAGCTTATCACCTACACGCGCGCCGACGGTGTCAAGCTCTCCGGCACACTCTATCTGCCACCGGGTTACAACGCATCGCGCGATGGTCGGCTGCCGTTCCTGCTCTGGGTATATCCGGCCGAGTTCGGATCCGCTGACGCGGCCTCGCAAGTGAGCGGCTCGCCGTATCGCTTCGTGCGGCCCTCCGGAGCCTCGCAGCTCTTCCTGCTGACGCAGGGCTACGGTGTGCTCGACAACCCGACCTTCCCGATTGTCGGTGTCAACGGCAAGGAGCCGAATGACACCTATGTCGAGCAGCTCGAAATGTCAGCGAAGGCCGCCATCGACACGCTGGTGGCAATGGGCGTTGGCGATCGCGACCGGATGGCTGTCGGCGGACATTCATACGGCGCCTTTACCACGGCGAACCTGCTCGCGCATACCCGACTGTTCAAGGCGGGGATCGCGCGCAGTGGCGCCTATAACCGGTCGTTGACGCCGTTCGGTTTCCAGAATGAGCAGCGCACGTACTGGGAAGCGGAAGATGTCTACAACCGGATGGCGCCATTCAACTACGCCGACAAGCTGAAGGATCCGATTCTCTTCATCCACGGCACCGACGACGACAATCAGGGCACCTTCCCGATCCAGTCCGAGCGGATGTATGCGGCGGTGAAGGGGAATGGCGGCACGGCGCGACTGGTGATGCTACCGGGAGAGCGTCACGGCTACGCGGCACGCGAATCGATTGGTCAGACCCTCGCCGAAATGACGGGGTGGCTGGACAAGCATTTGAAGGGACCGAAGGCGTTGGTGCCCTGACCGCGCGTACAAACGTCTCCTCCATGTCGGGATTCCCGGCGCGCCGCGCATCTCCAGCAGAGGCCCCGCCGTCTGCTCGCACGCCGGGCCCCTCCCCGTCGGCTTCTTCGCCGGTCCGGATTGCTACTGATTCACAGCCGGGCGGCTGATACTAGCTTCTCAGTGCTTGCGCTGTTCACCGCCGAGGAGATGTATGTCACGCAACTGTTCGTCACGGGCGTCATTTCCCGTGCTCGCGATGCTGCTGGTCAGTGCCTGCGGTGGCGACGGCGGCACTGCCCCTCCTCCGCCGCCGCCGCCCGCACCCATCCTGGTGGAAAAGGGGTCACCCAGCGGCGATGCGCAGACCGTGATTACCGGTCAGGCCATTGCCGTTCCCCTGCGCGTCAAGGTGTCGCGTTCGGGCGCGGCCGTTACAGGCCAGGACGTCACCTGGACCGCGAGCGGAGGGACCATCATCGGCAGCGGTGCCACCAATGCCGACGGAGTCGCCACCGCGGCCTGGACCGTCGGCAACATCGCGGGACCACAAACGGCAAACGCCACGGTGGGGACCGCGTCAACGCAGTTCGCCGCGACGGTACTCACTGCGACTCCTGGCGTACTCGGTCTGGCCTTCCCCGGGAGCGCCGGGAACGGGCAGACGGGCAACGCCGGATCCCAGCTCGGCAACGAATTGCGGGTCATGGTGACTCGTGGTGGCGTACCGGCTGGTGGTGAGCTCGTCATCTGGCAGGCCGACGGTGCCAACGCGTTCTTCGAGCCGGCCCAGACGACCTCCGGCGTGGACGGTATCGCGACTTCGTTCTGGACGCTCGGTACGGCGATCGGCGCGCAGACCGCAACGGCATTTGCCGGCACGCTCGCAGGGCCGAGCCTTGGCTTCGCCGCGACGAGCGTCGCGTTGCCGCCAGGTACGGCCACCGTGAAGCTCTTCACCGCTGGCGGTGCCCGCTTCGAGCCCGCGACTCTCGTGATCGCAGCGGGGACGACGGTGAGCTTCGTCTGGCAGGATGGGTTCCACGATCTGGTGCCCTACGGCAATCCGTCCTTCCCTGGCCAAGGCGGGGGATTCGATCCTCCAAAGACCTATCAGGTCAAGTTCACGGCGCCGGGCACGTACAAGTATTACTGCAGCGTGCACGGCTCCACGACCAGCGGCATGCGCGGTACGGTGATCGTCCAGTGAGGAAGACTTCGAGAATTGTGGCGGCGCTGATGCTCGCGCCGATGGTGCTCCGTGCGCAGGGCGATTGCTTCCCTGGCAAGGAATCGAACGAGGCGAAGAGCTTCGCGATCCTCTCGGTGCCGATGGCGTTCACCGGTGCGCGTGCCCCGGTGGGCAAGCCGCGCGGGGTGAGTATCGGCGTCGAAGTCGCGAACCTGCCGAAGGTAAACGACGCCACGGCGACGCCGACGACTTGCCGTCCGGGCAAGGGTCCGGAAAACACCGATCCGATTCCGGTGGTGGTGCGTCCGCGCCTGAGTGCGGTGGTCGGCGGCTTCCTGCTCGAGGCGGCCTGGATTCCACCCGTGCGCGTGCGTGGGGTGAAGGCGAATCTGGTGTCACTCGCGATCGCGCACCCCTTTGCGCTCTCGAACGGCTGGGCACTGGGCCTGCGGGCCGAAGGTGTTCTCGGCGCATTGCACGCACCGATTGTCTGCGACAAGGCCGCCATCCGAGACCCCGCGAGCGAGTGCTCTGGTGGCACCATCTCGGACGATCGCTGGGCGCCGGGCGTGTTCGGGGTCGAGGCGGTCGTCGGCGGCGGCAAGGGAAGGGTCCGGCCGCACCTCGGCGTGGGCTACAGCGTATTGCGTCCGCGCTTCCAGGTGGACTTCACCAATGCACAGGGCGAGACCGACCGGCGCAAGGTCGAGGTGAATCTGGAGCGTGCGTCACTCTTTGGCGGCGTGACATTTCCCGTCGGTGTGTTGCGGGTGACGGCCGAAGGATATGGCACGGTGGGTGACGCCGTGGTCGGACGCCTGGTAGTTCGCGCGCCGCTGGTGCGTTGATGCACACGCGCTGGCTGGCGCTCTGCAGCGTGCTGGTGATCGGCGGGGTGCCTCAGTCGTCGGCCATCGCGCAGGGCTACCCCGCCGCGACCGCACTGCGTGGCTCGCTCTCTTTTGATGCCAAGGCCACGCTCGGCGCGTTCACCGGCACCACGACCACGTTGAAGGGCGAGATGTCGAGCACCGATGGACTCGCCCGGGTTCGCGGCTGGGTCGAGGCGCCGGCGAAAACGCTGAGCAGCCAGAACGGCAAGCGCGATCGCGATACCTGGTCCTCCCTTGAAGTCGAGAAGTATCCCGCGTTGCGCTTTCAGCTCGACTCGGTTGCGCCCGGTGAACTGCACGGTGATTCAACGTCTGTCGTGTTGATGGGGCATTTCACGCTTCATGGACAGACCCGCTCTGCACGGCTCCCCGGCTGGGTCTGGCGACAGGGGAGTATCATCCGCTTCAAGGGCGCGACACCAGTCAATGTGAAGGACTACGGCATTGGCGGTCTCACCAAGGCGCTCGGAATGCTCCGGATGAACGAGAACATCATCGTGCGTGTCGACGTCACGTTCGGCACCGGAGGAACATCATGACCGCATCACGTTTCGCAGCACTCTTCGCCCTGGCCGCCACGGTCGGATTGTCTGCCTGCAGCGGCGACTCGGGGACCAACGGGAACGGGATCGGCCCAGCCGTCCAGGCCTCGAACGCGCTTGCCTTCACCCCGGCCGTACTCAACGTGAACACCGGTGAGCCGATGCGATTTGTCTTCGGCAGCACCGCGCATACGGTGATCTTCGCTGCCGCCGACGGCAAGCCGGAGGATATTGCGACCCCTTCAAGCAGCAAGTCGGTGACCCGCACCTTCAATACCCCGGGAGATTTCCCGTATCATTGCGGCATCCACCCGACCATGACGGGGACCGTGCACGTGACGGCGGCGCCGGTGACGGGGACGTACTGAAGCAGGGATGACGGATGACAGATGACAGAAGCGAAGGCCGGCTTCCCGTTTGGGAGACCGGTCTTCGCTTTCTCTTGCCTTAGTCTGGTGCGAAGTACACGTTGACGGTCCCGGTCATGCTGGGGTGAATCCCGCAGTGATAGCTGAACGGGCCCTGTCCGGAAAATCTCCGGGTGACGCTGGTGTTACTTGACGGTGGAACATCCTCGGGCACGCCAGATTTCGGATCGAACATGATGGAATGCGCCGTGCTGCCGAATGAGAAGGTCACGTCATGGTTTGCCGTGGTCAACACCGTCGCCGGTGTGAAGACCAGCGCGTTGGTCGCCTGTACCTTCCCTTCGCCGGGCCCGTACAATGCCGGGTTTTCAGCGCAGCCGCTGGCCGCGAGTACCAGCGCGATCGCGACGCAAGCAATGTTTCGATCCATCCGTCCTCCTCCTCCTCCTCCGTCGTCCGTCATCTATCGGCTGTCATCTGTCATCTGTCATCTGTCATCGCGTCGTCCCGTACATCACATTAAACAGGAATCGGAACGTCCCCTGCGGCTGTGCCCGGAAAAGAATCTCGGGCCCGTAGAGGTAGACGGTGCCCTGTCCCACCGGCGCCGAAGCCATTGCAATGCCGTCGCGCAGATAGTTCTGGCCGATGGCCCAGCCGGACTTGAGTGGCTCCGGCTCGGCGAACCAGGCGATGCGCTTCAGTCCCTTCGCCTCGGCACCTGGCAGGAACCGGAATACCGGCGAGTTGTCGAAGAAGACATCGGTCACCGGATGCGCGCCGAGCGCCGCGGATTGCGCGGTGTCGACCGCCACACGCAGGACCGAGCCAGGGATGTAGTACCTGTCGAGCGAGATCGGTCGCGCTGAACCATCCGCCTGCTTCTCGACCAGCTGGCTCTCGATCGGCAGCACCAGCCCGCTGGCAAGGTTGAGGGCCGAAGAGCCAATGGCGACCACCTTGCCACCCTGTTCGAGGAAGGCCTTGAGCTGCGGCACCGTGGTCGCGAGTGTCACATTGCCGACCTGGTTGCGGTATTCCACCGGGATCGTGGCGGTATCGATGCCGCGACCGCCAGGGCCACCGCCGCCGGGCCCACCACCGCGCGGTGCACCAGGGATGGCGCCGTCGACGAAGATCAGCACGTCAAACTGCTTGCGCAGGTCACCGGCATCGAGTCGCGGAGCATACACCAGTTCGAAGGGCATTTCGTACTTCTCGAGAATCCAGCGGGTCCAGCCTGCCGGCATCGAGCCACCGTAGCGATCCCAGAGTCCGACACGCAACGGCTTCACGGGAGTGCCGCCGCTGCTCTTCGCGACTGCGAAAGTCGGCAGGCCGCGCTCGCGAGCCAGCTCGCCGAGGATCTGGCTGCTGAGTTTGCTCGCCGGCACGAGGAAATCACCGTTGGCGAGGCGATCAACCTTCTGGGCCGCCTTGACGAGGCGATTCACCGCGAGGAAGCCATCGGTCGAGCCCGCCGCAATTCGCCACGCTTTCGCCTTGCTGTCGAACGGTGCGGCATCGGGTTGAATCTCTTCGGTCACGACTGGTGCGAGTGGCGCATCAAACGCATCGAGCAGGCGATCGAACTGCACGCCCATCTGAAAGGCGAGAGTGTAGCCGGCGTTGTCGTACGGTCGCTTCGGCGGCCCACCCGGGTACTGCAGGTCGGTCGGATGGTGCTGTGGCTCGAACATGTCGAGCACGTGGGGGCGGAAGGCCTGGTCGCCACGGACCACGAAGGAACCCTTGGGGTAGGTCACGCCCTTCACGGTGAAGGGTGCCGTGGCCTTGTGAATCTCGATCCCCGACGTCGACAGCGCCTGCAGGAAATCGAGCGCGTTGCCCATCTCGGCCTGCCCCGCGGGAATCACGTACGCGCGCGGATCGCGACGAGCAGGCTCCCGCAGCACGGCGGCCTGGGCCTGCTGTGCGGCGGCGCCCTGCATCCCGACGCTCGCCTTGGCCGCCGCATCAATGATGTTCGGCTCGGCGGTCCAGCTGTCGCGCATCCCGCGCTCCACGGAGTTGCGGCCCATCCGCCAGAAATTGAAGAGCAGGTCTTCGCGATAGCGTGACGCGAGATCGAGGATGGCGCGATTGGCGGTCATCGAATAGTCGATCGACTGGCGGAACCGCCAGGGTCCCCACTGCACCGGGAAGACGCCGTCGCCGCTCGGCAGCTGGCGGTCGAGGCGCAGCGGGATGGTCTGCGGGGTAGGGTTGCCGATCGACTCGGTGAGAATGCCGATCATGTTGTGGAAGTACCCGGCAGTGCGGAGTCCGCCGTTCCACCAGGTGGAATACGAGGTGGAGTTCTCGTCGACAATGCCGCCCTTGCCTTCGGCGGCGAAGCGTCGCTGCATCGCCATCCCGACCCAGTCGAGCGAAGTGGGGATGAGCGGATCGAAGAAGTAGTTGAACGGATCTCGGAACGGCGGGACGAACATCACCGAGCCGGCCGGACCGGTCTGATGGTGATTGTAGATGATCTGCGGGTACCAGGTACGATACTGGATCCGCGAGTCATTGCGTGACTCGGGGAGTGCGTTGCGATAGAAATCGCGGTTGTCGTCGTGCCCCGCGTACTTCTCGTAGAGCCGCGGCAGCCCGCCGGTCGAGCGCTTGAGCGAGTCGGCGCTGCGCATGTACCAGTCGGCCACCAGCTCCATGCCATCGGGGTTCACCTGCACCGCGAGGATGATCACATCATCGAGAATCCGCAGTGTTTCGGGGTCGTTCATCGAGACGAACTGCCAGACCAGTTCGAGCAGCTGATTGGCGCCGAGCACCTCGTCGGCGTGGAGTCCGCCATCGATCCAGACCACGGCCTTGCCGCTCGCCGCCAACTTGCGTGCCGTGGCCTCATCGATGCGCCCGCGCGCCAGCGACTCACTCGTGCGACGGTATTCCTCGAGTTTCGCGAGATTCGCCGGCGAGGAAATCACCGCCATCAGCTGCGGCCGTCCTTCGGCGGTGCGACCGATCGTGTCGAGCCGCATCCGGGGCGACTGCTTCGCCAGTTGCTCCCACCACCGCTGCAGCAGGGTGTAGTTCGGCAGCCGATAGTCGGCACCGATCGCGTGCCCGAGCGCTTCCTGCGGGGTGGTGAGGTGGGCTGGTGCCTGGGCTGTTGCGGAGACGCTCAGGCCGAGCAACAAGGCGGCGAGCAGGCGCGGTAGTGGCATAGGTAGTGGTGGGTTGAAGGAGTGGATCAGAGGCCCGGAACGGTGACCTCGTGCTGCGTTGCGCCGAGGCCGGCAAGCCGACCGGTGGTCCAGGCCCAGACGAAATTGTAGCCCCCAATCGGGCCGAATGCGTCGAGCAATTCACCGGCGAGAAAGAGTCCGGGGAGGATTCGGCTTTCGAGGGTACGTGGTTGGACTTCGGCGAGCGCAACGCCGCCGCCAGTCACTTCAGCCTTCTTGTAGCCTTCGTCGGAAGTCCAGGGCAGGGGATACCGTAGCACGGCATCGAGCACCTTCAGTCGGGCGCCGCGGGTCAACTGCGCCAGCACAGTCGCACCCGGTACGTCGGCATGAGCCAGCAGCCGATCGGCAAGTCGAGCGGGGAGCCACTGTCGCACTGCGTTCGCCACCGATTGCGCACCCGGTGCTAACGAGAACTCCCACTGCGCCTGGGTGCGGGTTCCCCAGTGGACCGAGAGCCGAGCCGGTGCGTCGCCAGCAAGCCGACCTCGCACCGCCACGTGAGAGACGTCGAGCGCTGCCGGGCCGCTGAACCCGCGATGCGTGAAGAGGAAGCCCCCTGTTGCGATCCGCTTCTCGGTCGCACTTGTCGCGGTGATCGTGACGGTGAGGGAAATGCCCGCGAGGTCGGTGTAGTGCGCGGGCTCGAGTGTGAGCGGGGTGAGCGCGGGATACGTCGGGTGGACGGTGTGGCCGAGCCGGGCGAGGAGGGAGAGGCCGGCGCCATCGGATCCGGTCTGCGGGACCGAGAGTCCGCCGGTCGCCAGGATGACCGCGTCGGCGGTCCTGGCTGCGGCCTGCGCGAAGATCAGTTTCCAGCGCCCCGCGTCTGGCATGAGGTCGACGAGTCGGGTCTCAGGGACAAACTCCACGCCACGTCGTTCGGCGAGATGGAGGAGCGAGTCGCGCACCGCGCGTGCCTTGTTCGCCACCGGGAACAGTTTGCCGGTTTCCGGTTCGAGCACCAGCGGGAGGCCGACCTCTTCCTCAAAGAATTGCTGTTGCTCGGCCAGCGGCCAGCTGCGCAGGATATTGCGCATCGTGTTCGGAGATGACGCCGTGACATAGTCGCGCGGCTCCAGGACCGACGGCAGCACGTTGCAACGCCCGCCACCGGAGATGAGGATCTTCCGGCCACCGTCGGCGGTGGATTCGTAGAGGCGGACCCGTCGACCAGGTCCGGCCGCGTGAATTGCTGCCATCAGGCCAGCAGCCCCCGCGCCAATGACGGCGATCTCCGGCATCAGCGCCCCTGCAGGCGCGGGCGGACGTGTGGCACAGGGACTCCGGGGCTCACAGGGAATACATCGGGGGAGGCGAACCCTTAGAATCTATCGCATCCCGGGTCGTGACCCCTCTCTGTTTCACCGCTTAGCGAGGTGTGATTGTCGGCAGACCGTTCGGCGCATGTCTTCTCGGAGCCCACTGGGCGCCGCTGGCAGCGCGTCCGGGCAGGAGCCTACCTCCTGGGGGCACTCAGCACGGTCGGCGTCTTCGGGTTAATCGTTGCTGCCTTGCTGCCGCCGGCGCTCCCTCAGTTTGACGCTTTTACTCCGGCCACCCGCCGCCACGCGCCCGCCGTGGTCGGCTCCCGCGCCGCCCGGCTCCGAGAGAGTGCCCGGGAACGTCTCTACCGCGCGTTGCGGCATCAAGGCCAGCCGCCAGCGGTTCGCCCGGGCCGGTTGCCGCTCCACCCCGTCAGGGAGCGCCGTGGCAGTCCTGACTCGATCTTCGCCGGTTTCTATGTCAACTGGGACGACAACTCCTTTGCATCGCTCAAGGCGCATGTTGACCAGCTCGACTGGGTGATTGCCGAGTGGGGTTTCGTGACGCCCGGTGGCGATTCGCTGCAGCTGAAAATCGACCCGAAGCTGCTCTTCCTGATCCAGTCGCTGCCGGATTCGGCACGACCGCGCGTACTGCTGATGCTCAGCAATGTCACGCAGGGAGTCGGCGAGTTTGGTGGCAGCAGTGGCCCGCGCCTGCTCGCCGATGCGACCCGGCGGCAGCGTGCCGTGCGCCAGGCCGTCAGTGCGGTCAGACGTCTCGGGCTCGCCGGCATCACGGTGGATTTCGAAAGCATGCCCGAGGGTTCGCTGCCGGATATCGAGCGATTCCTCGACGAGTTGCGGAAGGCGCTCGGCCAGGGCCCCTTGCTGACGATGGCAATCGAACCCTCGCTCGACCTCTCGTGGGTACGACGTTTCACTGCCCGCTGTGATCGTGTCCTGCTGATGCTCTACGATGAGCACTACGGCAGTGGCCCCGGCGCTGAAGCCGGGCCGGTGGCGAGCCGGGCCTGGTACGCCGAACGCACGCGACATCTGCTCGAGGCGGTGCCAGCGGCCAAGGCGATCGCGGCCTTCTCCGCTTACGGCTACGACTGGAACGATGCCGGCAGCGGGTCGGGCGATGCCGTCACGAGCCAGGATGTCTGGCGCTTCTCGCGCGAGAATAACGTCCTGCCCCAGTTCGATACCTTGTCGCGGAATCCGTATCTCGCCTGGACCGCACCGGATTCAACCGACCATGTGATCTGGTACCAGGACGCCGTGACAGCGCTCGATCAGATGCGCAGTGCGCGTGCGCTCGGGATCACCAGTCATGCGGTCTGGCGGCTGGGTGAAGAAGATCAGTCGCTCTGGCGAGCTATCAACCGTCGCGGCGAATTGCAGTCACCCGATTCACTTCGGCTGATCGAGCCGGGCTCCGACGTGGAGTTCCGGGGCGGTGGCGAGCTGCTGGCGATCGGCTCGCACCCACGCACCGGGTCGCGCACTGTTGCGGTGGATGCCACCGGTGCGATCGCCCGCGAGACGATGGAGCGTGTTCCGTCGCCGTGGGTGGTCAATCGCACCGGCCGACACCCCGGCCGAGTGGCGCTGACCTTCGACGACGGCCCCGATCGTCGCTGGACCCCGATGATTCTCGATACCCTGCGCTCGCGCGGGGTGCACGGGGCCTTCTTCATGATCGGGACGCACATCGAGGCATCGCCGGCGCTGGCACGTCGTGTCCTCGCCGAAGGGCACGAGATCGGCAACCACACCTTCACCCACCCCAACCTCGCGCTCACCTCCGACTGGGTTACCCGACTCGAAATCGACGCCAACGAGCGCCTGATCGAAGCGGTACTTGATCGCCGGACGATTCTCTTCCGGCCACCGTATTTCGGCGATGCCGAGCCGACGACTGCCGACGAACTGGTGCCGGTCTCGATTGCGACAGATCTCGGATACATCAACGTGGGCACTCGTGTCGACGCGGAGGACTGGACCAACCCGGGCGCCGAGAGGATCGTCGAAAACGTGATGGATGCGTTGCCGCGGGGCGAAGTGGTGCTGCTCCACGACGGTGGGGGCGACCGCTCGCAGACCGTGGCGGCGCTCGGTCCGCTGATCGACTCGCTGCGCGCTGCGGGCGACACATTCGTGTCGCTCGGCGATCTCGCCGGGTTGCCACCATCGGTGACCATGCCGCCGATACCGCCCCGTGGCGCCTGGCTCCGGGCGATGGAACTGATGGCCTTCGGGAGCATCTCGCTGGTCGAGCGCGGCGTCTACACGATCTTCTTCATCGCCATCGTGCTCGGCATGGGGCGCCTCGGTTTCATCCTCGTGCTGGCGGCGATCCAGCGCTTCCGGCGGTCGCGCGCATCGATGGACTACCACCCGTCCGTCTCGGTGATTGTGCCGGCCTACAACGAAGCCAAGGTGATTCCGCAGACGGTGCGGTCCCTGCTCGCCCAGGAGTACCTCGGCGCATTCGAGATCGTAGTGGTCGACGACGGCTCGCCTGACGGAACCGGCGCCATCGTCGAGCAGGGGTTCGCAGACGACGCGCGCGTGACGGTGTATCGCAAGGAGAATGGCGGCAAGGCGAGCGCGTTGAATTTCGGCATCGCGCGGGCGCAAGGTGAAATCGTCGTGGGTCTTGATGCCGACACGCTGTTCGAGCCCGGTACTGTGGCGCACCTGGTGGCGCCGCTGGTCGACCCCAAGGTCGGCGCCGTGGCGGGGAATGCCAAGGTGGGCAATCGCATCAACCTGGTCACCCGGTGGCAGGCGCTCGAATACATCACTTCACAGAATCTCGATCGACGGGCGTTCGCCCTGCTCGACTGCATCACCGTGGTTCCTGGTGCGGTCGGCGCCTGGCGGAAATCGCTGGTGCTCGAAGCCGGCGGCTTCAGTAGCGACACCCTCGCCGAGGACCAGGACCTGACGCTGGCGATTGGCCGTCGTGGCCATCGGGTGGCGTACGCGGGCGACGCCGTGGCGTGGACGGAAGCGCCCGACACGTTGCGGACGCTGGCGAAGCAGCGATTCCGCTGGGCATTTGGTACCCTGCAGTGTGCCTGGAAGCATCGCGACCTCCTCTTCCGGCCGAGCGCCGGCACGCTCGGATTCGTGGCGCTGCCAAATGTCTGGATCTTTCAGCTGCTCTTTGCCGTGATCGCTCCGCTGGCCGACCTGCTCTTCGTCTGGAGCCTGCTCTCGATCGCCCTGACGCAGCGTTCGCACGGCAGTACCTACGCGCTCGCGTCGCTGGAACAGGTGGTCTCCTGGTACGCGCTCTTCCTGCTGGTCGACTGGCTCGCGTCAGTGCTCGCGTTCCTGATGGAACCGGGCGAGGATCGGCGGCTGACCTGGCTCGTCTTTCTGCAGCGATTCGCGTATCGTCAAGTGATGTACTGGGTGGTGGTGCGTTCGGTCGTTGCCGCACTGCGCGGGGGCCTCGTCGGCTGGGGCAAGCTCGACCGCAAGGCCACCGTGGCCGCGCGCGCCACCGCGCCATGACCGACATGTTTCTCGACGCTCACAGGATCCGATGACGCCTCCATCTGCTCGCCGCACGCCGTCACGTCCCGATCCGGTTCCGCCACGGCCGGCGCCTTTCGTCGACGTCGCCGGACTCAAGGCGCTGTTCGATGGTGAATCGGTCGGGATCCGCGACTTCCTGCGCGCCCGGCTCGCCGATCCCCGCTTCGCCTACCGCTACGGCATCTCCCATCACGAGTATCGCGAAGTGGTGCTGGAGTGGCTTCGTGAACTCGCCAAGGATGGCCTCGGCGCGCTATCGGTGGAGCCGGAGTTCGGCGGGAAGGGAGACATCCGCGGGTTCATGGCGGCGATGGAGACGCTCGGTTTTCACGATCTCTCGCTCACCATCAAGTTCGGCGTGCAGTTCGGCCTCTTTCAGGGGAGTGTCCAGCTGCTGGGCACCCGCTGGCACCACGAGCACTTCCTCCCGCGCATCGCGCGAGGCGAACTCCTCGGCGTCTTCGCGATGTCGGAGCTCGGGCACGGCTCGAACGTGCGCGATCTCGAGACAACGGCGACGTACGATCCGACCACCCAGGAATTCGTCATCCATACTCCCTCAGGGAGCGGGCACAAGGAGTGGCTCGGCAATGCCGCAGTGCACGGGCGGATGGCGACGGTCTTTGCCCAGCTGCACGTCGGTGATCAGCGGCACGGCGTTCACGCGCTGCTGGTACCGATTCGCGAGGCCGACGGCACCGTCTGCGCCGGGGTGCGGATCGGCGACACCGGCATCAAGGAAGGCCTCAACGGGGTCGACAACGGGCGAATCTGGTTCGATCAGGTGCGCGTGCCGCGCGAGCATCTGCTGAATCGTTTCGGCGATGTCTCGCCCGACGGGATCTATTCGTCGCCAATTGCGAATCCCGCACGACGCTTCTTCACGATGATCGGTACGCTGGTCGGTGGCCGCATCACCATTGCGCTGTCGGCACTGTCGGCCGCCAAGAGCGCGCTCACCATTGCCGTACGCTATGGCAATCGCCGGCGCCAGTTCGGCGAGGAAGGGCGTCCGGAGACGTTGCTGCTCGACTATCGCACCCATCAGCGTCGCTTGCTGCCGGCTCTCGCGACGGCAGTCGTGCTCGATCTCGCACTGTCACGACTCGTCGATCGCTTTGTGACACGGAAGGAGAGCGAGAGCAGGGAACTCGAAGGGCTCGCGGCCGGTCTCAAGGCGTATGCCTCGTGGGCGGCGCAGGAGGCGATCACTGATGCGCGCGAGTGCTGCGGCGGCCAGGGATATCTCGCCATCAACCGGATCGCGGTGCTGCGGGGCGATATCGATGTCTGGACGACGTTCGAGGGCGACAACACCGTCCTGATGCAACTGCTCGCGAAGGCGCTGCTCACTGGGTACAAAGAGGAGTTCGCCGAACTCGGCGTCATCCGCCTGATGACTCGCCGCGCACGTGCCGTGCTCAAATCGATGAACCCGGTCAGTGCCCGGCGCGATGATGAAGATCACCTCCGCGACCCCGAGCAGCAGCTCGACCTGCTCCGCTACCGCGAGGAACGGCTGCTCGATGGTGCCGCCCGACGGATTCGCGCGGGAATGAAGAAGGGTGATCCGGGAGCCACGATGCAGGACGTGCAGGACCACCTGATGCACCTCGCGACCGCGCATGTTGAACGGGTGGCATTCGAAGCGGTCCAGCAGGAGGTCCAGCGGGCCAATCGTTCGCTGCGACCGGTGCTGGCGCTGGTCCGTGACACCTTCTGGGCCACGCGCGTCGAACGCGATCTCGGCTGGTTCCTGATGAACGGCGTGGTCGAGACTCCCAAGGCCAAGGCGATCCGGTATCTGGTGAACAACTGCATGCAGGAGATGCGACCGGTCGCGGAACAGATCACCCAGTCCTTTGCCATTCCCGATGCGGTACTCGCCGCACCGATTGCCTTTGATCCTCTTCCCACGGCACACTCGTGAAACGCCTCCTGTTGCTCGCGTTCCTTCCGCTGCCGATGCAGGCGCAGGCGCTACCGACCCTGACACCCTTGCCGGTGGCGGCCTCGTTGCAGGAGCTCGATTTCCGCATCGATCCACGCATTGCACTCGAGAAGTCTGGTTGCCTGGCAATGTTCAATGCCGACGATGCAGTGGTGCTCTGCGCGGACATGGCGACCGGAACGACGCGCTCGGTCGGCCACAAGGGAAGCGGACCCGGCGAGTTCCGGCTGGCGGGCCCGATCGTCGCCCGGCCCGGGGGCGGCGTGGTCGCCTACGATCAGGCCAATGCACGGATGTCGCTCATCTCGTCGGCCTGGAAGATCGAGCGCTCAGTGTCGGTACCGGGCATTATGCTCGGCGTCTATCAGGTCGTGGGTGATTCGATCTACGGGCTGGGCGTCCCGACGAATTCCAACGATGCCCCGGTGGCCGGCAAGCCTGCGACGCAGGGCCAGTCGCTCGTCGCGGTATCGTTGACGAGCGGCAAGAGTGTCGCGCACTTTGCGCCGATCGCTGCCGACTCGGCCGGCCATTTCGTTGACCCGAATCTCAAGATGGTTACGCCGTTCGCCACCGCGGTGCTGCCTCGTCGTGCTGGCGGCTGGTACTTGCCGGCGCCACGCGACCATATGGTCTTCGTGCTCGATGCCAAGGGGATCAAGCGGCTGACGATGAGCCGCCCAGGGATGCCGCCAGAGTTCATGACCAAGGCGGAGAAGGCCCGGGTGGAGGAGCAGCTGGCTACTCAACTCAAGGGCGCGACAGCGGAGCAATTGAAGGCCGCGCACGCAATCATCGACCCGCTGCTCAAGAGGCCGAAGGCCCAGATCACGGTGACAGCGATTGCCGAGGATGGGGCAGGGCGACTGTGGCTAGCGACGCCGCGGATTCGCTCCGACAGCACTGAAGTCGATGTCTTCAGCGGTGCGGGGAAATTCCTCGGGACCCGCCGGATTCCTGGTAATGTCACCGGCTTGCTCGTGCAGGGCGATCAGATGGTCGGAGTCGTGGAGTGGCTCGCCGGCGATCGCGAAGGGATGCAGGGAATCGTCCGCTACCGCGTTCGCTAGCCCGCCGTCTCTTCCCCCGCAGCCGCGGCCGCCAGCAATTCGGCGGCCGCGCGCGCGTGCGGGATCAGTGCAAAGACCTCACCCTTGGTGAGCTTGAGCTTGCCAGTCATTGCCGCCATCGCCGGCGTCGTTTCGGCGCTCACGAGTGCCTGCCAGACGCGCGGCGCGGCAGTCAGCACGAACTCGGCGGGCTCGAAATCGGTGGCGTCGCCGGGCCGGGCCTCGAGGCACTTGCCGCCTGCGATGCGAACCCAGGTTCGCCGAAGCGATTCGGCCCCCTCCTCCTCGACGAGCAGCAACGATCCCGACCAGTCGGCCGCGGCATCCGCAAAGCGAGTGGAGCTGTTGAGGAGTGATTGCCAGCGCGCGGCGCCTGCGACGGAGAAGAGGTCAGTAGCCATGCGGGAAGGTTAACAGACTAGAGACTAGAGACTAGAGACTAGAGACTAGAGACTAGAGACTAGAGACGATTGTCGCCCTGAGCGCAGCGAGGGGGCGTGGCCTTCGTACCACCCGAAAGCTCCGCCCCCTCACTTCGTTCAGGGTGACAACCCCTGATCCAGACTCCAGTCTCTCTGCTACCGCTTCCGCAGCGTGATCCCGCCGTTCACCGTCTCGATCTTCAGCGACCGGCCGCCACCGCTGCCAATCGTCCCGCGGAACGACTTCGGACCCCACTTCCCCTCGATGGTGATCGGAAAGGCCGTGGTCACGCCACCATTCACCGTCTCACCGCTGATCTCCGCGGCGAAGTTGGCGGGGAAGGTGAGGTCGACGCCGCCATTCACGGTCTCGACATTGAGTGTCCCCTCCCAGTTGGCGCGGGAGAAGGTGGCCCGGACCTGACCATTCACGGTGCTCAGTGACGTCGCATTGGCACCATCGAATTCGAGGGAGCCATTCACGGTTTCGGCACGGACTTCCGATTCGACACCGGTGATCACGATGCCGCCATTGACGGTCTCGACATTGAGCCGGACGCCGGCGGGGACGCGCACCTCGTATTGCATCGTCACTTCGAGGCGGTCCTTGCCACGCCAGTTGTCGTCGTTGTGGCCATTGTCCTTGCAGCCAGTCCGGTTCGGGTTGCGATTGAGGTAGATGGTGCAGACACGCACCTCGCCACCGCTCTCCTCCATCACTGCCTTGACCAGGTCACCGTCGCCGCGCTTCACGGTCTTGGTCACGATGATCTCGGCGGTGCGGCCGGTTCCCTGGGTCGCCCGAACTTCGCCGTTGATGTTCTCGATGACGAGCCGGGAACCGGTCGACATCTCCTTGGTGAATCGGGTCTCCTGGGCGGCGAGCGGAGCGGCCGCGACCAGCAGGCCCAGGGCCAACGTCAGATTGCGCATCGTGCAGATTCCTCGGGTGATGGAGTAGGTCTTACCGGCGGCGGAGCGTGATGTCGCCATCAACGCTGCCGAGTCGAAGTGCGCGAGTGGCGCCGCTGCCAATGGTGCCCTGGATGGAGCGCGGCCCCCACTTGTCCTTGATCGTCAACGGGAAGTCGCTCCGGAACGAACCATCCACGGTCGAGCCGCGAATCTCGAGTGCGATATCCGCCGGGAGCGACACTTCGATCGAGCCATCCACGGTATTCATCGCGGCGTCGGCATTCCAGGCCCCGCTGCTGATGGTCGCCCGGATATCGCCGTCGACCGTGTTGAGCTTGTACGGCGCGACGCCTTCGTAGGTAATGTCGCCATCGACCGTGTTGATCGTCGCCGCCACGTCCACTCCGCGGACATCCACGTTGCCGTCTACCGTGTGCACCCCGAGGACTGCGCCGGCGGGGAGTCGCACGACATAGCTCATTTCGATGTCATAGTTGTCATTGTCGCGCCAGCTATTTCGACGACGCTCACCACCATTGCAGGTGTCGCGATCGGGCTCGTCCCGATGCAGGTAGATGGTGCAGACCTTGTAGCCGTCGCTGGTCTGCTCCATGACCGCCTTCACCCGAGAGGCATCGCCACGACGGACGTGCTTGGTCGCGATGATTTCCGCCGTGCGGCCCTCGCCCCGGGTAACCGAAACGTCGCCATCGATGGTCGAGATGTCGAGGTGCTGCCCGGCCCGAAGCGTGGGCGAGAATCGGGTCTCCTGGGCCGGGAGGGCGCGACCGGCCGCGAGGGTGGCCAGCGCGAGAGCGAGGGTAGTGACGAGAGCTGTCCGCATGCAGCGCGTCCTTGGCTGAGAGTGGCACTGTACTGATCTTCCGGTCTGACGTCTTCAGCCCTGACAAGGGTTGCAGCCGCCCCGCCCGCCGCCAACCCGGAGCCCAGCCGATGTCCGCATCCGTCGATCGCCGAGCCTTTCTCGCCCTGGCCGCCGCGCTTGGGGTTCCGCTTCCGGGCCTCACCCGGGAGGCTCCGGACGAAGCTCTGGCCGGGGCAGGCGCCTCGCCAATCACCAAAGAGCAGGTCGCGGCGGCCGAGGCGCTCTTCGGGCTCGAATACACCGACGCCGAGCGCGAGATGGTCCTCCGGAATCTCGAGAATTTCCTCCGCAACTATGACGCGATCCGGAAGGTGCCGCTCGAGAACGGCGTTCCGCCGGCCTTCCGATTCGAGCCGGTCCCGGTGGGGGGCGCTCCCCGACCGCAGCCGAAACCGACAGCCACCAGGCGGCCGGTCCGGCGTGCCCCTGTCGCCCCTCCCGGTTCCGAGCCGGACTGGGCCTATGCCGGCGTCGCGACGCTCAGCCAGCGCATCCACGCTCGTCAGGTCACCTCGCGACAGCTGGTCGAGCGCTCGCTCGCCCGGCTCACGCAGTATGGACCGGATTTGCACTGCGTCATCAACCTCACCTCCGACCGCGCGCTGAAGCAGGCCGACCTCCTGGATGCCGAGGCAAAGGCGGGCAAGTTTCGCGGACCGCTGCACGGCATCCCGTACGGGGCCAAGGACCTCTTCGCCGTACCCGGCTACCCCACGACCTGGGGCTCGCCGATCTATCAGAACCAGATGCTGGAACAGACCGCCGCCGTCGTCGAGCGGCTGGATGCAGCGGGCGCCGTACTGGTGGCCAAGACATCACTGGGCGAGTTCGCGCAGGGCGATGTCTGGTTTGGCGGGATGACGCGGAATCCGTGGAACACCGAGGTCGGGTCGAGTGGGTCCAGCGCGGGGTCCGCCAGCGGCGTCTCGGCTGGACTCTTCCCGTTCGCGATCGGCACCGAGACCCTCGGCTCGATCGTCTCTCCGTGCAGCCGTTGCGGAGTAAGCGGTTTGCGCCCCACCTACGGTCGCGTTTCGCGATTCGGCGCGATGACGCTCTCGTGGACGATGGACAAGATCGGCCCGATCGCGAGAAGCGCAGAAGATCTCGCGCTCGTCTTTGCAGCGATTCACGGGGCGGATCCGCGTGATCCTTCGTCGCGAACCCTGCCGTTCGACTTCGACCCGGCGCTGCCGCTCAAGCAGATTCGCATTGGCGTCCATCCGGCGATGACCCAGCCTGCGCCGGCCGGGAACGCCGCTGCGGCTGCCGCACTGGTGCTCAACCAGGCTGTGCTTGACGGGATGGTCAAGCAAGGGGCGACGCTCGTGCCAGTGACCTGGCCCGAAGAACTGCCGGCGTCGGCGCTCTCGCTCATCATCAGTGTCGAGGGGGCGGCGGTGTTCGATGAATTGACTCGCACCAATCAGGATGACCGAATGGTGCAGCAAACTGCCGGGGCCTGGCCCAACACCTTTCGTGGCGGGCAACTGGTGCCGGCAGTGGAGTACATCCAGGCCAATCGGGTGCGCAGTCGCGTGATCGAGTCGCTCGACAAGCTCTATCAGGACGTCGATGTGGTGATTGCGCCGACCAATGCCGGATCGGTGCTGACAGCGACCAATCTGTCGGGGCATCCGACGGCCGTGGTGCCGAGCGGATTCAGCGAGACGGGACAGCCACGAGCGGTGACTTTTGTGGCGGGATTGTGGCGGGAAGATCTGGCGTTGCGGCTCGCGCACGCGTGGCAGGTCGCCAGCGACGTGCACACGAAGCGCCCGCCGAAATTCAGCTGAGGGTCAGCGGCCGCCGGCCTTCAGCACGCGGATGTCGCCGCTGAAGGAGGAGACTTCAACGTGCGCAGCACCCTTGCCGAACACCGCCGTGAAATCATTTCCGTCGTCGTCGTTTCGGTCACCAGGACGCGTTGCCGGAATCTGGGTCAGGAATTTGCCGCTGAACAGCTCGACGGTGAACCGCGCGCTGACATCCGCAGGAAGCGTCAGCACGACGCCGCCGGCATGGCTGCTGAATTCGTAGTGCCCATCGGCCGCGAGCGGACCCTCGAACTCCAGCCCGTCGCTCACGCTCGACGCCTCGACGTGCGGAGAACGAATGCCGCGCATCCGCACCGCGCCGTTGATGCTCGAGACCTCCATCCGGCCTGTAGCATTGGTGACCGTGACGTCCCCCCCGGTGGCATCAATGCTCAGCTGCGTTCCCTTGAAGTCGCTGACGCTGATCGTTCCCGCCACGCTGGCCAACTCCAGTGCGCCGCTGCCACCGCTGACACGGATCGAGCCCTGGAAGGACTCGACCTCCAGTCGCACTGGTGCGCCATCGACGGTCACGTTCCCCGTATAGGTGCTGACCGAGACGCGCGCCCACGCGGGCAGCAGCACTTCCATCGTGCCGCCCTGGGTGCGGAGCAGGTCATCGGCGCTGATCGAAATCGTCTTGCCGTCGGTGTCCAGCGTGCCGTTCCGCACCGTGACGGCGTCCGTCGTGCCGGTGCGGATATTCACGTTGCGAGCATGCGCGTCGATTTCCACCGAGCCGCCACGCGGCAGGCGCGCGCTGGTATCGGGTTCCGACGTGCCCGAGATCAGGGCAACCGAGAGGAGCAGAGACGCGAGCATGGGTGCTTCTCCCGCTCAGCTGCGCGCCGAGGCGAGTACGGTCACGGTGCGCAAGACGTCGAGCTTCTTGCGCAGCGTGGCGGTCAGGTAACGGGCAGCACGCGGGTCGTTCGGCTCCGCCTGACGTTGCGCCGCTGCATCTCCGATAGCCTTGTCGAGCACACTGAGGGAACGGTCGAGTGACGCACGCGATGCGGGGTCGAGCTTGTCCTGTAGTGAGAGCAGGGTGACCTCAAGCTGCTTGATGGCGCTCTCGAGCGTGGTGTCAGCCGGTGAAGCGATTGAAATCACGGGCAAGCCGGTGTTCTTCGGCAAGGTGACCAGCGGCGCGGGCGGTTCGGCGCGACGAAGCACCGCGACGGTGCCGCCAACGGACGCCACCGCGATGGCGAGTCCGGCAGCCAGCGCGGTGGGCCAGCGGAGCCGCACCGTGCCAGGCACGCGTGGCTGAAGGCGCGGGGCGATTTCGGGCCAGAGGTCGGCTGCCGGCGGCGTATCGCGCAGGCCGCGAACAGCATCGGCAAGGCGCGGGTCGAGTTCATCGGATTCAGTAGCCATCGAGCATTCTCCTCAACGCGGCGCGAGCCCGCGACAGCTGTGACTTCGAGGTCCCGGGGACGAGCCCGAACTGCACGGCAATCTCCTCGTGGGTCCATCCCTCGACATCGTGCAGAACAAAGACTTGCCGGGCCCCCTCAGGGAGCCGGGCGATGGCGGACTCGAGATCCATCGTGGTGCCTGGATGGCGGCTCTTGCTTGCCGCGAATCCGAGCGGGGTGTCATCATCGATGAACCAGGTCCGTTCGCTCTTCTGGCTCCGGCGCCGGCTCAGCACCACGTTGACCGCCAGCCGGTGCAGCCAGGTGCTGAAGGCACTCTCGGCCCGGAAGGTCGGCAGTTTGTCCCAGGCCCGGATGAAGACATCCTGGGTCAGGTCATCCGCCGCATCGGGACCCGCCATCCGCCGGACCAGGGTATGGATCCTGGCGACGTGGCGGCGATAGAGTCGTGCGAAGGCCCCCTCATCCCCACTGGCCGCACGGCGAACCTCGACCGATTCGAGGTCGAGTGTCGGGGTGCCTGCGAGCGGCGTGGTCAGGGTCATCGCGTGGCTAGTCACGTGAGCTAGGATGGGGCAGGGACCGGAAAGGTTGCAAGTCTGGAACGAGAAGGGTGAAGGGGGAAGGGAGAAGCGAGAAGCTCGGGCTCCCTCGACTCTGCCCGCTTCGAAGGCTCCGCTCAGGGCAACAGGCCCTCGCCCATCTCCCTTCTCGCTTCTCCCTTCTCGTTTATCTCAGGCCACTGCTGTGTCAGGCAATGAAACGCCCCGAGGCCCCAGATCAGTTCGGTGCAGTCGATCGGGACCACCCGGCGGGTCGGGAAGAGCCCCTGGAGCGTGGCCTGAGCCTCCGCATCTCGCGCGGGGTCGTAGGTCGGCAGCAGGACCACGTCGTTGCCGATATAGAAGTTGGCATAGGAAGCGGGGAGGCGCTGCTCCTCGTAGACCACGGCCCGCGGCATCGGCAGGGTCACGATCCGGAGCGGGTGGCCGTCCTGATCGGTCATCGACTGCAGCCGGCGGAGATTGTCCTGCAGCAATTCGTAGTTCTCGTCGCGCGGGTCCTCTTCTAACACGGTGACGACGGTCGCCTCATCGGTGAAGCGGGTGATGTCGTCGATGTGACCATCGGTGTCGTCGCCCACGATGCCATCACCGAGCCAGAGAATGTGGCGGACCCCCAGCCAGTCACGAAGCCGGGTTTCGATCTCCTCGCGAGAGAGGTCGGGATTGCGATTGGGGTTGAGCAGGCACGCTTCCGTCGTAAGCAAGGTGCCGCGCCCGTTCACATCGATCGAGCCACCTTCCAGGATCATCCCCGGATGCGACACCGGAATGCCGAACTCGGCACCGATGCGCGTGGGGATCACGTCGTCGAGATCAAACGGCGGGTACTTGCCGCCCCAGGCATTGAAGCCCCAATCGAGGATGCGCTGCTCGTTGCCGCGTTGCACGAAGATCGGGCCGTGATCGCGACACCAGGCGTCGTTGGTAGGATTGTGGTGGAAGAAGACGTTGTGCGTCGCCACCTTGGCCGCCGCCAGCACGGCGCGTGCGTCGCGCTCCATCTCGGCGTCGGTCACATTGACGTGCACTTCTTCGCCGGGCGTGAGATGACGGATCATCTGGGCGATGACCGGCAGCACCGGCGCGAAGTTGCCCGGCCACGATGACTCGCGATGCGGCCACGACAGCCAGGTGCCGCGATGCCGGGCCCACTCGGCGGGCATCCGGAATTCGAGTGCGGCGAGCGACTCAGTCAATGTAGCGCTTGGTGATATCGCTGTAGGCGTCGATGCGACGGTCGCGCAGGAACGGCCAGTGGGTGCGCACCACATCGACTGCCCCGAAATCACAATCGGCCACAAGGACTTCCTCGTCCTGTCCCGCCTTGGCGAGAATCCGGCCGTTGGGGTCGGCGATGAAGGAGCCGCCCCAGAACTCGATCCCTTGCGCACCGGCTTCGCTGCCCGGGAGCACTTCGTGCCCCGTCCGGTTGACGCTGCAGACGAAGACCCCATTGGCCACCGCGTGGCTCCGCTGGATCGTCTCCCAGGCGCCCTGCTGCCGCTCGCCGTACTCGCTCTTCTCGGCCGGGAGCCAGCCGATCGCGGTCGGGTAGAACAGAATCTCTGCACCGGAGAGCGCCGTGAGCCGCGCGGCCTCCGGATACCACTGGTCCCAGCAGATCAGGACGCCGATCTTGCCGACCGCGGTCTGCCAGGTCCGGAAGCCGAGATCACCAGGCGTGAAGTAGAACTTCTCGTAGAATTGCGGGTCATCCGGGATGTGCATCTTCCGGTACTTGCCGAGGTAACTTCCATCGGCATCAATGACCGCGGCAGTGTTGTGGTAGAGGCCTTCAGCGCGCTTTTCGAAGAGCGAGGCCACCAGCACGACGCCCAGTTCCTTCGCCACCGCCGACAGCCTGGCAGTGCTGGGGCCAGGGATCGGTTCGGCCAGCTTGAAGAAGTCGTGGTCCTCGCGCTGGCAGAAGTAGTACCAGCCGAAGAGTTCCTGCAGGCAGACGAGCTGGGCGCCCTTGGCGGCCGCCTCGCGGATCCCTGCGATGGCGCGGTCGAGGTTCCCGGCGGGATCGCCGCCGACCCGCTGCTGGACCAGTCCGACCCGGACAATGCGCGAAGTAGTCATAGGGGCACTAAAATAGTGGCTCGCCCCCATTCCCGCCGTGAGGTCTCCATTCGTCCCCTGGCACTCGTTCCGCTCGCCGCCACCCTGTCGCTGGTTGCCGTCGTGCCACTGGCCGCGCAACGGATCGACTGGCGAACCCGGGCGGTCTTCTACGGAGACAACACCGAATTCTTCACCTCGTATCGGGTCGGCGAGACCATCCTCGGGGGGCAGCTCTCGAGCTGGATCGAGGCGTCCACCGGCCGCCGGACCGAAGTGCGGGTGGGGCTCTTCGCTGACCGGCGGTGGGGGTCGGAGCAGTTCACCGATTCGGTGAAGCCGCTGCTCTCCTTTCGCTACGCCACCCGGCACTCGCAGGCGGTCCTCGGCTCCCTCGAGACGGTGCGACGGCACGGACTTCTCGAGCCGATCATGGTGACCACGCGCGAGCTCACCACGCCGGTGGAGTACGGCCTGCAGTACATCGAGACCCGGGGAGCCTTCCGCGGCGAGAGCTGGGTCAACTGGCAAAAGCTCAACACCCCGTCGCAGCGAGAACAGTTCGAGGTCGGGGTCACGGCGCGGCTCGATGCCACCGACTGGCTCGCGCTTCAGGGGCAGCACCTCTGGTATCATCGTGGTGGTCAGCTCTACAATGCCGGCGTGACGACCAGCAACAACCGGGTGACGGCGTTTGGCGCCACACTGCATCGCCGGATCGATCACCTGGGCGAGTCGTCGCTTGCCGCGTGGCAGTTCTTCAGCAACGGGCACATTGATCCGGAGTACCCGGTCGACCGACCGAAAAACGGCCATGGCACCTGGCTCCGGGCTGGGGTCACGCCGTTGCGGCGCACCGAACTCTTCGCGTTGCACTGGATCGGCAAGGACTTCAGCGGTGATGCCGGCGACAACAACTACAACTCGACCGGACACGACCCGAACTTCTATCGCTCGCACCGCACCTATACCGAGATCGGCGTGCTGCATCGCACCCCGGTGGAGGGGGGCGTCACCCTCGATGCCGAAGTACGCTGGCACCGGATTGATCACGAAAAGAGCGTCGCCTTCTTCGGCACGCCGTGGGAACTGTCGTACCGAGTGGTTGTTCGTGCGCCGATCGACGTGGCGCTCCGTCGTCGTTGATCTACCCGCTTCACCTGCTTGAACCCTGGAGGAAAGATGCTGTTTCTGGTACTGGGTGCCTTGATGCAACAGACGCCGCCGCAGGCGGTTCGACTCGAAGTCACCCCCGCTGCGGCGCAGGTGCAGGTCGGACAGACCGTGAAGGTGTCGGGGAAGGCGTTCGATGCCGCGGGGAAGCCGCTGCCGAACGCGCCGATCTTCTACTTCACCGGCGGCGATGAAGGGAGTGTGGATTCGACCGGGCTGGTGGTCGCGGGGTACGCCGGAAAGATCACGGTCACTGCGGTGACGCCGAAGGCCGGTGGCGGTCAGGTCACCGCGTTCTCGCGGATCACGGTATTGCCGGCGCCGCCAGCGACCATCGTGATGGAGCCGACGCCGACTCGTGCGGTGGTGGGCACGCGCTTCACTCTCACCGCGACGCCGTACTCGAAACAGAACGACATCCGCTACGACAAGGTCACCTTCGCGTCAAGCAATCCTGGTGTGCTCGCCGTCTCTGCCGATGGTCTTGCGCGTGCCGTGGCGCCGGGCCGGGCGTCGGTGATTGCGACCAGCGGGCCGGCCCGCCTTGAGCAGCCGATCCAGGTCGTGAGCGGGGCAGGGGTGAAGCTGGCACTGACCCCGGCGCGCTCTGCCGTACGCGCGGGGGATGTCATCCGCTTCGTCGCCTCGCTCAAGGATGCCAGCGGGAAAGCCATCAGCGACGCGGCGATTTCGTGGAGCGCCCAGAGCGCGACCGGCACTGCGATGATCGGCACCGACGGTCACTTCGTCGCCGAAGTGCCCGGGCAGTACACGGTGATCGCCTCGGCCGCCGGACAGCAGGCCGAAGCGCTGGTCGAGGTCTCCCTGCGCGATGTCGGGCGTGGCTTGCAGGTGCTGGGCCGGGTGCCGCTGAAGTTCTCGACCGCCGAAGTCTGGGTGCATCCGAACGGGCAGTGCGCCTACCTGAGCACGATTGCCGACCGGGTCTACGCCATCGATGTCTCGAATCCGGGCGCGCCGAAGATCGTCGACTCGATGATGACGAATGCTCGCATCGTCAACGACGTGATGACGACGGAGGATGGCAAGTACGGCGTCTTCTCGCGTGAGGGCGCGTCGGATCGCAAGAACGGCATTGTCGTCTTCGATGCCTCGAACGCCTGCCACCCGAAGCCGATTTCGGAGTACACCGCGACGCTCTCTGGTGGTGCGCACTCGTCGTATGTCGCCAAGGGATACGCCTACGTCACTGACGACGCGACCGGGTCGATCCGGGTCATCGATATTCGTGATCCGCTTCATCCCCGGGAGGCCGGTCGCTGGGAAGCGCAGCAGACCGTGGCCGGTCGCTATGTCCACGACGTGATGGTGCTCGACGGACTGGCCTATCTCTCGTACTGGAACGACGGCCTGATCATTCTCGATGTCGGCAACGGGATCAAGGGCGGATCGCCCGAGAAGCCGGTCCTCGTGTCGCAGTTCAAGTACGACCTGAACCGGCTCTACTCGCGGGTGGAGCAGCTCTACGGCCTCGGCGCCCGCGGCACTCACACCGCCTGGCGTCACAAGAACTATGTCTTCATTGGTGATGAGGTCTACGCCGAGAAGCAGATGGAAGGGCTGAAGGACGGCAACAATCTCACCTTCGGACGTCTGCAGGTCATCGATGTGACGAACATCGAGAAGCCGAAGCTGGTCGCGTGGTACGAGCCGACTGATGGTGGGGTGCACAACATCTGGGTCGAGGGCGACTCACTCTACCTGGGCAATTATCAGGGTGGGGCGCGAGTGCTCGATGTCAGCGGCGAGCTAAAGGGCGACCTGCTGCGTCAGGGGCGAGAGATGTCGTGGATGCTCACGTCGGACTCGCTTGGCATGCGTCCGCGGGCAACTTTTGCGTGGGGTGCGGTGGTCAAGAATGGCGTGATCTTCGTCCCCGACATCAATACGGGGCTCTGGATCATGAAGCTGGCGCCGAAGCGGCCGGACGTCGTGCCGTGACGCTGGCCTGGCCGGCGCTCAGGGGCCAGCGCAGCACCACCGCTGTCCCCTGAACGGTCCGGTCGAAGCCGCGCTCGCTCTTGGCGACGGTTTCGATCGGGTACTCCCAGCGTTCCGCGCCGGGCGCCTCGATCTCGAGTGGGGCGGACATGGAGATTTCTGTGGCAAACCAGCCCCCGGTCGAGCGATGCTCGTCGGGGGCAAGCCATTGCCAGTCGCAATGCACGGTGCCGTCGGCGTCGAACCGCAGGCGTTTCGCCAGGTCATTACACGTCAGCTCGACCGACACCGCATCCGGGTCGACCTGCCAGCTCGCGGCGAGCGTCGCCACGGCCCACGAGTGGAGGACCGGAACCGTGCCGGCAATGAAGTCATCACGTGTTGAGGTGGCGGCGATCAACCGGTCGACGAACATCGCTCGCGTCTCGCGATCAATCGGCGGTCGCTCGGTGAGCGCTTCGAGATCGTGGATCGACGGTGCTCCTGCGACATCGTGGAGCACCGGCTCAACCGCCCCGTGCGTGACCGTCGTGACCGTCACGTGATACGCCTCTTCGTGACGGGTCATCGCATTGAGCAGGTTCTCGCGGGCATCGAGGTCGAGGAGGAACTCCACGGCGCCGCCGCGATGCGGTGCCACGAGTGCGCTGAGCCGGGACGAGTGGATCCAGAGTTCCGGATGGCCGTCGGCATCGAGATCCAACGATTCGGCGGCGAGTGGTTCGCCGACACGAAGGAGGCTCTCGGCCGTGGCCAACTGGTGCCAGATGGCGCCGCGAAGAAAATCGAGGTAGAGGCCACCAAAGACGCCATGCCAGTAGGCGTCGTTGCACTGGGCTCTCCCGATGGCACGTCTGGCCTCGACCGGCTCGCCGCGATCGCGACAGAGCGCCGAGAGCGCGAGCATCAGTTTGTGCATCCGGTTGGACTCGGGGTACTTCACCAGAAAGTTCCGCCAGTGCGAGCCGCGCAACAGGCCGCCTTCGATTCCCGCCAGCCGGCTCGGTCCCCACTCATCTTCGAGCCGCAGCAATGCACGCGATGGGACGGGTGGAAGCGACCAACCTTCCATCTCGCGGTACGAGGCCGACGGCAGATAGGCGAGCCCGCCCGACGGCGTCGCGTCGAGCGCATCCTCGAAGCGTGACAGGATGACCTCGCCACTTTCTCGCAGTTCGCGAAGCGTCGCGAGGAAGCGCTCCATCCAGCCATCGGCGTAGACCCACTGCCGAGTGCCGGGCCAGCCGCCGAATTTTTCGCCATCGTCGGCGAGCACCGCGAGCTGGTGGCCGTCGGCGCGGAGCGAGCGCAAGTACGCTGCAAGCTCCTCCGGCGGGCGGAACGGCACCAGGTAGCGGAGCTTCTCGTCGATCGGGAAGAGTGCCAGCCGGTGGCCACCGGATTCCGTCAGAAAATGCTGATGCAGCTGCTCGCGCGCGAAGCCGCTGACGACGAAATGCCGATCGTCGACAATCGCGAACCGAATGCCGGCGGCAGCGAGTTCTTCGGGTAGCGTGGGCTCCCAGACGCGCTCGGTGAGCCAGAGGCCGCTCGCCACGGCGCCGAAGCGTCGAACGAGATGTTCGCGATGCCGGAGGACCTGCTCGATCCGATCGGCCCGCGGCAAGACCGCGAGGATCGGCTCATCGTGCCCCGCAGCGAGCAGCTCGAGATGCCCATCGGCCACGTACCGGCCGATTTCGTCGACGAACTCGGGCGCGTTGTCGTCAAACCACTCGAGCAGCGGACCCGAGAGATGCAGGGCGACCGGCCACGCTTCCCCGGCCATCAGGGCGCGCAGCAACGGGCGATACACCTCATCGAGATGCTGTTCGAACACCGACCGGAAATTCCCTACCGGCTGGTGCAGATGCAGGCCGAAGCAGAAGCGGAGCGGCGCGCTCACGGCGCGTCCGGCAGCGCGAGCGAGAGTCGGGTCGCCAGCGTGGTCCGCGCCGCGCTCGCTGGATGGCCGCTCAGCCGTTCGAACGCCTCGACGCGAACATCGTCCGGAATGAAGATTTCGTCGAGGTCGTAGAGATCGAGCACGGCATGGAGCACGATGCCGGCGTCCTCGACGCCATCGCGGTCGATCAGGGCCCAGGCGCCGGCGAGTGCAAGCAGGCGAGCGGAATCATGGTCGAAGATGCCGTCGCGCAGCTGGTCACGTTGTAGTGGCGACAGGGTGGCCTCGAAGACCATCGGCCGCGCCACCTGCAGGAGCAGGGTGCGCACCGGACCAGGGTATGCGCTGATCGGAATGGTGCGGTCGTCCTTGTATGGCTCATCGAGCGGATGCACGCGCGCCAGGATCGGAACGACACCGAGGGTCTCGGTCTCGGCCTGCCAGCGATACTCACGACCGGTGGTGCGATGATGCGTCACGATCTCGTCGCCTTCGAGTCGCCAGGTATGCGAAGGGAGGTCGAGGTCATCAAGGGCATCCGGGCGGACATCGCGCAACGCGGCGAGTCCGGCCGCGAGGCGGGCCGGGCCATCTGCCTCGGCGAGCACATCACGGAACCAGATCGCCACCCCATCGCCCTTGGTGGGGTCGTTGCTGATGGCGCGCCCGAGGGCTGAGAGAAGCGCGGTCTCGAGCGGCTGGTGGAGCGAGTGCGGCAGGAATTCGATGGCGCGCGCGGCGTGGCGCAAGTCGATCCGCGGTTCGATCCGCGCGATGTCGTCGAAGAACCAGCCGCAGGAGGTGAACATCGCCAGCGCGTGTCGCTCGGCCTCGAGGAGTCGACGCGCGAGGACCGGCAGGTGTGCGACGCCAGCAAGGTCAGGACCCGCGGCGTCGCGTGCCTCCCAGAGATTGCCGGCATCGGCGGGCCAGGCGCTCTCGGCGACGGCGTGGACCCCCTGCGCCAGCACCTCGAGCGCCGCGCGCAAGGGAGCGCGCCACGCCTGATTGGTGGTGGGGTCCATCCGGCAGCCACAATCGATGCGCCAGCGTTCGATGCCGTGCAGGCAGCTCCACGAGGTGTTCTCGACCAGAGTGACATCGAGGCGCGGAGGGTACGCTGCGAGAAGCGCCGAATAGTTGGTCATCTCGCCTGGCGCATCGCGCTCGAGGCGATCAATCAGCGAGGCGAGTGCGAGGTCACCGAAGCGTCGATGATGTCCGAAGGTCTCGCCGTCGGTTGCGATCGCCGTGATCGAAGGGCCGCCATCGTCCGCCAGCGGAGTCTGGTGCAGTTCCGCTTCCCATCGCTCGGCATTGCTCAACGTGTCGCCGAAGGCAACCTCATGCGCCATTACCCCGTTGTAACTGAAGATCGCGAGTTCACGACCGTTCTCGCCACGCCACAAGCCCGGACGACCGTGCTGCGGCGGCGTCTCCAGCTGGTGCGGGGCGAGAACGGTGAAGCGGATTCCTTCGGCCGCGAGGACGTCGAGCGTGTCGTGATCGACGGCGGTTTCGGGCAGCCACATCCCCTCGGGATCGCGTCCGAAGCGCGCCCGGAAATCACGGATGCCCCAGCGGACTTCGGTGAGTTTGTCGCGACGCGAGGCGAGCGGCATGATGATGTGGTGATACGGCATCGCGATAGCATTGCCGAACCCGACCCGCTGGCGTGACGCGGCATCGCCGGCCTGGAAGGCGGCGCCTACTTCTGGCGCGTGCTCATCGAACCAGCGGTAGAGCGTCGCGCCCACATTGAATGAGCACCACGCATAGGCATTGAGCACGCGCCGCAGCCGACCAGCATCATCCAGCACTCGGGCGTGAGCCAGTGGCGCATAGCACTCACGGGTGATGCGCTCGTTCCAGTCGTGGTCGGGGAGGGCAGTCGGTTCGCGGGGGACGAGTTCGAGCCATGGTTCTTCGCGCGGGGGCTGGTAGAAATGCCCGTGGATGACGATGTGACGCATTGAGAAGGTCAGCTGACGGTGATGTCGGAAGCCGCTGCGATCGCCCCGAGTAACTCGGGGAACGGTCCGTCAATCCGTCGGAGCGCCGCCGCGTGGGCCAGGGCGCCGTCGATGTTCCAGGGCAACTGTTCCAGCGTGGGCAACAGGCTCTCCAGCGCCTCGCAATGTTCGACGAAGCGTTTCGTGGCGTAGTCGCCGGCCGCACCAGTCGAGATGATGAACTGCCAGTCGGATGACTGGAGGAGCAAGAGCTCGCGAGCGGCCTGCTCCAGAATCGGCGTGAGATCGGGCCGCGCGAGCGCCCCGGGCGCCGCGTTCCAGAAGCGTTCCTCGAGTGGCCAGAGCCGCTCCCAGGTCCACTCGGTCTCGGGATTCAGCCACTTCGAGAAGTCGCCATTCGCTCCCCACGATCCTTCGCCCAGGTGGAGCGCGGTGGTGGGCGGCGCTTCGCGTAGCAGACGACCGGCCGAGACGGGACGCACACCACCCTGGGCCGCGATCTCCTGGTAGAGGTCGTGCAGGAAATCGACTCCTTCAAACCACCAGTGGCCGAACAGTTCGGTATCGAAGGGAGCGACGATCGCAGTATCACCGCGCAGTGCTGCTGCCGACACCGCTTGCAGCAGGGTACGGAAATGTTCCGCGTGGCGCAGCGCTGCCGCGCGGGCTCGTTCCGGGTGGTACGGCTGCTTTTCGCCGAGGTCCGCAGCGGTATCGGTCACTGACCAGAGCTTGAGGCCGCCAGGGTAGCGGATCTTGTGGAACTCGAGATAGTTGCCGTCGCCGGGATAGCCGCCATGGCGGCTCCACACCTGGGTGGTGGTCTGCGGATCGCGTACCAGGACGTGAATCGGCCGACCACTCGGTGGCGTGCCGACCTGGTATGCGCGATATGGCGAGCGCCGCATCGCGGGCATCGCGCGGCGCCGCACCTTTCCCTCATAGACCTCGAACGCTTCGCCCGCTTCCGCGAGATGAGCATCGACGAAGAACCAGCGGAAGCCGGCATAACGCAGATGATCTTCGATACCGGCGCGATCGTGCTGGTACGGTGCGGCAGGGAGCGGTTGCCACGGGCCGCGCGGACGATAGGCACACTCGGGCACCCAGCAGCCCTGCGGCAATTCGCCGAACTGGCGCAGATGCTCTGCCCGGCCCGCGAGCAGTTGCAGCCGGATGCTCTCATCCCGCGCGAGCAGCGGCAGGAAGCCGTGCGTCGCGGCCGAGGAGATCAGTTCTATCCGGCCCGCCTCCGCGTGATGGCGGAAGGCAGCAATCAGGTTGCCGTCAATCTGTCGCCAGGTGGCCTGCAATCCCTCGATATGGGAGCGCCAGAACGCGACCTGCGGCAGCAGGTTGTGGTCGCCACTCTCGCGCAGCGAATCGGGCGCCTCGTCGAGGGTCTGGAGCCGATGCGCGAAGTACGCCTCGAGTTCCTCGACGAACGACGGGTGCGCCAGCTGGGCCGCAAGAATCGGCGTGACCCCGAGGGTGATCGGCGCTGCGATCCCCTCGCGTTCCATCGTGTCGAGCAGCTGCACCAGCGGCAGGTAGGTGTCGAGTGCCGCCTCGCAGATCCAGTCGGAGCCGTGCGGCCAGCGGCCGTGATGCAGCACCCACGGCAGGTGGCTGTGCAGCGTCAGGACAAAGCGGAGGCTCACCCGGTCCGCCCGGCGCGGTGCACGATCGCCTGCGTGTAGAGCTCGCTGTAGCGCTCGGCGACGCGATCCCAGCCGAAGTCGCGCAGCATCGCCGCCTCCTGCATCTCGAGCCAGGAGCGGCGCGACCGATGTTCGGTCATCGCGCGCCACATGCCACCGAGGAGTGCGCGGTCGTCGAACGCGTCGAAGAGGAATCCGGTGACGCCGTCGTCAATCGTGTCGGCCAGGCCACCGACGCGCCGTGCGACGGGGATGGTGCCGTAATGCTGGGCGCGCATCTGGGTCAGCCCACACGGTTCGTACTGCGAAGGCATCAGGAAGAGGTCGGCTCCCGCCATCAGGACGTGCTCGAGCCCATCGGAGAACCTTGTTTCGGTCGCGATCCGGTGCGGCATCGCCGAGCGCAACTGGGCGAAGGCCTCCTCGAACTTCTGCTCGCCACTGCCGAGGAAGACGAACTGCGCCGGCAGGTGGAAGAGCGCGTGATTGCGAATCACCAGGTCGAGGCCTTTCTGGGTGACCATGCGGCCAGCCAGTGCGACCACAGGCGTAGCAGGATCATCCGGCAGTCCGAAGCGACGCTGCAGATCGGACTTGCAGGCAGCCTTTCCCAGCAGGTCACCGCGCGAGTAGTTCGCGGCAATGTGGCGGTCGTGCACCGGATTCCAGACTTCGAGGTCGATGCCGTTGAGCACGCCGGTGAAGCGCTCACCCATCCACTGATACACCTCCTGCAGACCGAAACCGCCGGCGGGAGTGCGCAGTTCGACGGCGTGCGACGGACTCACCGTCGTCGCGACGTCGGTATACATCAGTCCGCCCTTGAGGAAGTTTGTCTTGCCGTACCACTCGAGTCGATCCGGCGTGTAGAGGTCCCACGGCAGGCCGAGTTCGGGCATCACCTCGGGGCCGAAATGGCCCTGGTAGCCGCCATTGTGTACCGACATCACGACCGGGATGCGATCGAAGAACGGATTGCCGCGCCACCAGGTACGGAGATAGACCGGTGCGAGCGCGGCGTGCCAGTCGTGGGCGTGCAGCAGGACCGGCCCGGAGGTGATCCGCGGCAGCGCGGCGACGGCAGCGGCCGCAAACGCGGCGAAGCGGCGGTGATTGTCGGGGTAGTCACGACCGCCTTCGCCGTAGATGCCTGCTCGATCGAAGTAGCCGTCGTGCTCGATGAAGCAAGTCGGCGTTTCGGAAGCTGGGTCGAGGTCGCGCCAGAGCCGGAAAGTCTCGGCGCGGTCGCCAAAATAGAGCGTGTAGGGCTCGCCGACGGGTTCGAGGTGCCGCAGGTGCTGGCGAGCGGTGCGATAGAGCGGGGTGATTGCCATCGTCTGCAGACCACCGCGATCCTGGAAGCGGTGCAATCCCCACGCGGCTTCTGCGAGGCCACCCGTGCGGGCGTACGGAAAGTATTCCGCACTCAGGTGGACCACCGTGGGAACTTCCTCACGGATGGTCGGCAGCGCGAGGGACCGCGGCTCGCTCATGGCATCACGAGAGTGGCGGATCGTCGGCAAAGGGATCACCGCGCAAGATCGGGGCGTAGTACTGGCGCACGTAGTCCTGCAGCATTCGCCGCGTCGTGAAGCGCTTGCCGGCCACGCGGATCGACTCCTTCATCCGCTGTGCCCAGCTGCGCGGGAAACCGCGGTCATCCCGCTCGTACCAGAGCGGCACGATCTCGTTCTCCAGCAAGGTGTAGAGATGCTCTGCGTCCGCTTCATCTGCCTCCTCCTCGGGCCCCGCCTTGGGGATCGCCCAGCCGTTCTTCCCGGTGAAGCCTTCCTCCCACCAGCCGTCGAGCGTGCTCAGCTGGGGCACCCCGTTGAGTGCCGCCTTCATCCCGCTAGTCCCTGACGCTTCAAGCGGCACGCGCGGCACATTGAGCCAGAGATCGACGCCTTGCACCAGCAGATGGGCGAGGTGCATGTCGTAATCTTCGAGAATCGCCACGCGCCCCTCGAACATCGGGTCGCGGGTGAAGTGATGCAGTTCCTGCAGGATCTCCTTGCCCGGGGTGTCTTCCGGGTGAGCCTTGCCCGCGATGATCAGCTGCACCGGCCGACGCTGGTTCACGAGGAGCGTCCGCAGCCGATCGAGGTCACGGAAGAGCAGGTTGGCCCGCTTGTAAGTGGCGAAGCGGCGGGCGAAGCCGATGGTAAACACGTGCGGATCGAGCAGCGTGCCGGCGGCGACGACCTGGGCCGCTTCGGTCCACTTGCTGGTCCAGCGGCGCCTCGCTTCCTCGCGGATATGGCTGAAGAGCACATCCTTCAGCTCCTGGTGCGTGTTCCAGAGCTCGCGGGCTTCGAGCCCAAGCACGGCATCCCAGGTCTCCGGATCATCGAGCCGATCGCCCCAGTCCTGTCCGAGGTGATTGTCGAGGAGCCGCATCATCGGGTTCGCCAGCCACGTCGCGAGGTGCACTCCGTTGGTGACGGCCCCGATCGGTACCTTCTCCACCGGGCGGGGACTCCAGAGATCGCCCCAGAGCTCTCGTGACACGATCCCGTGACGCTGGGCCACGCCATTGACGTGCCCGGCGAGCCGGATCGAGAGCACCGTCATGTGAAACTGGGTTGGCTCGCGATGCGGATGCACGCCGAGATGCAGTGCGGTCTCGGCGGATGCACCGAACGCATGGAAGTACTCCGCTCCCGCGCATTCGAGGACCTGGGCCACTTCGAAGGCGTCGTGCCCGGCAGGAACCGGTGTGTGCGTCGTGAAGATGGAGGTCGCCCGGACACTGGGTAGTGCGCTCGAGTAGTCACCGCCTTGCTCGATCAGCTCGCGCACCCGCTCCAGCATCATGAACGCGGCGTGACCTTCGTTCGCGTGCCAGGCGCCGGGCATGACGCCGAGGGCCCGGAGCACCCGGACGCCGCCGACGCCGAGAATCCACTCCTGACGCAGCCGCATCGGCAGCCCACCCGCGTAGAGCTTGCTGGTCAGGGCCCGATCGTCGGGGTGGTTGATCTCGAGATCAGTATCGAGAAAGTAGAGCGGCGCGCGCCCGACGGTCATTGTCCAGACGCGAATGTGGATCGGACGACCGAAGGTCTCGAGCACCGTGACCCACGGCGCGCCTCCGGGTCCGTCCACTGGCACCAATGGCGTTGTCGCGGGATCGAACTCGTCGTCCGAATCTTCCTGCCAGCCGTCGGGGCGAATGCGCTGGTCGAAGTAGCCCTTCTTGTAGAAGAGTCCGACGCCGACAAATGGCACCGCAAGATCCGACGCGGTCTTGCAATGATCGCCCGCGAGAATGCCGAGGCCGCCACTGTAGATCGGCACCGACGCATGGATCCCGAACTCGGCGCAGAAGTAGGCGACCGGGCGTTCGGTGGCGATGGTCGGGTAGGTATCACGGAACCACCCGGCCGACGACGAGCGCTCGACCGCGAACCACTCCATGACCTTGTCGTAGTGCACGCAGAAATCGGGATCGCGAGCCAGCGCCTCGAGCCGCTCCGGATCGACGTTCTGCAGCACGACGATCGGGTTGTGGTGCGAGGCGAGCCAGCTTGCCCGGTCGATGCGCCGGAAGAGGCCACGGGCCTGGCGTTGCCAGCTCCAGGCGAGGTTCAGGGCGAGGGCAGCGAGGCCCTCGAGACGCGGCGGAAGGGCAGGGATCTTGGAGCGGGGTGGGATCATCACGGAACTTAACACGGAACGAGAGACTAGAGACTGGAGACTAGAGACTAGCGATGGTCTTGCGCCAAACACCCGACCATCGCCCCCTCTAGTCTCCAGTCTCTAGTCTCTAGTCTCTATTTCCCTACGGCAATCAACCACGCCCCGATCATTGGCCCGCGCGGTGCCCGTCCGTTGGCCGGGGTCGGCGTGCCTGCCGGCGCAGGGCCGTACTCCGGCGTGAAGACGTAGGCGATATGGCTGGCGAGGTCGACGGTCACTGTCTTGGCGCCCCGCATCGTGGCCACGGTCGCAACGACGCTGTACTTGTCGGGCGAATCCTGGTGCACGATGGTCAGCGTCCCGTCGCCGCCCGGGATGTAGATGAGCTTCTCGGCCGGATCCCAGCCGAGCGCGTCGACGCCGTCGCCGTTGGTGATCTGCGCGACCACCTTGCCACTCTTCGCATCGACCACCACCGAGGTCTTGCTGCATCCGGAGAAGATCCGGTCGGTCTTGCGATCGTAGGCGATCCCGGTGGGACCATCACACGGCGCGATCGACCACGAGGCGAGCACCTTCATCGACTTCGCTTCGATGACCTGGATGGTGTTCTTCCCTTCGTTGTTCACGAAGAGCTTCCCCTTGCCATCGCTTGCGGCGCCTTCCGGGGCGGTGTCTTCGAGGTTCGCGACACCCACGATATCGCCCGTGGTCGGGTTGATCGCGGTTGCGGTGCCCACCGGCCGGGAATGGTTGGTGAGGATGATCTGATCGGAGGCGTCGTCGTACATGATGCCGTCGAGCCCGCCGGTGTGCGTCGCGATCTTCTTGATCGGCGCCAGCGTCTTGAGGTCGAACATTGTCACCGTCGAGTCACCACCATTGGTGGTGAAGCCGTGATTGGCCTTGGGCGCGAACGCAATGCCGTGTACGCGCGGGGTGTCGGCAATATCTCCGACGACCGCACCGGTCTTGCCATTCACGACCATCACGTGGGTCCCGCGCGAGATGAAGACCCGGCCGGTGGCCGCATCGGCGTTGAGGTAGTCGGTGCCACCATCGCCGCCGATGTTCACCTTGGTGAGGACGTGGTACTGCTGGGCAGTCACGCTGGTGGCAACCGCCACCAGGGCGAGCGCTGCAAGGGCAATCTGCTTCATGGCTTCTTCACTCCCGTCCTGGCCTTCGCCTTCGCTGCGTCTTCCGCTGCTTCCTTCTTCTCATCCTTCGGCGTCTCGTGCTCGTGCGCGAGCATCTTGCCGGTCATCGCATCGATATTCACTTCCTCGATGCCGCTCTTGCCCGCGACCGCAATGTCGTACGACCAGATCAGCTTCCCCTTTTCGCGCTCGAGTTCGTGCTCCTTGACGACGCCACCGGGCACTTCCTTCAGCGCGATCGCACGCGCCGCCGCTTCGGTGACCTTCGCTTCCTTCATCAGCGCGGCCTCGGCCTTGGCGTCCTGCGCTTCCTTCTCGGCCTTGGTGGGCTTCGGGGCCATCTTCGCGGTTGAGGCCGGCGGCTTCGGCGCGGGCTGCTGCGCCGCAACGATCCCCGGCGCAACCAGCAGCGCGGCGAGGAAGAGCGTGGTGGGGCGGTTCATGATGGCGTACTCCGGTCCAGGGTGTATCCGCGGCCGCGAATCGCGACCAGCAGGGTGGGAACGACGAACAGCGTGATCGGGGTCGAGAGCGCCAGGCCGCCGATCACGGCCAGCGCGAGTGGCCGCTGCAACTCACTGCCGGCGCCGAGGCCGAGCGCGAGCGGGAGCAACCCGAACAGGGTGCAGAGGGTGGTCATCAGGATCGGGCGAAGGCGGACCTGCGCAGCCTCACGAATGGCGGCCTCGAGCGCGAGCCCCTCCTCACGCATCCGGTGCCGGGTGAAATCGAGGAGAATGATTCCGTTCTTCACGATGAGTCCGACCAGCAGGATAAGCCCCATGAAACTCGACACGTTGAGCGGTGTCCCGGTGAGTAGCAGCAGCCCCATCGCGCCGCCAAATGAAAGCGGGGCCGCGAGCAGAACAACGAGGGGCTCCACGAAGGACTGGAACTGCACCACCATCACCGCGACCACGCTGATCGAAGCGAGGGCGAGCACCAGCAGCAACGCGCGGAAGGCCGCTTGCTGGGAGGCGTACTGCCCGGCCAGCTCGATGCGCACATTCGCAGGCGGGGGAGTGCTGCCGAGTGCGCTACGAACATCCGTCATCACCGCACCAAGTGCGCGGCCACTGATGTCGGCGCCAATGGTGATCATCTGTTGCTGGTTCTCGCGCAGGAGCTCGGCCCGCGTCTCCCCCGGCTCGAAGCGCGCAAGGCTTCCCAGCGGTGTTCTGGCGTGGGTCGTGGGCGAAATCAGCGGGAGCGTCGACAGCGCGGTCGGGGAATTGCGGACGGCATCGGGTGCGCGGACCCGGACACCGATGGCGCGATCCTCGAGCCGGATCTCGCCAGCCGACACGCCGAGCAGCGCACCACTCACGGCACTGCCGACCTGTCCGGGCGTGAGCCCGATGCGCGCCGCCTCGGTGGCATTGATATGCATCGCGAGCTCGGCGGTCGGCTCGCTCACACCGTTGTAGAGGTCTTCGATGCCGTCGACCTTCTCCAGCTTTGCCGAGAGCGCGGTCGCGTAACCCTCGAGAGCTGCCAGGTCGGGGCCGAAGAGCTTGATCTCCACGGGGCGCGCCACGCCGGCCAGGTCATTGATGACATCGCTGAGGATCTGCACGAACTCGATCCGGACCCGCGGCACGGCCACCTCGAGCTTGCCACGCACGTCGTCGATCACCTCGAAGATGCTGCGGTCACGCTTGCCGGGTGCCTTGAGGCGCACCACCATGTCGCCCCGGTTCTGCTCGGTGGCGAAGAGTCCGAGTTCGGCGCCGGTGCGCCGCGAGGTCGCCGTGATCTCCGGAGTCTTCGCGAGAATGCGCTCGATGATCTTGAGCTGGCGATCGGTTTCGGCGAGCGCGGTGCCGCCGGGAGTCCAGTAGTCGAGCACGAACGCGCCCTCATCCATCTCGGGGAGGAAGCCGGTGTCGACGAAGGCGTGTGCCAGGATCCCGAATCCCGCGAGCAGCACCGCCACCACGATGATCCAGCGTGCTCGCGGAAGCACCGCCCCGAGGGCGCGCTCGTATCGCTCCGAGAGTGAATCGAGGCCTCGGCCCACCCGATTGAGGAAGCCGGTCGTGCTGGGCGGCTCCGAATCGGAGGGCTGGAGGAATTGGGCGCTGAGGAGCGGGATCAGCGTGAGTGACAGGCCGAGCGATACCAGCACGGCGATGGTGAGGGTGATCGAGAGTGCCGTGAAGAATTGTCCCTCGACACCGGTCAACAATCCGAGTGGCAGGAAGACCACCACCGTGGTGAGCGTGGACGAGATCACCGGCCAGATCAATTCCTGAACTGCATCGCGCACGGCGATGGCGCGATCGGGAGTGAGGCGGGCGTGGCGCACGATGTTCTCGGTCACCACCACGGCGTCGTCGATCACGAGGCCGATGGCGATTGCCATCGCGCCCAGCGTCATCAGGTTGAAGGTCTGCCCCACCAGCCACATCACGAAGACGGTGATCACCATCGTCAGCGGGATCGAGGCGGCGCTGATCGCTGTCACCCGTGCGTGGCGCAGAAAGAGCAGCAATACCACGATGGCGAGCCCGGCACCGATCAGCATCGCATCGCGCACCGAGGAGATCGCGTCACGCACGAGCGCGGTCTGGTCGTAAACCGGAACCAGGTGGACGCCGGCGGGCAGGGTCGGCGCGACCGAGGCCGCAATCCGGGCGATGCTGTCGGCGATGGCGACGGTATTGCCGCCGGGCTGCCGGGTCACGTTGAGGTGAGCGGCGGGTCGGCCGTCGCCCGCAATGATGCGGACGTGATCTTCGGTGCCGGGAATGACGCGCGCGACATCCCGGACCCGCAACCCGTTGGCAATCATCACATTGGCGACATCGTCCGCCGTCTTCGCTTCCGTCGCAGTGACGATGAGATACTGCCGGTAGTTCGCCGCCGTACGACCAACGGCCTCGACCGTGATCGATTGCCGGATGGCGGTAGCGAGATCATCGTAGCTCAACCCTGCGGCCGCGAGACGCGCCGGCTCCGCAACCACTTCGATCTCGCGTTGGTCGTTCCCCATCACGTCGACGCGGCCGACTCCGGGCACCCGCGAAAAGAGCGGGCGCAACTGGTACCGGGCGATGTCGTACAGCGTCGCGGGGTCGCCACCCTCGAGATTGTACGACAGCACCGGGAAGAGCGAGGGCGTCAGTCGCTCTACTTCGATGTCGAGCCCCTCGGGGAGATCGGTGCGCACCTGGTTGACGCGCGCCTGCACCTGCTGCAGCGCGTACGCCATGTCGGTGACGGGCGTAAAGGTGATGTTGATCTCGCTGCCGCCCCGAATGGCACGCGATTGCACCCGGGCCACGCCGGGGACCACGCCGACGGCTTCCTCGATCGGCCGCGTGATGCTGAAAAGCACCTGCCGTGCCCCGAGTGAACTCCCCTCCACGACCACGGTAATGCGCGAGAAGGTCAGCTCAGGATAGATCGCCGACGGCAACCGGGTCGCCGCCCAGATACCGCCAACCGAAAGCACGACCACGAGCAACGAGATGAAGCGCCGCTGGGCCGCGAGGTACGGGAAGAGCCCGCGCACACTCACGGCCGCGGACCCGTCGGCATCACCTTGGCGCCATCGTCCATGCCGTAGGCGCCCGCCGTCACGATTCGCTCACCCGCGGTGAGTCCCGAGGTGACGTGGGCGCGAGCGGCGTCCTTGCCCGCGACGGTCACTGGCCGGGCGTGTGCGATTCCCGTGCTGTCGACCACGAACACCTGGAAGCCTTCTCCTGTCGGCACCAGCGCCGCGATTGGCACCGTGATGGCCTGCGGGTCGCTCGCGAGCGCGATGCGCCCGGAGATCGTCTCGCCCAGCCGCAGCCGTCGCTCGGTGTGACCGACGTGGATCCGGACAGCAATGCTGCGAGTGACCGAGTCGACGGCAGCGCCAACGTCGGCAACCACGCCTTCGCCAACTGTGTCAGCGCCATCGTGCAGCGTGACGCGCATTCCCTGTCGCAGTCTCCCGGCATCGGTGGCGGTGGCCGCGATCAGCAGGTCAAGCGAGGCCGGATTCGCCACTTCGACCAGGGGAGCGCCCGGGTCGGCCAGCACGCCGACCGTGGCGGCCACCCGAGTGACGACGCCATCGAGGGTCGAACGCATCGTGGCGAGCGCCGCAGTGTGGCGCGCGGTCGCGACCGCCGCGCGCGCCTTGGCGGCCTCGGCCGTCGCCTGCTCGGCATCCTTCCGCGGCACCACGCCTGCTTCCAGCAGGCGAGCCGCTCGCGCGGCCGCTGCGTCCGCGGCCACTGCTGCGGCCTCGGCGCTCTTCGCTTCAGCATCGATGCTGGTCCGATCGAGCTCGATGAGCGCCTCGCCGACCGCGACATGCTGCCCGACCGTGACCAGCACGCGGGAAATGCGTGCGGCGATCGGCACCCCGATGGCCGCAAAGCCCCCGATGCGCGGCACGACGGTGCCGATCCCTTCGACATTTTCAGCGAATGGCTGCGGGGCGACGATGGCCGTCTCGGCCGCAACGGCCGCCTGAGCGGTGGCGGCCGATTCTTCCCCGCTGTCGCGCTTGCAGCCGAACAGCACCAGGGAGATCGCGAGCAGGCCCGCGGCGGGGCGTGAGCGGGGCATCATCACGGTGCGCTCGAGGCGGTGGTTTCCGAAAGAAGGAGCAGGACGCTCCGGGCGATCCAGGCATTGGCCAGGTCGGCGACGTATTGCGAACGGACGTCACGCGCCATCCGTTGCGCCTCGAGCACGCTCGCCAGCGTGGCGGCGCCCTCGCGATAGGCCGTGAGCGACATCGCACTGACGCGATCTGCCGAGGCGGTGAGCTGTTCGTCGCGCGCCAGCTGTTCGAGTCCCGCGCGCAGGGCACGGCGCGCGCGGCCGAGTGCACCGGTGCTTTCGACGCGGACTGCAGCAAGGGCTGCCTGCGCGCGTAGCAATTCGGCCTCGGCCACGGCGATGTTGCCACGGTTGCCATTGAAGAGCGGCAAGGGGAGCGCGATGCCCACGGTTGGCAGCACACCAGACTCGCTGCCGCCCGGGTCTCCGGTCTCGAACCCCGCCGTCAGCGTCGGCTCGATGATCCGGCTCCGCCGCTGCATCCGCACGGAGAGGTCGGCGGTGTGCACATCGCTCTCGGCCGCAGCGACCGGCAGGAGGTTGCCGCCACCGGCAACGACGGTGCTATCGAATCGGGGGCGAGTCAGCGAATCAGCGAGTGCGATGGTGATCTCACTGCCGACGATGCCCATCGCGGCTTGCAGCGTCAGCAGCGCCGACTCGGCGGAGAGCGAATCGCCTGCCAGGATGTTGGCCTGCTGGCCAGCGAGGATGCTGGCGAGTTCGGTATCGAGATCGCTGGCATCGCCGGCGTCACGGCGAAGTGTGGCAATGCGGTAGAGTGAATCGGCGTCACGGCTGTTGCGACGACTCAGTGCCAGCAGTTCACGCGCTGCGAGCGCTGCCGTGTAGGACGTGTCGGCATCGATTCGTGCGGCGACTCGCGCGAATGCGAGTCGCAACTGACTCCCTGCACGCCCGGATTGCGCTGCGGCGGCACGGGCGTTCCGGATCCACGGCAGGTCCAGTGGGATGCTGAGTTCCACGTGGTAGCGTGGCGTGGACTTGGAGTAGCCGAACGAGGCGGTCGGGTCGGGCCGGAGCCGGGCATTCCTGAGCGCAGCGGCCGCCGCCGAGGTGTCGCTTGCGGCGACAAGCAACCGGGGCGCGTGATCGAGGGCCGCCTGGATCGCATCGGCACGAGTAACCAGTCGCGGCTGTTGCCCCGCAGCGCCGGACACCACCAGCAGCAGGGCAAGGGTCGGCGTCAGCGGGCGGGAAAGTCGTGCGAAGAGAGGGTTCACCCCGGGAACCCTACCCCCCGCAAGCTGTCAGCAAGATGACAGCGGGTCAGGCGACCGGGAGTGTCCCTCTGGGGAACCGCGCCGTAGCAGTGGTGCCGCCGCCCGCCCCGGAATGGAGCGTGAGGGTGCCACCGTGGGCGTCGGCGATCCAGCGAGCGATCGAAAGGCCAAGGCCGCTGCCACTTCCCGACTGTCGAGCGCGGGCAGGGTCGCCTCGGTAGAAGCGTTCGAAGACGTGCGGTAGCTGGTCGGCCGGGATCCCGGGGCCGGTGTCGATCACCGTGAGCTGAGGCGCCCCGGCGTCGATGCCGATCTTCACCCGGACGGCGCCGCCCGTGGGGGTGAACTTCACGGCGTTGTCGAGCAGGATCATCACCAGCTGCCGCAGGAGATGTGGATCGCCGTCGACCGGGGCCTCCTCGAATTCGGCGAGGCTCAGCGTGACTCCCTTCCGCTCCGCCACCGCGCGCGCGGCTTCGACCGCATCGACGACGACGTCATCGAGGAAGAGCCGGCTCCTTTCGATAGGACGCTGTTCCGATTCGGCGCGGGCCAGCGTCAGCAGGTCGTCGACAATCCGCGACAGGCGCTGGCTTTCGGCGTCGATCCCTTCGAGCGCGGCGACGTAGCTCGGGCCGTCGCGCGGCTGCTGCAGCGCAATCTCGGCCCGGCTGCGAAGCACACTGAGTGGCGTCCGCAGTTCGTGCGCTGCATCGGCCATGAAGCGACGCATCTGCTCGAGCGATCGCTCGATCGGCCCGATCGATTGACCCACGAGGAGCGAGCCGGCGGCGGCAACCAGCACCAGCGCCACCAGCGCCGCCGCGCCGAACGCGACGATCAAGGAGGCATAACGATCTTCGAGCTCGATCTTGTCGGCGACAGCAACGGCCACCATCGGTGCGCTACCGGCGAGTGCGAAGCGCTCGGCGTGGAGCCGGAGCGTGCGTTCTCCCGGGAGCTGGTGGTCGAGGGCGACGGCACCGCTTCGGCCGGCATTCTGTGCCGCGGCGCGTACCCAGTCCGGGGCACTGTCGGGGCGGATCACGCGACCGTCGATGTCGAGGAGGTAGAGGGAGCGGTCGGGGATGTGGAGTTCATCTACCGCATCCACGACGCGGCCCGCCAGCACGGCTTCGCGTTCGCGGATCGAGGCGGCGCGCTCGAGTTCACTGGTCGCCTGAATCAGCGACGCGTCGAGTTCGGTCGCGAATTGATGGCGGATGGCTGCGAAGAGGCCACCGCCCAGCAGCACCAGGATTGCGCCAAAGGTGGCGAGGTACCAGCTGGTGAGCCGGCGGCGGAGGATGCGGAGCGGGGAATCGGACACCGGGCTCAGGTCCCGAAGCGGTAGCCGGCACCGCGAATGGTATGAATCAGCTTGGGTTCGAAGTCGTCGTCGAGCTTGCGGCGCAACCGGCGGATGAGGACTTCGAGCACGTTGGTGAACGGGTCGTGATTCTCATCCCAGACACTCGCCGTGATGACCGCACGATCGATCACCTCGCCGGTATGCCGGACGAAGCATTCGAGCAGGGCGAACTCTTTCGCGGTGAGCTCGATCTTCCGGCCGGCACGGGTGACGCGATGCGAGGCAAGGGAGACGGTGAGGTCGGCAATCGTGGTGGTCAGGCCTGCGAGGCGCGGTCCGCGTCGCGCGAGCGCCTTTACCCGGGCGAGCAACTCCCGGAACGCAAACGGTTTGGTGAGGTAGTCGTCGGCGCCGACATCGAGTCCGGTGACCCGGTCATCCACGGTGTCCCGCGCGGTGAGCATCAGGATCGGCTGGGTGACCCCATCGTCGCGAAGCGCCCGGCAGAGATCGAAACCCGACCCGCCGGGGAGCATCACATCGAGCACCAGCACATCGTAGCCGCCGTGTGTCGCGCGACTGCGCCCCTCGGCGACCGTTGCTGCGCTCGTCGTCGCGATCCCATGCTCCGCGAAGCCGGCCGTGAGGACGGCCGCAAGCTGGGTGTCGTCTTCGACGAGGAGCAGGCGCAACGCGGGACTCCTTGGAGAGACGAGCGATTAGCCAATAGAGACTAGAGACTCGAGATCAGAGACTAGAGGGTCTCCACTCAGGATGACACCCTCCAGTCTCTAGTCTCTAGTCTCTAATCTCTAGTCTCTAGTCTCTGTAGTTAATGCGTCAGCTTTCGGTACTTGATCCGGTGCGGCTGATCGACCGCCACGCCCTTCCGCTTCTTGTAGTCGGCCGAGTAATCCTGGTAGTTCCCCTCGAACCAGACCACTTCCGAATCGCCTTCGAAGGCGAGGATGTGGGTCGCGATGCGATCGAGGAACCAGCGGTCGTGGGAAATCACCACGGCGCAGCCCGAGAAGGTCAGCAACGCGTCCTCGAGGGCGCGGAGCGTATCGACGTCGAGGTCGTTGGTCGGCTCGTCGAGGAGGAGCAGGTTGCCGCCCGACTTGAGCAGCTTGGCGAGATGAAGGCGATTGCGCTCGCCGCCCGACATCGTGCCGACCTTCTTCTGCTGATCGCTTCCCTTGAAGCCGAACCAGCCACAGTAGGCACGCGAATTCACCGTACGGCTGCCGAACTGCAGGTTGTCGTAATCGCCGGCGATTTCCTGGTAGACGGTCTTCTCGGGATCAAGCGCTTCGCGCGACTGATCGACGTAGGCCGTCTGCACCGTCTTGCCGACCACCAGTTCGCCGTCGTCGGGTTGTTCCTGTCCCGTGATCATCCGGAAGAGCGTCGTCTTGCCGGCGCCATTGGGGCCGATGATACCGACAATGCCGGAACGCGGCAGCGAGAAGTTGAGCCCTTCGAAGAGCAGGGTATCGCCGAAGCCCTTCTTGAGATTCTTCGCGATCACCACTTCATCGCCGAGGCGCGGGGCCGGCGGAATCAGGATTTCGTGGCCCGTGGCATCGGCCTTTTCTTCTTCGGCGACCAGGGCGTCGTAGGCCTGCAGGCGGGCCTTGCTCTTGGCCTGGCGCGCCTTCGGGCTCATCCGCACCCATTCGAGTTCGCGCTCGAGCGTGCGCTGCCTCGCCGAGGCCTGCTTCTCCTCGGTAGCGAGCTTCTTCTCCTTCTGGTCGAGCCAGGAGGAGTAGTTCCCCTTCCACGGAATCCCGGCGCCGTGCTCGAGCTCGAGAATCCACTCGGCGGCGTTGTCGAGGAAGTAGCGGTCGTGGGTGATCGCCACCACCGTCCCCGGGAACTCCTTGAGATAGCGCTCGAGCCACGCGACCGATTCGGCGTCGAGGTGGTTCGTCGGCTCGTCGAGCAGCAACATGTCGGGCTTGCTCAGCAACAGGCGGCAGAGCGCCACGCGGCGCTTCTCGCCACCCGAGAGATTGGCCACGGCCGCCTCGGCCGGAGGGAGCCGCAGGGCATCCATCGCGATGTCGAGAGTGCGATCGATCTCCCACGCGTTCGCGGCATCGATGCGATCCTGCAGCGCGGCCTGCTTGTCGAGCAGCGCGGTCATCTCGTCGTCGCTCATCGGTTCGGAGAACTTCATCGAGATCTCTTCGAACTTCGTGAGCAGTGCCCGCACGTCGGCGAGTGCCTCTTCGACGTTGCCGCGCACATCCTTGGTGTTATCGAGGACAGGCTCCTGTGGCAGGTAGCCGATGCGGACGCCGTCGGCCGGCTTCGCCTCGCCGAGGAAATCCTGGTCGACACCGGCCATGATCTTGAGCAGGGACGACTTGCCGCTGCCGTTGGAGCCGATCACGCCGATCTTGGCGCCAGGATAGAACGAGAGGTAGATCCCCTTGAGGATCTCGCGCTTCGGTGGGACGATCTTCCGAAGGTCGCGCATGGTGAAGATGTATTGATGGCTCATGGGGCCAAAATACTAGGACGGGGCAGCAAGTGCGCCGGGCCCGCCTAGCTTTCGGAATGCTCCTCCCCCTCCTGCTCGCGCTCCAGCAGCCCCGTGACTGCGCCGGGGCCGCCACACCGGTCGTGGCGCCCGCCGGCTACTGCGTCCGCCTCTTCGCGTCGCGGGTCGGCGCGGTCCGGCATCTGCTGGTCCACCCCTCCGGGACCATTGTGGTGGCGACGAAGACTCGGCCGGGGTTGCTCCGACTCCGGGACACGACCGGCGATGGCGTTGCCGATCAGGTGGTGCCCTTCGGCCCCGGGCTGGGCGGCACCGGCGTGACCTGGCAGCAGGGCTGGCTCTATTTCGCGGCTGATGAAGGGGTCATTCGCTACCGCTGGCCCGCTGGTGCCAAGGCGCCCGCCGACTCCGGCGAATGGATCGCGCGCGGTCTGCCCGGCAGAACGAAGGGATCGGCGCACTACATGAAGGGGATTGCCATCGGACGGGACGGCGCCGCATACGTCTCGATCGGCTCCGGCTCAGACAACTGCCAGGTCGCCGACCGCGGGAAGGAATCGCCGGGGAAATGGCCCTGCGATGAGCTCGCGACCCGTGCCGGGATCTGGCGATTCACGCCGACGGCAGGGCGCGCTGAGTGGCACGGCGAGCGCTACGCAACCGGACTCCGCAACGCCATGGCGATCGCGAGTGATGCCACCACCGGCCATCTCTGGGCGGCGACCCACGGCCGCGACTTTCTCAACCGCGTCTGGGGCTGGCCTGACTCCACCTCGGCCGATCAGCCGGCCGAACTCCTCGTCGATGTCATCCGCGGTGCTGACTTCGGCTGGCCGTATTGTCATGGCGAATACACCGCTCGTCGCACCGCCCTGGTGCGGTCCCCCGATTACAGCGGTCGCCGTGAAGTCGATTGTGCGACCCGGAATTCGCCGGCGATGGGTTTCCCGGGCCACTGGGCACCGATGGCAATGACGGTCGTTACCAAGGAACTGCCGGCGCCGTGGCGCAATGGATTGCTGATTGCTTTCCATGGCTCGCGCAGTCGCGCGCCGCTTCCCGAGCAGGGGCACGGTGTCTTCTTCGTGCCGTTCAATGCCCGGGGCCAGCTCCGCGGGTCGAACCAGCAGTTTGTGTCCGCAGCCGGCCGGCCCGGCCTGCTGCGTCTCTCAGGGGTTGCCGTGGCGCCGGGTGGCACGGTTTACCTCAGTGATGACGACCACGGCCGGATCTATCGCCTTGAACGACACCCGACCGGAGCACTCCGATGACCCCCCGTTTGCTTCGCGGCCTGGCACTACTCTGCCTGATTGTCGGCCGCACCCCCGCGCAAGTCGTTGACTGCGACGGGTACCTCACCAAACTCACGGTACCTGCTGGTTTCTGTGTTCGGGTCTTCGCGAGTCGGGTCGGCGCGGTTCGGCATCTCGCTGTGGTTCCCGGTGGTACCGTGGTCGCTGCAACGCGCACGGCGCCGGGCCTCCTCCGCGCCGTCGATCAGAACGGCGATGGCCGGGCCGATTCGACCATTGCCTTCGGCCCGGGAGTGGGCGGGAGCGGCATTGCGTGGCGTGATGGGTGGCTCTACTTCGCGTCCGACAACTCGATCTACCGCTATCGCTGGCCGGCGAATGCGCGCGCCCCGGTCGGGGAGCCGGAGGTGATCGCGACGCATCTGCCGGAATCGGGTAACGGCTATGCCCACAACGCCAAGGGGATCGCCTTCGGACGCGATGGCGCGTTGCATGTCTCGTTCGGGTCGGCGAGCGACAACTGTCAACCCGATGAAGACATCGCCGCGCCGGGGAATTTCCCTTGCCCCGATCTGCGAACTCGCGCCGGAATCTGGCGCTTCACGCCTCCGGCCTCGGGTGACGGCGAGTGGGCGCGAAGTCGTGAGGCGACTGGACTCCGCAACGCCATGGCGATCGGCGTCGACCCCGCCAATGGACGCGTCTGGGCGGTGACCCACGGCCGGGATTTTCTCGGCAAGATCTGGAAATGGTCGGCGGAGGAGTCGGCGATGCAGCCGGCCGAGCTGCTGGTGGAGATTCGCACCGGCGCGGACTATGGCTGGCCGTATTGCATGGGCAACTACACCGCGACCGGCACGACGCTGATCCCGGCTCCCGAATATCAATCCAGCACCTCGCCCGAAACACGCTGTGCCAGCAAGACGGCTCCCGCAGGAGGATTCCCCGGCCACTGGGCGCCGATGGCCCTCACCTTCGCGCCCACCACCTGGCCCGCGACCTGGGGGCAGGGGATGCTGATCGCTTTCCATGGCTCACGCAGCCGGGCCCCGCTACCGGAGGACGGCCACTACCTGATTTATCTGCCCCTCAGTGCCACCGGAGCGCCGGCCGGCACGCCCCGTGTCCTGCTCCGGTCGTCGGGTCCCCTCGGCGATCTGCGCCTTTCAGGTGTGGCAGTGGGGTCAGCCGGCATCGTCTACGTCGCCGATGACGATCACGGCCTGATCTACCGGATCGAACCACGGCTCGCGATCCGGCGCTGATTCCGGCCGTCGCTACCGCGACTGCCTGATACGCTATAATTGAAAGCTCGGTCGTCCCGTTTCAGAACCTCCGACTCCGTGGCTCCCATGCGACGCTTTTCCTTCCTGGTCCTTCCGGTCGCCGCGCTGGCGCTGCTCGCCTTCCGGAATCCCGCTCCGCCGAAGTGCGATACCGATAATGGCGGGCTGACGCTGGCCAAGGGCTTCTGCGCCACGCTCTTCGCGACCGTGCCCGGCGCGCGACACATCGCCGTGGCTCCCAACGGGGATCTCTTCGTCGCCGCGCAGGGTCGCGCCGGCGGACTCTTCCTGTTGCGTGATCGGGACAAGGATGGCCATTCCGACACGACCGCAACCTTCGTGGCCGGTTCCGGCACGGGCGTCGCCGTCGGCAAGGACGCGGTCTACTTCGCTCCGGCCGATCAGGTGATGCGCTTCGGTTACAAGAGCGGCTCGCTCGCCCCCGACGGCCCGGCAACGGTTGTTGTCTCAGGGCTGCCCACGGGCGGGCACACCGCCAAGACTCTCGCAATGGGGAAGGATGGTTTCCTCTTCGTCGATCACGGCTCCAACACCAACTCATGTCAGGTCGAAGACCGCAAGGAAAGGTCTCCGGGGCAGCGGCCTTGCGCCGAGCTCGCCGTGCGTGCCGGCATCTGGCGCTACGATGCCAGCAAGTCGAACCAGAAGCCGACCGACGGTGAGCGCTGGGCGACCGGAATGCGCAACATGATGGCCACCGCGGTCCAGCCGACGACGGGTATCCTCTTCGGTGCCAGCCACGGTCGCGATCAGCTCTCGGCCAATTGGGGCTTCAGCGACAGTGACAATGCCGAGAAGCCGGCGGAAGAATTCGGGATGATCACGAAGGGAGCCGACTTCGGCTGGCCCTACTGCTACTTCGATCCGATTGCCCACCAGAAAGTGCAGGCGCCCGAGTATGGCGGCGATGGCATCAAGCAGGGTGAGTGCGGCCAGAAGACCCAGCCGCTGATTGCGTTCCCGGGACACTGGGCACCGCTCGCGCTGACGTTCTACACCGGAACCGCGTTCGGTGCCGGCTTCAATGGCGGTGCCTTCCTCGCGTTCCACGGTTCGTGGAACCGCGCACCGTTGCCGCAGGCCGGCTATCGCGTCGTCTTCATTCCGTTCCAGAACGGCAAGCCGACCGGTCAGTACACCACCTTCGCCAGCGGTGCCGGTAGCGAGATCTCGGTGCGACCGAGTGGCGTGGCCGCCGCACCCGATGGCAGTGCGCTCTACATCTCCTCCGACGCCAGCGGCAAGGTCTGGCGCGTGATTCCGACCCCCAAGTGAAGAGGACAACGATGAACCGTACCACCCTGCTGGCCGCACTCCTGCTGGCACCTGCTGCTCTCCTCGCCCAGGATGCGGGGCCGAAGGTCGGCGACATGGCGCCCGACTTCACCCTCCCTGCTGCCACCATGACCGGTGTCTCGGCCAAGCCGGTGCATCTCTCCGAGCTGCGGGGTCGCACGGTCGTGCTGGCATTCTTCCCGAAGGCGCGGACCTCTGGCTGCACCATCCAGATGAAGGCGTATCGCGACAAGTACGCCGACCTCTTCGGCGGCGGGAAGGATGTCACACTCCTCGCCATCAGCACCGATTCGGCCGCCGCGCTCGCCTCGTGGGCCACCGATGAGAAGTTCCCGTTCACTTTCGTGAGCGACGCCGGCAAGTCTGCTGGCGCCGCATACGCGACCCTGCTCGAAGGACGCCCCTACGAGAACCGGGTTGCCTTCGTCATCGGCAAGGACGGCCGGATCGCGAAGATCTTCCGCCCGTTCCGGGAAGTCGACGCGACCTCCTACACCGAGCTGGGCGAGGCGATCACCGCCTCGCGGGCTGCCAAGGGCAAGTAACCCCCGCCTTCCGCAGGTCGCGCCGCCGCCGGAGTCCCCGGCGGCGGCGCTTCCTTTGCCCCCACCTGCAACCCTTTCGCCGGACCAGGTGTCCTACTCCTATCGACATGCTATAGGGGCGGCGCCGGCCCTCCTATAGACACTCTATATGGAGCAGCCGATGACACCGCCGACCAACCTGTTGCAGGGTACCCTCGACCTCCTGATCCTCAAGGCACTCACTCTCGAGGAGATGCACGGCCTCGGCATTGCCCGGCGAATCGAGCAGATCACCCGCGATGCCTTCGAGGTCAAGGCCGGCTCGCTCTTCCCGGCGCTACACCGGTTGGAAGAGGCCGGCTGGCTCAGCGCCGTGTGGGGGGAATCCGAAAACAACCGCCGCGCCAAGTACTACCGGCTCACGCGCGCAGGACGGGCGCAACTCAAGACAGAAACCGCCGAATGGGGCCGGATCTCGGTCGCCATCGCCTTTGCACTTCGCGCGAGCTAGGGGGCACCCATGTCACTCCACACCTCGCTGAAGGCGCTCTGGCGTAACATCCGGTATCACGACGCGGCCGATCGCGACCTCGACGCCGAACTGCACGGCTTCCTTGCCACACTCGTCGACGAGAAGATCCGCGCAGGGATGCCCCCGGCGCAGGCGCGTCGCGTGGCTCTCCTCGAGCTCGGCGGCGTGGAGCAGGTCAAGGAGTCGGTGCGCGAGGTGCGGGCGGGGGCGTGGTTCGAAACCGTGCGACGTGATGCGCGCTACGCCTTCCGTTCGCTGCGCCGCACGCCCGGCTTCACCATCGCAGCGATTCTGGCTCTCGGGCTAGGCATCGGTGCCACGGCGGCGATCTACACCGTGGTCAGCGCGGTGCTCCTCCGCCCGCTCAACTATCCCGATTCCGACCGGCTGGTGGTGGTGCTGCACAACGAGCGCTCGCCCGTCGCTCCGGCAAACTATCTCGACTGGCGCCGCGAGAGCCGCTCCTTCGAGGCGATGGGCGCCGCCGAGATGTGGGGGCCCAACCTGTCGGGACAGGAGCCCGCAGAAAAGCTGCCGGCGCTTCGAGTCACCGCCGATCTGTTGCCGCTGTTGCGCACCAGGCCGCTGCTCGGCCGTGTCTTTCGCGCCGATGAGGCCGAGCCGGGTCACGAACGAGTCGTCGTGCTGAGCTACGGTCTCTGGCAGCGTCGCTTCGGTGGCGATCCGGCCGTGATCGAACGCAGCATCCTGCTCGACGGGGAATCGTATCAGGTCGTCGGGGTGATGCCGCAGGATTTCCAGTTTGCGCCGTTCTGGGCCACCAACACCCAGCTATGGGCACCCAGAGCGTTCACGAGCCAGACGGCCGCCAACCGTGGCGCGCAGAGTCTCCGGGTCTTCGCCCGCCTGCGTGATGGCGTTTCCCTCGAAGCGGCGCAGGCCGAGATCTCGCTCATCAGCAAGCGCATTGAACGGCTCTATCCCGACGTGCCACCCAACACCACCGTGCGCACGTTGCAGGAGACCGTGGTCGGTCAGGTGCGGCCCGCCCTGCTGGTGATGATGGGCGCGGTTGCCGTGCTGCTATTGATGGCCTGCGCGAATGTCGCTCATATGCTGCTCGCTCGCGCCGCGACGCGGCAGCGCGAGGTCGCGGTGCGCAGCGCCATCGGCGCCACCCGCGAGCGAATGATCCGGCAATTCATTACCGAGAGTCTGGTGCTCTCGGGGCTCGGTTGCGTCGCGGGACTCTCCCTCGCATGGCTCGGTACCCGCGCCATCGTGGCCTGGGCGCCGGGGACGCTCCCCCGCGCAGCGACCATCACGCTTGACTGGCACATTGTGGGCTTCACCCTGTTCCTCGGCCTTGTCACGGGATTGATCTTCGGCGTCGCCCCTGCGTGGCAGTCCGCCGGACAGGACCTCAATACCGTGCTGCGAGATGGCGCGCGCGGCTCAAGTGAGGGCGGTGTCCGTGCCCGGGCCCGCGACGTACTGGTTGGTTCGCAGTTCGCACTCGCTGTGGTGTTGCTGGTGGGCGCCGGGTTGCTCACCAGAAGCTTCATCGCGTTGCAGCGTGTTGATCCGGGCTTCGTTCCGGAAGGCGTCGCGACGATGATCGTTTCGGTCGGGGGCACGCGAGAGGCGCCACCTGCTGTGCGCGCCGGGTTCTTCCCGGAGGTGCTGCGCCGCATTCGCGCAATTCCCGGCGTGACCGCCGCGGGTGCCATCAACCACATCCCGATCGCGGGCGATAGCTGGGGACAGACATTCTGGATCGAGGGTCGCCCCGCGCCAGCACCGGGGGTGCGCCAGGGCGCGACGTGGCGGATTGTCCTGCCGGGCTACTTCGCGACGATGGGGATTCCACTGACGCGCGGTCGCGACGTGACTGAGCAGGATCGGCTCGGCGCACCCGAGGTGGTGATCGTGAATCAGTACCTCGCTGATCACTACTGGCCAGGAGAGGATCCCATCGGCAAGCGGCTCACCATCGATGATCCCGCAGAAGGGGCGCGCTGGATCACGGTGATCGGTGTCTCGAAGAATACCATTCGTAGCGACTGGGCAGCACCCGCGGCGGAAGAGTTGTATCTCCCGTTCCTCCAGGACAATTCGTTCATGACCGGCCTCGGCCGAGGCAACTATTTCTCGTACGTTGTACGGACGGCGGGGAACCCCACGGCGGTCATCCCGGCGATCAGGGCGACGATTGCCGACATCGATCCCGCGGTGCCGATCTCGGCGGTCGCGACGATGGACGAAGTCGTCGCTACTGCCAACGGTGGCCCGCGATTCTATCTCTTCCTGCTCAGTACCTTTGCGATCGTGGCGCTTACGCTTGCGGCGGTTGGCGTCTATGGAGTGATGAGCTATGCGGTCTCCCGGCGGACGCACGAGATCGGGATCCGGATGGCACTCGGCGCTGACCCAGCGCTGGTCCGCCGATCGATCCTTCAGCGCGGGTTGCTGGTGGCGATGTCGGGGGCCGGGATCGGGGTCGCCGTGGCCATTCTGCTGACCCGGGCGATGACGACGCTGCTATATGGGGTCACTCCGGGGGACCCGTTCACCTTCGTAACGGTCCCGCTGGTCCTCGCGCTCGTGGCGCTGCTGGCGTCGTGGCTGCCGGCCCGGCGAGCCACCCGGATCGACCCGCTGCGGGCGCTACGGCAGGATTGAGGGGGGAGGGGCTGCAACTCTCCTCCCCGTCGAGGCGTAACTATGTTCGAGTCGTTCGCCCAACGCCAAAATCCTTCGGAGATCGCCCCTCATGATGCAGCGGAAGTCCCTTGGCCGGGCCGTGCCAGCGGCGCTGGTGCTCCTCGCGTTCGCCACCGTCAGCGGTCACGCCCAGGATCGCCTCAAGACGATGCCCGGGTACGATCAGTACCAGAAGATGGCCAGTCAGATCAACGGCTCGGTCAAGTCGGGTGCCATCAACGCGACCTGGGTCGACAGCGGCAAGGCGCTGCAATACAACTTCGACGGCAAGCTCTGGCGCTACGACCTGGCCGCGAAGAAGGCCAGCGAAGCCACCACGCCGGGCACCGCCGTCACCCAGCCGGGGCGCGGATTCCGTGGCGCGGCTGGGGCGCCGGGGCGGGGGCGGCAGGCTACGACGGCGCTCTCGCCGGATGGCAAGCGGAAGGCGATGTATCGCGACCGGAATCTCTTCGTCGCCGATTCGAGTGGCAGCAACGAGGTCGCCCTGACGACCGATGGCAACGAGAAGGACCGCATCAAGTACGGCACCGCCTCGTGGGTGTATGGCGAGGAGCTGGGGCAGCAGAGCGCGATGTGGTGGAACCCCTCGAGCACTCGGCTGGCGTACTACCGCTTCGATGAGAAGCCGGTGCCCGACTACTACCTCCAGCTCAACCAGACCAAGATCCAGAGTTCGCTCGACGTGGAGGCCTATCCCAAGGCCGGCGTCGACAACCCGGTGGTCGACATTTTCGTCTACGACCTGAATACCCGGAAATCGGTCAAGCTCGACATCCGCGACGGCAAGCCGTGGAGCAACGATGTCGTGGGTCACTATGCCTACAACGTGAACTGGTCGCCCGACGGGACCGAGTTGCTGCTGAACCGCACCAACCGGCGCCAGCAGATTCTCGAGTTCGCGGCCTGCTCACCCGAGACCGGAAAGTGCCGGGTCATCATCCACGAGGAGTGGCCCACCGGCTGGGTCGAGAACACGCCGCAGATCCGCTGGCTCGAAGACAACAAGCGCTTCATCTGGGAGTCCGAGCGGAACGGCTTCAAGAACTACTATCTGTACGACATCAGCGGCAAGCTGCTGAATCCGATCACGACCAACCAGTTCGAGACGGTGAGCATCGTGCGCGTCGACGAGAAAGCGAAGACGCTCTGGTACACCGCGCGCGACGGCGACAACTACATGAAGGTGCAGCTGCATCGCGTCGGGCTCGACGGCAAGGGCGACAAGCGGCTGACCGATCCGGCCTTTACCCACACGGTGAATCTCTCGCCCGATGCGAAGTTCTTCAGCGACGTTGCGCAGACGCACGACACCCCGCCGGTGTCGCGCCTGATGGATGCCAACGGCAAGGTGGTGGCAGAGCTGGCGAAGAGCGACATGAGCAAGTTCGAGTCGCTCGGGCTGAAGAAGGTCGAGATGTTTACCTATACCGCCGCCGACGGCAAGACCAAGCTGCACGGCACGATTGCCTTCCCGTCCAATTTCGATCCGGCGCGGAAGTATCCGGTGCTGGTTCCTGTCTACGGCGGTCCCGCGTCGGCTTCCAACACGGCGACGGAACAGTTCCGGGCCGGGAATCAGCAGGCCGAGTACGGCTTCCTGATTGTCAACCTCGATACCCGCGCCACGCCGGGGCAGGGGAAGCGCACGCTGGATGATCTCTATCTCAAGCTGGGCCAGACGGAAATGGACGACATGGCCGAGGGGATCAAGTCACTCTGGAATCGGCCGTATGTCGACAAGGCGCGCGTCGGCATTCACGGCACCTCATACGGTGGCTACAGCTCGGTGATGGAGCTGCTGCGTCACCCCGAGGTCTTCTCGGCCGCGGCCGCGCAATCGCCGGTGACGGGGTGGGACAATTACGACACGATCTACACCGAGCGTTACATGTGGATCCCGCAGGAGAACAAGGAGGGCTACCTGAATGGCTCGGCGATGAAGTATGCCGACTCGCTCAAGGGTCGCCTGATGCTCTATTACGGCACGGCCGACGACAACGTGCATCCGAACAACATGATGCAGCTGATCCAGTCGCTGCAGAAGGCCGGCAAGAGCTTCGATGTGCAGGTCGGCCCCGACCAGGGCCACTCGCAGATGAATCAGCAGCGGATGATGGAGTTCTTCATCGAGAACCTGGTGCTGAAGAACCCGACGATCTCGTAAGCGGGAGCGGGGATGGCGGGCCGTCTGGCCCGTCATCCCCGGTCTTGACGTCGCGCCAGCGACCGGGTAACGTAGTCAGACAATTGATGGGGTCGTGGTCATTTGCCGCTGCTTGCAACCACGTAAAATAAATGCTAAAAGTGCGATTCCGCCCGCGGCAGGTCCCTGCCTCGGGTCTTTTTTGTCGTCCCGGGGCTCGACGCTCACATCCTGTCGCAGGTGCGAAGGAGTACCCGAGATGACGTTGTCGCTGCAGCTGGACGCGCCACCCGCGTCGGAACTTGTTGGCATCCCCGATGGTCCGGTCATCGTCGCCCTGGGCGGCATCTCTGCGACGCACCACGTCGCCGCGCATCCGGAGAATCCCACGCCAGGCTGGTGGGACGACTTCGTCGGACCATCCCGCGCCATTGACCCGGCACGATGTCGCATCCTCGGCATCGACTTCATCACGGCCGCCGCCGGACCTACCACCACCCACGATCAGGCCGATGCGTTGGCGCAGCTCCTCGATGAGCAGGGAATCGCGAATGTCCACGCCATCGTCGGCGCGTCCTACGGCGGTATGGTCGCCCTCGCATTCGCGGAGCGCTACCCCGACCGTGTCGCGCAACTGGTGCTGATCAGCGCGCCGCACAAGAGCCACCCGATGACCACCGCGATCCGGGTGGTGCAACGCCGCATCCTCCAGCTCGGGATCTCGACCGGTCGACCCACCGAAGCGGTGGCACTCGCCCGGGCACTCGGCATCACCACGTATCGCACGGCAGCAGAATTCGCGGAACGGTTCGGCGGAGACGCGGTCGCGCAGGAGTCGGGAGTGCGCTTTCCGGTCGAGGATTATCTCGACCGCTGCGGTGAGCGCTTTGCAGAGCGCTTTCCGGTGGAACGCTACCTCGCGCTTTCCGAATCGCTCGACCTGCACCGGGTCGACCCGACGCAGCTGCGGCTGCCGGTAACGATCGTGGCGGTTGAAGGAGATACCTTGGTGCCGGTGTGGCAGCTCCATCAGCTGCGCGCCTTGCTGGCCGGCCCGGTGACCTTCCACGAGATCCGTTCGCGCTACGGCCACGACGCCTTCCTCAAGGAAGTCGATGTGATTGGCAACATCGTGTCGCACGCGCTGGCACTCGGAGGTTCCGATGTCGCGTGAAGTCCACCGTCCGGCAACCCGCGCTGTCCGTGCCGGGATCGGTAGTGACAGTGCTCACGGCGCCGTGGTCCCGCCGATCTATCTCTCCTCGAACTTTACCTTCGACGGCTTTGGGGGAAAGCGCGAATACGACTACACCCGCTCGGGGAATCCGACCCGCGACCAGCTTGGCGATGCGCTCGCCGGACTCGAGGGTGGCGCCGGTGCGGTGATCACCAACACCGGCATGTCTGCGGTGACCCTCGTTGTCCAGCTGGTCCAGCCGGGTGAACTCATCGTGGCTCCGCACGATTGCTACGGTGGCACCCACCGATTGCTGACCCACCTGGCTCGGCGCGGACACTTCCGGGTGGCATTTCTCGATCTCGCCTTGCCGGCAACGTTGACCACGATTGCACGCGAGCGCCCCCGGCTTCTCCTCATCGAGACGCCGAGCAACCCCCTGCTGCGGCTCACCGACATTGCGCTGCTCAGCACCGCCGCGCGTTCGGTCGGCGCGATCACCGTCGCCGATAACACCTTTCTCTCGCCCGCGCTGCAGCGCCCCCTCGATCTCGGCGCCGACCTCGTGCTCCATTCCACCACCAAGTATCTCAATGGCCATAGCGACGTCGTCGGTGGCGCCGTGGTCGCACGCGAGCCGGGCCTGCTCGAAGAGTTGCGCTGGTGGGCCAATTGTCTCGGGCTCACCGGTGCGCCGTTCGATTCTTTCCTGACATTGCGGGGCGTGCGGACGCTTCATACCCGCATCCGCGCCCACGAAGAGAATGCCGAGCAGGTCGTCCGCTTTCTCACCCGCCACGCCGCGGTCGAGCGGGTGCACTATCCCGGTCTCGAAGATCACCCTGGACACGACATTGCCGTCCGCCAGCAATTCGGGTTTGGGGCGATGGTGTCGTTCGAGCTGCGGGGTGGCATCGCCGCGGTGAAGGAATTCGTCCGTGGCCTGGAATGCTTCTCGCTCGCGGAATCGCTCGGCGGAGTGGAGAGTCTGGTGGCGCATCCGGCAACAATGACGCATGCCTCGATGGATCAGGCGGCTCGTGACGTGGCGGGTATTTCGGACGGGCTGCTGCGGCTCTCGGTGGGAATCGAGTCGGCGAGCGACCTGCTGGCCGATCTGGAGCAAGGGCTCAGCCGCGCCGAGGTCGCTTCGCTGACGGCAGTTTCGTGAGGGGAGCGGAAGCGTCGGTGGCCGCGAGGAGTTTTTTCGGAGCCACGAGTCGCCAGCCATCGCGCAGCAACTCCGCCACTTCCGGCCAATCTGTATCACGGTCGAGGTAGATGCCGATCCAGCCGCCTGGCCCGACATAGGGCGGCGAGAAGAAACGATCGGGGTCAGCGGCGATCATCATCGCCTGATTGCCGGGCGCCGCCTTGATCCAGACCGCAGCGCGGCCATCGCCATGGTGGCTGTCGGCGCTGGCGTACATGGCGAAGAGCTTCTTCGGCCCGCGAAATGTCGGCGTGCCCCACGCTTCGACTTCGTTGGCCTCGGGGAGGGCGAGCGCAAGCTTGCGGAGCCGGTTCAGGACGCTGGGTGGCATCTCAACGACCGATGCTCGCGCACAAGGTTGGGGTTAGCGGAGCGCCGAGACCACGTGCCCATGGCTGCCCACCTTCAGTCCGTCGCTGCGATTCGCAAAAAATCGCGAGTTGAGAGCCTTGCCGCCGAGGTCTTCGATTTTGCTAAAGCCCATGCTGCGCAGTTTCACGGCAAGGGCATCAGGCTTGAAGGCACTCAGCCAGGGCTCGCCCATCTTCGCCAGTCGCGCGAGCTGGCGCCGCCGCATGATCCAGAAGAACGGGTTCCAGCTCCAGCGTGGCTCGACATAGTCGAAGACCACCTCGCTTCCAGCGGGGAGTGTCGCCAGCACCCGCAGGGTCTCAAGCGCAACTGCTTCGGTCAGATACATCGTCACCCCGAGCCACGAGACGAAGGTGGGGCGCGAGAAGTCGAAGCCGGCGGCGGTCAGCCCTTCGGCAAGGGTCTGTTCGGTGAAGTCGATCGGGGCAAAGGTGAGCCCAGCCGGCAGGCTGATTTGCGCGGCATCGAGCCGCTCACGCTTCCACTGCTGCGTCGCGGGATGATCGACCTCGAACAAGGCGAGCGGCGGCTCTTGCGGGGCGACGCGGTAGACCGCGGTATCGAGCCCAGCCCCCAGCACGACGAACTGTCGCACCCCTCGCGCGAGCGCGGCGGCGAGATGTTCGTCTGCGAAGCGGGCGCGCGAGACCAGGAAGGCACGCCGATGCCGCACCGAAATCTTCCGCTCGTACGTCTCCAGGCTGCCTTCGAGCCTGGTCCGGAGGTCCGGTCCGATGATGCGAAGGGCCAGCGGGTCTTCGAGGACCAGCGGCGTGTCGATGAGCTGGTGGGCTGCGCGCCGCATGGCGACGTGGGCGGCGGTCATGCTCGGACGGGACGGAATCATCGCGCGGCACCGGGGTGAACGGTGGAGAGGATGCGGGAAGATACCCGGGGCGATACCTTTTCGTCCCGCCCTTCCACTACTTCGAGGATGCGATGCCTGAACCACTGAACGCCACTGGAATCTTCCCCGGCATTACCGCCAGCGACCTGCCTGCATCCGTCAAGTTCTACGTTGACGGCCTGGGCTTCGAGATCATTGACAAGATGGAGGCCGAAGGGGTGCTCCGCTTCGTGATGCTGAAGGCCGGCAACGCGATGCTCGGGATCGGGATGGATGATTTCGCCAAAGGACGCGACCGCAAGAAGGGCGTCGGCACCCGCATCTACATCTCGACCAACCAGGACATTCCCGCCCTCGCCGACCGCATGCGCGCTGCCGGCTTCGCGATCGATGGTGAAGTGGCGCCGCTGTCGTGGGGACCAATGGGTTTCGCGCTGATCGACCCGGATGGAATCCAGCTGACGATCGCCAACGACAGCTGAGTCAGGCCGTTGGGCCGGCCGCATCAGGAACGTCTGCTGCGACCGGCGCCGACAGCCCGGTCATCATCCGCACGACTCGATCGGACGATGCTGCGGCGCGCGACGCCTCGCCAACAATGCGCCCTTCGCGCAAGACGATAATCCTGTCGGACAGCGTCAGCAGCTCCGGCAGCTCGCTCGAAATCAGCAGCACTGCGACGCCATCGGCAGCCAGCTGCCGGACCCAGGCGTGCAGTTCCGCCTTCGCGCCGACGTCGACGCCGCGCGTCGGCTCATCGAGGATCAATATCTCGCAGTCGGCCGCGAGCCACTTCGCCAGCACCAGCTTCTGCTGATTGCCGCCGGACAGCGCCACCGCGATGTCGGCGGGCTGCGCGCGTACCCGCAACCGCTCAAACTGTGTGCCCACCGCCGCTTTTTCACGCGCCTGGTCGACCCATCCCCAGCGGCTATGGCGCCGCAGGGTCGCGAGCGAGGCGTTCTCATCGGCCCGCATCGAGAGCACCAATCCCTGGCGCTTGCGGTCTTCCGGAACGAGGCCGAGGCCGTGGCGCATCGCATCGCGTGGTGACCTGATCACCACCGCACGACCGTTCACTGCGATGGTGCCACGCGCGGCAGCATCGAGGCCGAAGAGCGCGGCGGCGATTTCCGATCGCCCTGCTCCCACCAGCCCGCCGAGGCCGACGATCTCGCCAGCGTGCAGCGAAAAGTTGATCTCCCGAAATCGCCCCGGGCTGCTCAAGTCGCTCACTCGGAGACGTTCCGGTCCGGGGCGGTGTTCCGGCACCGCGTCGGCGGCTTCGAGTGCACGGCCGATCATCCGCTGCACCAGCGTGGCCTCGTCGAGCGCGGCGACCGGGTCGGTCGAGACGTGCTGGCCATCGCGCAGCACCGTGACGGCGTCGCAGAGTCGGAAGATCTCCTCCATCCGGTGGCTGACATAGAGCAGGGTGACTCCCCGCGACTTCAGTTCAGCAATGAGACGAAAGAGTGCGGCGCTCTCCGACTCGCCGAGCGAGCTGCTCGGTTCGTCGAAGACGATGACCCGGGCCCCCGCGCCGACCGCTGCAGCGATCTGCACCAGTTGCTGCTCGGCGATGCTCAATCCCTGCATCGGTCGCTCGGGGGTGATTCCGCTACCACCGACAGCGGCGAGCAGCGCGGTCGCACGTTCCTGCAGCACTCGGCGGTCCACGAGGCCGTGACGGCGGGGGAGGGCACCGAGGCAGAGATTCTCCGCGACGGTGAGGTTGTCGCAGAAGGCGAGTTCCTGGTGCACCATGGCGACGCCGGCCTTCAGGGCATCGCGGGGTGACGCGAAATCGATGACGATGTCGTCGAGGGTGATCGTGCCATCGTCGGGTCGCAGCAACCCGGAAATCAACTTCCCGAGCGTGCTCTTGCCGGCGCCGTTTTCGCCGCAGATCGCGTGGCAGCTGCCGCGCGCGACCTCGAACGAGACGTCGGTAAGCGCAACGACGCCGGGAAAGCGCTTGCCCACGTTGGCAAATCGCAGTGCCGGCGTCGTCATGGCAGCAGCTTACTTCGCGAGTGCGAGGTACTTGGGATCGACGTCGGTGAAGCCCCAGTCGCGCAGTTGCCTGGCCCAGCTGCCGAGGTTGTCGGTCGACACGCGGATCAAGTCCATCTTGACGAGGGCCGGCACGTCCTTCTTGAGATAGACGTGATCAAAGATCGTCTTGACCGACTGGTAGCCCCAGAGAAAAGTCGGCTGCGCGAAGAGGACCGGCGCGAGACCCGCATCGACGTACGGCAGTTCGGCCGGGAGCCCGTCGACTGAGACGATCTTTACCTTCTTCGGGTCGAGGTCGGTGAGCAGCGCCTTGGTGAAGAGCGCCCATCCGCCGATCATTGCCCATCCCTGGATGTCCGGGTAGGCGTTCTGCGCGCGCAGCACTTCGGCAGCAGCATCCTGAGGTGTCTCGATGTGCGAGAAGGCATTCACGACCGTCATCCCGGGATACTTGGCCGCTTCGTCGCGGGCGCCTTGCACGCGCTTTTGCAGGTTCGGCGCGTTCTGGTTGCCAGCGAGAATGGCGACCTTCCCCTTGCCCCCCATCTGTTTGGCGAGTTCAGCCATCACCATCTTGCCGATCTCGGCGTCATCGCCGCCATAGAACGAGAAGCGCTTCGAACCCGGGACGTCGCTGTCGAACGTCATCACCGGCACGCCACGATCGACGGCTTCATTCACGGCCCCAATCACCTTGCCGATATCGCTTGCGGAGAGGAGAATCGCGTTCGCCCCCTCGTTGACGGCCTGGGCGATGCGCTGCGCCTGGACCGAGCCATCTTCCGACGGCGGGGTCAGCCACTGGATGGTCACCTTGACGCCGCTGCTCTTCGAGAGTTCGGCGGCCGCGGAATCGGCGCCTGCGCGTCCGGAGAGGAAGACCGGGTTTGTCGAACTCTTGGCGATCATCGCGATCGTGAACGTCTTCGCGGCTTCCGCTGCGGGAGGCTGCTTGCCGCTGCACGCGGCGAGTGCCAGGAATGTGATGGCGGTCGTAGCTCTAGTCACGAGATCCCCCCTCCGATCGGGTCTGCACGGCACGACGCGCCATGCGGCGAGCGAGTAGCCGGGAACCGCCCTGATCGAGGACAACCGCCCCGATCATCGCCGTCCCGATGATGATCCATTCGTAATTCTGGTCGAGGTGCAGCGTGCGAATCGCCTGGCGCAGGGTGACGATGAGGAGTGCGCCCAGCATCGCGCTCACCGCGCTCCCCTTGCCGCCGATGAGGGAAGCGCCACCGACCACGGCAGAGGCGATCACGTAGAGCTCGTAGCCGTTGGCATCGGACGAGGTGGCCGAGCCGTAGAATGCTGCGCCGAGAAAGGCGGCGATGCCGGCTGTCAGCCCCGACACGACATAGACGCCAAGCTGGATCCGGTCGAGGGAGAGCCCGGAATAGCGCGCCGCCTCGCGATTGCCACCGATCGCAAAGATGTGCCGCCCCGGCACCGTACGCGTCAGGTAGAGACTGCCAGCACCGGTCACGGCGAGCATCGCCAGCAGCGGCACCGGATAGAGCGCAGTGCCCATCCCCAGTGAGGCCTTGGCGACGTGTGTGAGCGCCTGCGGGACGAGGATGCTCTCAGCGTGACTCACCACAAAGGCCAGGCCCCGGAGCACCCACATCATCCCCAGCGTGATGATGAAGGGATGCACGCCGAGGCCGATCACCATTACACCGTTGGCGAGACCGCAGAGCAGCGATACCGTGATGCAGGTGCCCAGGCCAAGAGCCAGGGTCGCACCGGGAGGGAGCGGCCCTGCTTCGCGCAGGACCAACGCCATTGCGACTTCCGAAAGTGCGAAGATGGCGCCGACCGAGAGATCGATCCCGCCGGAGATGATCACGATGGTCGCGCCAACACCCATGATGGCGAAGCCGCTGGCATCGGTGGCCATCTGGATCAGCGTGTAGACATTGAGGAAATTGTTGACCGGCAATCCGGTCACGCGGTCAGGATGTGTTCCCGCAGCTGCAGTCAGGATCGCAGCGAGCACCAGCAGCACCCCGATGAGGCCCGCGCGTGGAGATGTGGCGAGGCCGAGCACCACGCCTCGGAGCGAGGCGGCACGGGGAGAAACGGGCGACGTGGTGGCAGATGGCTGGGTGGTCATGCAGGCGCTTTCAAGCTACCTCCGCCCCTGAGCGTGTCAAACTCGCTTGCGGGGCTGCCCTGCCGGGAGAGATACTTGAAGCTGAAGCTGGGCGAGGCGTCTGCCAGAAACGCTTCCATCTCCCGAGGTCTTCCCGTGGAACTCCCGCAATTCAAGCCGTCGCCTTATCCGGTGGCGACTCCCGTGGCGCGTCGGGGCGGCCCGCCGCCACGCCTCGCTTTCGGCGTGCTCGTGGGCAACCGAGGCTTCTTCCCGGGCCATCTGGCGGCCACCGGACGCGAGCAGATCCTCGCCCTCCTCGCCGATGCCGGGTACGACTGCATTGCGCTATCGACGGAGGAGTCGCGGCATGGCGCGGTGGAGAGTCGCGATGAAGCAAAGGCGTGTGCCGAGCTCTTTCGTCGGCACGCCGGCCGGATCGCCGGCGTCATTGTGACCCTGCCGAACTTCGGCGACGAGCGCGGCGTGGCCGACACCCTTCGACTCGCGGGGCTCAATGTTCCGGTGCTGGTCCACGCCGCCGCCGACGACCCGGGCCGGATGGGGATTGATGCCCGGCGCGATGCCTTCTGCGGCAAGATGTCGGTGTGCAACGTGCTCACCCAGTACGGCATTCCCTATTCACTGACCTCGCGGCACACCCAGGCCGTCTCGGCGCCTGACTTCCTCGCCGATGTGCATCGCTTCGCCGCCGTCTGTCGCGTCGTCAACGGGCTGCGCCACGCACGCATCGGGGCGATCGGCGCGCGCCCCGCCGCCTTCAAGACGGTGCGCTACAGCGAGAAGCTGCTTGAGGCGAGTGGTATTTCGGTGGAACCAATCGACCTCTCCGAAATCCTCGGTCGCATCGAACGACTCGGGGACACCGACGCGGTGGTGACGGAGCGGCTCGCAGCGATGCAGGCCTACGTCTCGACTGCCGGCGTGCCGGCCAGTGCCCTGATCAAGATGGCGAAGCTCGGTGCCGTGATCGATCACTGGATGGCCGAAGTTGATGTCACCATCAGCGCAGTGCAGTGCTGGACGTCGATGGAGGAGTATTTCGGCGTCGTGCCCTGTACCGTGATGAGCATGATGAGCAACGAAAATCTGCCCAGCGCCTGCGAGGTGGATGTTTGTGGCACCATCAGCATGCATGCGCTCTCGCTCGCATCCGGCACGCCAAGCGCACTGCTCGACTGGAACAACAACTACGGTGAGGATCCCGACAAGGCGGTCTGCTTCCACTGCAGCAACCTCCCCAAGGCTTTCTTCGAGGATCTCCGGATGGACTACCAGGAGATCATCGCTGGCACCGTGGGGCGCGAGAATACCTACGGCACTGTCGTCGGCAAGGTGAAGGCGGGTGCGATGAGCTTCGCGCGCTTCTCGACCGATGATCTCGCGGGCCGGATCCGAGGCTATGTTGGCGAAGGCGAGTTCACCGCCGACCCGCTGCAGACCTTCGGCGGTGCGGGTGTGGTGAAGATCCCCAACCTCCAGCGCCTGTTGCATCACATCTGCCGCAACGGGTTCGAACACCACGTAGCCGGGACCTTCGGCCACGTCGCCGACGCCGTGCACGAGGCCACCACGCGCTACCTCGGCTGGCATGTTGACCGGCACGAGTAGTCGATGACGATTGTCGCCGGGGTGGACTTCGGGACCCAGAGTGTCCGCGTCGCACTGGTCGACAGCGCGCGCGGGCCAGTCGGCTCCGGCGTGGCCGAGTATCTGGTGCGCCGCGATCCGCGGAATCCTGATTTCGCTACCCAGTCGCATCGCGATCATATGGCAGCCCTGGAACTCGCGATGTCGCGCGCACTCGCAGCAGCGGCCGTGCCCGGCCACGATGTCGCGGCAATCGCCCTTGACACCACCGGCTCCACCGTGGTGATCGTCGGTGAAGGACTCGAGCCGCTCGATGACTATTACCTCTGGTGCGATCACCGCGCCAAGGCCGAAGCGGCCCGCATCACTGCCGTGGCCCAGGAGTGGCGGCTGCCGGCGATCGAGCGCTGTGGCGGTGTCTACAGCTCGGAGTGGGGCTTCGCCAAGGTGCTGCACTGGCTGCGGCAGAACCCCGGTCGGAAGGGCGAGATGGTGACCGCGCTCGAGCACTGCGACATGGTTGCTGCCGTGCTCTGCGGAATCACCGATCCACGGGAAGTCCCCAGGAGTATCTGTGCCGCCGGCCACAAATGGCTCTGGTACCCGGAAGCTGGAGGGCTGCCGTCCGAGGAGTTCCTCGTCGCGGTCGATCCGCTGCTCGCCGGGGTGCGCGCGAAGCTCGACTCGCCATTTCATACCTCCGACGTCATCGCGGGCACGCTGACGGGCGAGTGGGCCACTCGCCTCGGGCTGCGTGAGGGAATTCCCATTCCCGTGGGTGCCTTCGACGCCCACTGGGATGCCATCGGCGCAGGCATCGTGGAGGGCGACGTCGTGAATGTCATCGGCACCGCCACCTGCATTATGGCGATTGCGCGCGATGCGGAATGTGTGCCGGGAGTCTGCGGGGTAGTGCAGGGGTCGATCGATCCGGCGCTGGTTGGGGTAGAGGCGGGTCTCTCGGGTTGCGGCTACATCTTTGAGGCGCTCGCCGCGCGCCACGCCGCTTCGCTTTCGGCCCTCACGGAGCAGCTGGCGGCCCATCGCGCCGGGCAGACCGGGCTGCTGCATCTCACCTGGGACAACGGCGACCGCACCGTGCTGGTCAATGCTGATCTCGGCGGCGTCACGCTCGGCTGGAATCTCAATCACACCGCCCCAGACACACTCTTCGCTGCCATCGAAGGCACGGCAATGCACACGCGCATCATTCTCGACCGGATGGCCGAGCACGGGGTGCCGATCCGTCGAGTAATTCACGGCGGCGGGATCCCGCAGAAGAACGCGGTCCTCAACCAGGTCTATGCGAACGTGCTGGGCGTCCCCGTGCTCGTGCCCCAGCGCGCAGTCACCAGCCTGGGGTCGGCAATCTTCGCCTTCCTGGCCGCCGGAACCTTTGGCAGCATCCGCGAAGCACAGGCCGCGCTCTGCCCACCTTACCTGATCGTCGAGCCAGACCCGGCGGCACACGCGGTCTATCAGGAACTCTATCCGATATTCCGGCAACTCTACTTCGCGATGGGCACGCCAGGCTCAGCTCCCATCGGCGTTGGCGAAGTCCTGCCCAGGTTGCGTGCGATTGCCGAGCGGGAGCACGGCAAGCAGCACTAGCGCGAAGCGTCGTCCTGGCCGTAGGTGGCCGCAGAGCCGTGCTTGCGCAGGAAGTGGCGGTCCAGCAGTTCACTCGCGACAGGCGCGATGTCGGGGCGCAGCGTGCGGGTGTGGTACGCCATCTCGGCGACTTCCTCGAGCAATGCGGCCACTTCCACGGCTGCAGTCACCGTAGTTCCCCAGCAAAAACTCGCGTGACTCGCCACCAGCACCGCCGGCATCGTCATCGGATCCTGGTTGCCGAGGCGCTGCACGATCGCGTGTCCGGTATTGGCCTCGTAGTCGGTGGCAATGGCCGCGGCGTCGAGTGAGGCGGTCACCGGAATCGCGCCGTGGAAATAGTCGGCGTGGGTGGTGCCGAGGCAGGGAAGGTCCTGGCCACTCTGCGCCCACACGGTCGCGTAATGGGAGTGGGTGTGGACCACGCCACCGATCGCGGCAAAGGCGCGGTAGAGTACCAGGTGCGTCATCAGGTCGGACGAGGGCCGCAGGGTGCCTTCCACCACAGTGCCGCTGAGGTCGGTCACGACCAGGTCGCTGGCCTTGAGTTGCCAGTAGGGGACGCCGCTCGGCTTGATGACGACGAGCCCGCTGCTGCGGTGGATGGCGCTCGCGTTGCCGAAGGTGAACTTGGCGAGGCCGCGCTCGGCGATGGCGAGGTTGGCTTCAAGGACCTCCTTCCGGAGGGAGGCGAGATCGGGGCGCGTGGTCATGTGATGCTCGCCCGCTGGCGCGCGCGACGAATGATCTCGGTCATCTCGGCCCGATGCTTCGTGAATGTGTCATCGACTACCTGCAAGGTAGGAAGGGCACCCGGAAAGAGATTCATCGAGGTGTTGTCGAAGCGGCCGAAGCCACTCTCGTGGACGCCGCTGGAGCCACGCCCGGGTGCCGGAGAACTCAGGTGCTGGAACGAGCGGGTGTATTTCCGGAATCGGGAGCCGGTGCCGACCTGATAGAAGCCGATGAATTCGTAGAGTGCATCGTAGCCCATTTCTCCCACCGGGAGCACCTCGGGGTGCTTCGCCCGCAGCGTCGCGACCAGCTGCCGCGTTCCCTCGTGCATATCACCGTTGGTGCTGTTGACGTGGCCGCCCACAATATCGAGGAAGTAGGCGTCGACACCGAAGCGAGTGATGACATCATCGATGCGGCCCGCGAGCCAGTTGCGCCACTCGGGCGCGCCGAGGTTCATGTAGGTCAGCCAGCCATCCTGGTGTCGATCGTTGTTCCAGTCGACCCAGTTCAGGTTGTAGATGTCGCCTTCGATCTTGTAGGTGGCACCCTTCGCGATCTTCGACCACGCCGGAAGCTTGCGATTGGCGGCGTTGGTCCCGAACATCGGCATCATCCGGAAGCCGAGTTTGCGGGCTTCGGAGATCAGGGCGTGAAAGCCGGCTTCGCCACCCATCCGTGCCGGTACGGTGTAGTTGGGATAGTCCCAGTAGTAGCGCCCATCCCAGGCCGCGAGGAAGACGAGCACACGCTCGGGAGGGATCTGGGTCGCGATCCAGCGGAGAATGGCAAGCTGCTGGGCGTAGTCGTTGAAGATGAAACCGGTGTAGTGCATCCCGTGCAGGGTCACTGCGAGTGCGAGATCGCGGGTCCACTTCGGGATGTCCGCACGGCTCTCCCAGGGCGGGAGATGGAAGCTGCGCTCGATGAAGTCGTAGTGCGGCGCAACAGCCTCGTCGAAGCTTTTCCCCTCGGCGATGCGGTAGCGCGGTACGGTGACTTGCGTGTCATTGCGCCAGCCGTCGTGCTCGTAGATCGCCTCGACTCGATAGGCGGATTCTCCCGGCTGGAAATAGAATCGCTTGGGGCGAACACGATTGTCGAGGGGCGAGATCGCGATGAAGCGACCATCGGCGGGCTGCACTACGGCGAGCGGTGTGCCCATGCTCTGGCCGGCGCCGGGGCCGTGCAGGTCGCCGCCGCCGAACGGATATGCGGCGAGGAGCTCATCATCTTTCCGGTCATTCGCGCCGCCGCCACCGAAGCCGACCTTGCCGCGCGGGATATCGCGAATCACTGTGGTCACGGTCTTGACCGGGTGAGGCATTGCTACGGTCACATCCCATTCGATGATGCTGCCGGTGCGACGGAAGGTCGCGCGGAGCGAGCCCTTCGAGTGTTGCTGACCCCCCGCCCACACGAAGCCGTCACAGCGAACTTCCATCGTGTCGCCAGTCACGTGGGCCGAGAGGGAGGCGCGATCGAGGCCGTAGGAGTTTTCGTCGGTGAAGACCATGAAGCCGAAACGATACGGTCCGAACGAGACAACGGGCTCGGGAAAATCGAAGGAGAACTTCATGTAGCCATCGCCGCGCGGCGGGATGAACACGTCGCTCGTCGAGGCCAGATCGGAGATGGTGCCATCCGGTAGCGGCTCCGGGGGCGCGACCGGTGCTGGTGATTCCTCGTGCGTCACGAGCGGCAGCGCGGCGCTGGCCGCCCCAACTACCCGGATCCAGTCGCGACGGTTCATCGAATCAGACACGCGGGCGCTCCGGGGAAGGCAGGAAGGCGTGGCAGCGTGCTGAGTATAGCGCGAGCCCGAAGGCGTCGCCAGCGATCAGGAACACCCTTCGACAAGTTCGACGGCGGGGCGATTCCCGACGCGATAGTTCAGCACCTTCTTGCCATCGGTTTCGAAGATCATCTGGTGGAGCGCATCGCCCTTCGGCGTCACCACAAGGTAGTGTCCGGTCGGCCCGGTGTACTTGTGCGGCTGCACCTTGACCTGCCCGGGGTAGAGTTCCTTGACTCGCGCCTCAGTATCCCCCACGCCGGCGCCTTCGCTGGTGAGGATCCCCGCGCTGTCGATGTCGAAGCGGACGATGGTGTCGTGGATGATCATCGCCGTGACGCCCTTGGGGAATTTCGCGGGTCGCAGGAAGTCACACTCGGGACTGATATCGTACTTCGGCTTGAGCTGCTCACCGATCGCCTCATTGAACTTCGCGAGCGTCAGGCCGGTCTTGTACGAGTTGAACTCGTCCGCCTTCACCACGAAGGCTCCCGGCTGGGCGTGCGCCGACGGATCGGTGGCAGGGCTTGCAGGCGGTGGTGTTGGTGCCGGTGTGGCGGGCTGGCCGGCAACCGTGGTGGAGTCGGTTTTCGTGTTGGTACGGTCGCCGCAGCCTGCCAGAGGGATGAGCAGCAGGAGCAAGGCGGTGCTGGTCCGAGTCATCGTGTGAACTCCAGTCGGGGGTGCTATCTGATGTCGAGGGTGCCCCGGAGTCGGAGGTCAGCGGAAGAGGCGCCCACGAGAATGACGAATCGGCCCCGTTCCACGACACGCTTGAGCGACGGATCCAGGATGGCGAAACGCTCCGGGGGGAGCCGGAGTACCACATCGCGAGACTCGCCCGCCTTGAGTCGAAACCGTGTGAATCCGGCCAATGCCAGCACTGGCCGAGCGACCCGCGAGACCTGGGTGCGGAGGTAGAGCTGGGCCACTTCATCGCCATCGCGAGTGCCGGTGTTCGTGATCCGGAATCTGACGGTTATCGAATCGCCGCGTTGCGCACTGGCGGGGACCACCAGTCCGCTGTATTCAAAGTGTGTATAACTGAGCCCGTGTCCGAAGGGAAAGAGTGGCCGTCCACTGAGGTCGGCGTAGTCATCGCCTCGCCCGGTCGGGAGATGCCAGTAGCTCAACGGCAGCTGACCTTCGGATAGCGGGAAGGTGATCGGCAGCCGACCGGCCGGATTGCTTCTTCCGAAGAGGGCATCAGCGACGGCACTCCCCCCGGTCTCGCCTGGGTACCACGCCAACAGAACCGCGCCGACCTTGCCGACCCACTCCGACATCGTGATCGCGCTGCCCCCGATGAGCACCACGGCAAACGGGCGCCCGGTGGCAGCCACTGCGCGGATCAGTTCTTCCTGATGCCCCGGCAGGCGCAGCGAGGCGCGATCGCGAAACTCACCTTCCTCGATCCCGGCAACAATCACGGTGGCATCACTGCTCCGTGCGCTTGCGACGGCTCGTGCGATGGCGGCTTGCCACGCTGCTCCCTGGCCGCGGCGCCACTGCAACCGGATCTGTCCGGCACCGCTATTCTCGAAATATTCCAGTCGCAGCCGGTAGCGATGCCCGGGGGTGAGCGCGGCGCTGTCGCTGTGGAATGATTCCTTGCGCCATCGATCTACCACGAGCACATCATCGAGATAGAGGCGGTAGCCGTCGTCACCGGTCACGACCAGTGACGTCGACTCGCCGAGCGGTGCCGTGAAGTCGCCTTGCCACCGCGCCGAGTACCAGCCGTAAGCGAGCGTGGAATCCGGGCCGCCGAAGGGCCACGAAAAATTCACGTTGCGGTCGGTGCGGTGAACCCGCGCCGACCCAGTGAGGGCGATGTTATCGAAATACTCTGCTGACAGCCCGGCGCCGAAAGTGGAATCAGGAATCGCAGCAAGGTCGCCAGAAAGACGTGGCACGCCTGGTTCGTAGCGGATCGCTCCTTCGGCGGGGAGGATGCTCCGCAGCCCGGTGAGAATGCTCTCACGATTCGCTCCCGGGCCGCTGTAGCCGCCGAGGCGCGCCTCGGCCGCGTCCGCACCGATAACAGCGAGTGTGCGCACCGCGGATGAGAAGGGAAGGGTATTGCCCTCGTTCCGCAGCAAGGTGAGTGACGCGGCCGCCGCCTCACGCGCGAGCTCGTGTGACGCTGCGTTCGGCCCGACGACACTGTCCACGGCCACATAGGGATGTTCGAAGAGGCCGAGCTCGAACTTCGCGCGGAGCACTCGCGATACCGCGGCGTCAATCGCAGCCGCGGGGATGCTACCATCGTGGAAAGCCGGCCAGAAGAGTTGCCGATGCGCGACCGAAGTCTGGAAGATCACATCGAGGCCGGCCGGAATCGCCCGCGCCCCGGCCTCTGCGTAACTGCCGGCCGTGTTGTGGAGCACATTCGCCCCGCCCACTCCACCGGCGTCCGAAATGACGAAGCCGTTGAATCCCCAGCGCTGGCGCAGCACCTCCGTCAACAGCCAGTGGCTCGCCGAGGCGGGTTCGCCATCGACCGAGTTGTACGCCGCCATGATCGAGCGCGCCCCCGCTTGCCGGATCGCGGCCTCGAACGGGGCGAAGACGGTCTCCTCCATCCAGCGCCGACCGCTGTTGACCGGGTAGCTGTCGCGGCCGCCGTCGCCGACGTTGGACACGAAATGCTTTGGTGTGGTGATGACTCCGCGCCGTTCGAAGGGAGCAATGAAGGCGACCGCCATCGCGCTGGTGAGCAGCGGATCCTCGCCGTAGCTCTCCTCGGTCCGGCCCCAGCGCACATCAGTGGCGAGGTTGATCACCGGGGAGAGGATCTGGCGCACCCCGCGACTCGCGGCCTCGCCCGCAATCGTCGTACTCACGCGCCGCATCAGAGCGGTATCCCAGCTCGCGGCGAGACCAATGGCCTGCGGAAAGACGGTCGCCCCCGGCAGAGTGAGCCCGTGCAGACCTTCCTCGAAGAAGATCACCGGGATGCCGAGGCGCGTGCGCTCGACGAAATAGCGTTGCAGCGTGTTGACCTGGGTGGCGTATTCGGTGGCATCGGGGTGGAGCGAGTCGGCGGCGGGGCCGCGCCACTGGATGCCGAAGAGGCCGTCGCGGACCGAGTCGCGTGCCGGATCAACGTTGGCGGCGACGGCGAAGAGCTGTCCGAATTTTTCTTCGGGGGTCATTCGGCTCAGTAGATCGGCGACCCGGTTCTCGATTGGCGCCGAGGCGTCGCGATAGAGCGGTGCGCGCGCGCTGCAGGCGAGGAGCGCGAGCAGGCCGAGATACGCGACGAGCGGGCGCGGAGTCCGGGTGGGTCGGGAGCGCATGGCGGCTCGCAGTTCGGGAGGGGTTTCCCGAAAAGTAGCCGCCCCTGCGCCCCGGCCCGGAGTATTAGTTGGCGCTTGCCTTCGCTGCGGCCCGCGCCGCCGCATTGGCGTAGATCGCTACCTCGACCCGACGGTTGGCCATCCGGCCTGCGTCGGTGTCGTTCGAGGCAACCGGCTCGGACTCGCCCAGGCCGCGGGTGATGATCCGCGAATTCGCCACGCCCTGTGAAGTCAGGTAACTCGCCGCCGAACGTGCGCGACGCTCGGAGAGGGCTTGGTTATAGCTATCGCTCCCCTGCGCGTCGGTATGCCCGATGATCTGCAGGTCGGAATCGGGGAACTTGTCGAGTGAGAGCGCGAGCTCACGGAGATTCGTGCGGGCATCCGCCTTGACGACATCCGAGTCGAAGTCATAGAGCAAGCCGCTGTCGAAGGTGACCTGGATCCCTTCGCCGACGCGCTCGATCTTGGCGCCCTTGATGTTCTGCTCGAGTTCCTTCGCCTGCCGGTCCATCTTGGCGCCGATCAGGGCCCCGGCGGCACCGCCCACCACTGCGCCGATGATGGCACCCCGGGCAGTCGAGCCGGTGGCCTTGCCAATCGCGCCGCCGACCACTGCGCCGCCACCCGCCCCGATGACCGCTCCGGTCTGGGACTTGGTGGCGCAGCCGGCGAGAAGGAGCACGGCCACGGCGAGCCGGTTCTGTCTGATGTTCATTTCGATCTCCTGTTCTGGTGGGTGTCTCAGCCCGGGGGACGAAGGCCGCGCCCGATCGCCCACAACCGGGAGCACCGCGCCCCCGGCTAGATTCTCTGCCGTGATGCAACTCCTCCTCAATGCCGATCTCTATGCCCCCGAGGCGGTCGGAACCCGTCACCTCCTTATCGGCGCGGGCAGGATCCTCTGGATCGGTGAGACCCAGCCGTCGCTTCCGGCCTCCCTCGGCGTCGAAAGCCGCGACCTGGCCGGTGCCCGACTGATTCCGGGGCTCATCGACGCCCACGTCCACCTCACCGGTGGCGGTGGCGAAGCGGGGCCAGGGACCAAGGTCCCACCGCTGGGACTCTCCCGCTTCACCCGCCACGGTATCACCTCGGTCGTGGGATTGCTGGGCACCGACGACGCCACCCGCCACCCGGCCGAATTGGTCGCGGCGGTTCACGGTTTGCGCGCCGAGGGACTTTCGGCGTGGTGCTGGACGGCCGGGTACCACGTGCCGCCGGTCACCATCACTGGCACCGTGCGCGGCGACATTGCGACGATCGATTGCATTATCGGCCTCAAGAGTGCCATCAGCGATCATCGCTCGAGTCAGCCCACGCTCGACGAGTTCCTGCGGCTCGCAAGCGAAGCGCACGTTGGCGGGCTGATGTCGGGGAAGGCCGGCGTGATGCACCTGCACGTCGGCGACGGCCCGCGCGGCCTCGAGCTCATCCGTCAGGCGATCGCGACCAGTGAGCTGCCACCGCGAGTCTTCAATCCGACCCACGTGAATCGCCGCCGCGCACTCTTCGAGGAAGCAATTGCTCTCGCGCACGGCGGATCTCGCATCGATGTCACCGCTTTCCCGGTCGCCCCCGACGAAGACGCCTGGGATGCCGCGACCGCAGTGGTCCGCTACCTCGACAGCGGCGCACCACTCGAGCGACTTTCGGTGAGTTCCGACGGTGGTGGATGTCTGCCGGTCTTCGGCGACGATGGTCGGGTCGTCTCGATGGGAATCGGTGAGCCGGGCGCGCTGGCCGAGACGCTGCGTGTCCTGCTGGGGCGTGGGGTGCCGCTCGGCGTGGCGCTGGCACCGTTCACGAGTTCTCCCGCGAGGTTGTTGCGCCTTTCCTCCAAGGGGCATATTTCGACAGGAATGGATGCCGATCTGGTGGTGCTCGACCCTGACGGAGGAATACACGACGTGATGTGTGGTGGAACCTGGCACGTCCTTGGCGGCGCGCTGCAGCGGGCCGGAAACTTCGAGGGCGTCAACCTGTGAGCCCGGCCCGGGTGCCCGCCGGCGAACAGCGCGGCTGGATCGTGCCGATCGGCGGTGCCGAGGCGAAGGAAGGCAATCCGCTGATCCTCGAACGCTTCGTGCAGCTCTGCGGTGGGCGCGATGCTCAGATCGGCGTGATCCCGACGGCATCGCAACTCTCCGACACTGGCGCGCGCTATGAAGCGCTCTTCCGAGATCTCGGCGCATCGGATGTGGTGGTGATGGATTTCGATACCCGCCGCGACTGCGAAGAGGCCGGTCGGCTCGCCGATCTCGCGCGCTGCGACGGCATCTTCCTCACCGGTGGCAACCAGCTCCGGCTCTCGACCCTGCTCGGCGGGACGTCGGTTTCGCGGCTGCTGCGTACCTTGAACGCCAGTGGCGCGAACATCGCCGGGACATCGGCAGGAGCCGCGTTTCTCTCCGAGCACATGATCGCATTCGGAGCCGAAGGTGCGTCACCGCAGGCGCGTGGCGTGACACTCGCGCCGGGGCTGGGCCTGACCAATCGCGTGATCATCGATCAGCACTTCCGTCAGCGCGACCGGCTTGGTCGGCTGCTGAGTGCGCTCGCATACAACCCCTTCGCGATCGGCCTCGGGCTCGACGAAGACACCGCCGCCTTCATCGGGCCGGATGAGACCGTGGAAGTCGAGGGAAGCGGCTCCGTGACGGTGCTGGATTGTGGTGGCCTGAAGTTTTCCTCGATGGATCGCGTCCAGGAAAACGAGCCGGTCTCGCTGCTCGGCATCCAGTTGCATATCCTCACCCGCGGCGCCCAGTTCAATCTGCACACGCGCGAAGCTGCCGCCGGATCGCTGGCCACCAGCAAGAGCTGAGTACCTCCCCGAGGGGACGACATGAAGATTCTCGATCGCGCGGTCTACGTCGGCCCCTCGCTCTATGCGCACTTCCCGGTCATCCGGCTCCGACTCGACCTCGGTGCACTCGAGGCGTGGCCGACGAGCCGGCTTGGCGCACCATTCATCGACCGGTTGCTCGAAGCGCTTCCCGGCCTCCGCGAACACGGCTGCAGCTATGGCGAGCCGGGCGGCTTCGTCCGTCGCCTCACCGAGGATGAAGGGACCTGGCTCGGGCACGTGCTCGAGCACGTCGCCATCGAACTGCAGAATGTCGCCGGGATCAAGGTCACCTTCGGGAAGACGCGTGGTGCCGGGGTCGATGGCGTCTACGACGTCGTCTACGAATACGAACAGCGCGATGAAGGTCTCGAGGCGGGCGAACTCGCCCTTCGCTTCCTGCTCTCGCTTCTTCCCGATGCCTGTCGGCCCGCGAATGCCGTTCCCGCAGACTGGGACTTCGCCACCGAGCGCGACGCCTACATCCGTTTTGCCCAGCGCCGCGCGCTCGGGCCCAGCACCGGCTCGCTCGTGCACGCGGCCGAAGCGCGCGACATCCCGTGGATGCGCCTGAATTCGTTCTCGCTGGTGCAGCTCGGGCTCGGCAAGTATCAGCAACGGATTCAGGCCACGGTGACTGGGCGCACTTCACACATCGCCGTCGAACTCGCCAGCGACAAGGAAGAGACGAACAAGCTCCTCGGTGCGCTCGGCCTTCCGGTGCCGAGGCAGGAGCTGGTCCAGAGTGCCGATGAGGCGGCTCGCGCGGCACGCCGCGTCGGATTTCCGGTGGTGGTGAAGCCGTACAACGGCAACCACGGCCGCGGCATCGCCATTCACCTCACCACCGATGAGCAGGTCCGGGCGGCCTTCGCAGTGGCGCAGGAGATCTCGCGATCGGTCATCGTCGAGAGCTTCGTCACCGGCGATGACCACCGGTTGCTGGTGGTCGATGGTGTGCTGGTCGCTGCGACCAAGCGGACGCCGGGGCACGTGGTGGGGGATGGCCACTCGAGCGTGGCCGAACTGGTGAAGGAAGTGAATCGCGATCCGCGGCGCGGCATCGGTCACGAAAAGGTGCTGACGCGGCTGGAACTCGACGCCCAGGCCGAGCAGATGCTCGCGAAGCTCGATTTCACCTCGGCGAGTATCCCTGCGGCGGGTCAGGTAGTGCCGCTTCGCTCAACCGCGAACCTGTCGACCGGCGGTACCGCGACTGATGTTACGGATATCATCCACCCCGACAACGCCGAGATGGCGGTCCGGGCGATCAAGGCCGTCGGTCTCGATGTCGGCGGCGTGGACTTCCTGACGTCCGACATCAGCGAGAGCTACAAGTCCCATGGCGGCGGCATCTGCGAAGTGAACGCCGCACCGGGGTTCCGGATGCATTCGGCGCCGAGCGAGGGGCGACCGCGTGACGTGGCGGGTCCCGTCATCGAGATGCTCTTTCCGAAGGGGACGCCGAGCGTGGTGCCGATCGCCGCGGTGACGGGCACCAACGGCAAGACCACGACAGCGCGAATGCTCGCGCACATCTGCCAGATGGCCGGCTACACCCCCGGGCTCACGACCACTGACGGCGTCTATGTCAACGGTCAGCGTACCGTCGAGGGCGACATGACCGGCCCGACCTCGACGCGCATGGTACTCAGCGACCCGAGCATCGATATCGCCGTGCTCGAAGTGGCGCGCGGCGGCCTGTTGCGGGCAGGAATGGGCACGCGCTATGTCGACGTCGGCGCCGTGCTCAACGTGCGCGAGGACCACCTCGGACTCAAGGGGATCGATACCATCGAGCAACTCGCTGACGTCAAGCGCGTCGTGGTCGAAGTGGCTCGCGATACCGCGGTACTCAACGCCGATGATCCACTCGTGCTCAAGATGGCCGCCTATACCGAGTCGAAGCATCTCTGCTACGTGACCACCAATCCGGCGCACGAGCTCGTGCGCGAGCATATCCGCGCTGGCGGTCGCGCCTGCGCCCTGGAGGCCGGGGTCAACGGCGAGATGATCACGCTCTACGATCACGGAGCGCACATTCCTCTGCTCTGGACTCACCTGATCCCGGCCACGCTCGAGGGGCGCGCGTTGCACAACGTGCAGAACGCGATGTTCGCCGCGGTGATGGCCTTCTCGCTCGGGATCAAGCTCGACAGCATCCGGCAGGGGCTGCGGACCTTCGATACCTCGTTCTTCCAGGCGCCGGGGCGGATGAATGTCTACTCCGACCATCCGTTCCGGGTGATCATGGACTATGGCCACAACGCACACGCGGTTGGCGCGATGGTGGACCTGGCGCGTCGACTCGACGTCAAGGGGAAGCGCATTGTGGTGGTGGCCGCACCCGGCGATCGTCGTGATGAGGACATTCGCGCTATCGCCACGGCGGTCGCCGGTGCGTTCGATCAATACATCTGCCGTCGCGATGACTCGCTGCGTGGACGCGATGGTGATGAAATCCCGCGGATGCTTGCGCGGACGCTCGTCGCCGCCGGGGTGCCCGCCGAGCGCATCACCGAGATTCCCGACGAGCAGCTCGCCATCGATCACGCCCTCCGATCGGCCAAGGTCGGCGACCTGGTGCTGATCTTCGCGGACTCGTTGCAGCGTTCGTGGGATCAGGTGACCGGCTTCCGCGCCGATGGCAGCGAACCCGCCGCGCGCACCACCGGTGAATTCCCGGTGGTCCCGCTTCCGCTGCGCCGCGAGGAGCGCATCCCGCTCGAAGGGGCAACGTTGATTCGCGATGAACGCGGGGTGCGACTCGCACGAGAGAGCGACGACTGACCGCCGTGGATTCTCCGCTCTCCGACACACCGGATTTCAGCGACTCGCGACGACTCTTCGGCCCCAGTCTCTGGCTCGACCTGCCGGGTGTCGTGCTCGAAGGGACCGCGCCACCCGACGCGGCGGCCACGATTGCATCTGCCTGGGAGCAGACGGTTCGCCGACTGCTCCAGGCCCTGGGCTGGCCGGTGCCGCATCTGGTGGCCGAGCAGCGTGCCGGGCACCTGATGCTCGCCTTTACGGCCCCCGGTGACCGGCTCCTCACCGCTACCGAGGTCAACGAGTGGGCGTGGGCGGATGCGGTGCGTCGCGCGGGGTTTGCACCGCTGCCCCCGCTCCTCTCGCCTGGTGATTTGCCGCGTGACGAAGCGGGCGCCATCGCCCAGCTCGCCGCAATGGCGGAGGCCGAGATCCTCGCTCCCAGCAACGATCTCGCGATCGTCGCGCACGCCGATCGTCACGTGGCGCTCGTCACCGGATCCAACGGCAAGACCACGACGACTCGCCTCATCGCGGCGATGATGACGGCACACGGCTGGCGAACCGGCTGGTGCTGCACTGACGGCGTCTTCATCGCGGGCGAAGCGGTGGAGGTTGGTGACTGGTCGGGCCCGGCCGGAGCGCAACGCGTCATTGCCGACCCGGCCGTGCAGGGTGCCGTGCTCGAGACGGCGCGCGGTGGCATCCTGCGGCGCGGGCTCGGGGTGCTCGGCGTTGATGTGGCGGTGGTCACCAACATCGAAGCGGATCATTTCGGCGAGTACGGCATCACCTCGCTGGCCGATCTTGCCACGGTCAAACTCGTGGCGGCCAAGGGGCTCCGTCGCGATGGTGTGCTGGTGCTGAACGGCGATGACCCGACTCTGCTCGACAGCGCATTGCCAACCGAGCATGCCGCCGTCTGGTTTTCCCCGAGTGGAGCTGCGGTCACCACTCGCACCCACCAGGTCGCCGCGTGGCGCGATGGCGATCGACTGCTACTCGACGATGCCAGCGGCCGTCACGATCTCGGTGCGATCACCGCGATGCCACTCACCGTTGGAGGCAGTGCCAGCTATAACGTCGCCAACGCCCTTGCCGCGTCACTCGCCGCCAGCCGACTCGGCGTCGCACCGGCCACGATTGCCGAAGTGCTGCGCACCTTTGGTGTCCGGCCCGCGGACAATGCCGGCCGGCTGGGCAGGTACCGCTTCGATGGCATCGAAGTCCTGCTCGACTATGCCCACAACCCGACCGGGCTCGCAGGTCTCCTCGCCGTGGCACGATCGCAGGCCCCGGCGCGGCTGCTGCTGTTGCTGGGTCAGGCAGGCAACCGCGGCGACGACGCCATCGCGGCACTCGCCCGGGCGGCGTGGGACGCGCGGCCGGATCGGATCATCATCAAGGAGCTGGAAGGGTACCGTCGCGGGCGCGATGTCGGCGAGGTTCCCGCGCTGATCCACGACGAACTCCGCCGTCTCGGCGCCGCGGAGGATCAGCTGGTAACGGTGCTCGACGAAGTGGATGCGGTGGTGGAGGCGTTGCGGTGGGCCAGGGTCGGAGACCTGCTGGTGCTCCCCGTTCACGGCCTCGACGCGCGCGCCCGGGTCATCGCACTGCTCGAGGCGCGCGTCTCAGGTTAGAGCGAAGCGAAGATCTCGTCGACCCAGGCGATCGACTTGGTGTATGCCGCCGGGAGTTCCTCGGAATCGAGCCCGCGTTCGGCGGCGAGCGATTCAGCCCGCGAGAAATCACCCTGATCGTAGGCGGTGACCATCGCGAGGCACTCGCCCAGCGCCGTGGCCTCACCCCGCAGCGCTTCGCGGACATCCTCGCTCAGTGACATCTCCTGCAGCAACTCCGGCAGCGGCCGATCGAGCAGGGCGTCGATGGTCGAGAGGAGCCCGACCAGGAAGAAGTCGCCGCGTCGGTCGACGTTCGGCAGTCGCGCACCGACTTCTTCGCAGAACTGGGCTCGCACCAGCGACGTGGTCACCAGTTCCATCGGCTTGTCGTCGCCGATCATCGTGAGCACCACGAGCGAGGCCCACTTTCGCGCCGCTTTCTCGCCCAGAATCCGCAACGCCTGGTTGATGCTGGTGACCTCGTGGCGCCAGCCGAAGCTCGCCGAGCGGAGGAAGCGCAGCAACTTTACCGACAGTGAGACTTCCTGCTGGATCAGTTCCTCGAGTCGCGGAAAGTCGAGCTCCGGCCGGTTCATCTCCGCGATCAGGCGCGCCATGTTCCCCTTGAACGGCGCGAGATCCTTCCCCTTCATCATCTCCGGCTTGCAGAAGAAGTAGCCCTGGAAGAGATCGTAGCCGGCATCGAGTGCCATCGCGAAATCTTCGTAGGTCTCGACCTTCTCCGCGAGCATCACGATTCCGCGCGGCTTGAAGCGCTGCACCAGTTCGGCGCGTTCCGCCACCGGTGTCGCGAGGAAGTCGATCTTGATGATGTCGGCGTACTCTACCAGCGCTTCATACTCTGGCGAGGCGACGAAGTCATCGAGGGCGAGCTGGTACCCCGCCGCCTTGAGGGCAGCGCAGGCGGCGATGACTTCTTCATCCGGGCTGACCCACTCGAGCACCTCGATGACGGCGCTCTCGACTGGCAATGAACGCCACTGCTCCTCCACCAGCAGTCTGCGCGAGGCATTGAAGAAGCCGCGCCGGTCGCCGAGGAGAGCATCGAGGCCGAACCCCATCAGGGTCGTCCCCACCATCGAGAGGGAGGCGACCGTGGGGTCGGTGTTTCCGAAGGAATTCTGGAGGCCGGACCGGAAGAGCAACTCGTAGGCAACCACGCGACGGCCGCGGTCGAAGATGGGCTGCCTGGCGACGAAAATATCCATGCGAGAAGATAGCCGCCCGAAGCGCCTGTCAGCGCGCCGGGCGACCCCACGGGCGGCATTCGGGGCGCATCAGCCAGAACACCGGCACGCCGCTCAGGATCAGGGCCGAGCCCTTGAGCGCCTGGACCGGGTCGGCCCAGACACCGTTGATTACCATCACCAGCGCGGCAGTGAGGAAGAGCCCCGGCACGATCGGGTAACCCGGGGTGCGGAACGGGCGCGGCAAGTCGGGGCGGAGGCGACGGAGCCGGAAGAGCCCGACCGCAGTCAGCACATAGAACGGCCACGATCCCAGAACGTACGCACCGGCCAGTTCCTCGAAGGTGTTGGTGGTGAGGTAGACCACGCCGAGCACGCAGGTCACCGCGACCGCGATGCCCGGGGTTTCGAATTCCGGGTGAACCGCCGCGAGGCGTCGCAACGCGGGCGTGTCACGACCCAGGGCGAAGAGCATTCGCGGCGCACTCAACATCGTGGCGTGCATTGATCCGAAGGTCGCCACCACCACGAGGAGGGCGATCAGCGAGCCACCCACATTCCCGAAGGCGCGCGTCGCCGCATCAGCGGCCACCGTCTTCGACGCGGCGATCTCGGCCATCGGGAGCGCGTGCAGGTATGCCGCGTTGATCGCGAGGAAGAGCAGCACGACGAAGCTGACACCGCCAAAGAGCACCCGGGGCATCACTCGCTCGGCATTGCGCACTTCACCGGCGATGGAGGTGGATGAGCCCCAGCCGGAAAAGGTCCACATCACTGTCACGAGCGCGAGCCCGAAGCCGTGCAGCGTCGAGGGCGCAGCTGCCACCGTGTTGCTCGAGGCCGAGGTGGGCACCACGAGGAAGATGCCGATGACCATCGCCCCGAGCGCCAGGACCTTGGCCGCGCTGAGGAGAGTCGCGATCACGCCGCTCGCCGCCACGGAGCGGTAGTTGACCGCGCTCACGACCACAATCAAAGACATTGCCACAAGCCGTTCGTGCGGCGCGGTCACCGGAATCAGGGTGCCGAGGTAGGCAGCGAAGACGAGCCCGAGCGCGCCGAGTGCGACGGGCCGCAGCAGAAAGACCGTGGTCCAGGCAAAGACGAAGGCCGACATTTCGCCGGTGCCTTCGCGGAGCTGGATGTAGTGTCCGCCGGGGACTGGGAACATCGCTGTGAACTCACCCACCACCAGCGCGCCCGCGAGGGCGAGCAGGCCGCCGACGACCCAGACCAGCATGAAGAGCCCGGGTGAACCGAGGTGACCCGCGACCGACGAGGGAATCCTGAAGATGCCGCTCCCGACCATGATGCCGACGATCGTGCCGGTTGCCGCGAGGGTGCCGAGTCGTCGAGGCAGGATGCCGGTGGCGGACGCGGTCATTCGATCACCTCTGGGCGGCGGGGGGGCGGAGTCGCAGGGTGCGGGCGAGCTTCATCAGGGAACGGCGCGTGTCGTAGCGACGGATCGACTGGTTGATGGCCCGCACGATCTCGGGGCGCTCGCGATCGATCGCGAGTTCACGCACGCGCTCCATCTGGCCGCGGTCGAGATCCTGTCGCAGGCGTAACCCGGCCAGCGCCGCCACGCTCCACGCATCGCGCGGAAACGAAACGCAACGATCGCGCAGTCCGAGGATCTCGAATACGGTCAGCGTGCGCAGGCACTTCTCGCAGCGGCCGCAATTCGAATCGGAGCGCCCCATCCAGCAGACACGCAACTCCCGCATCGCCAGGTCCGACGCGGCGACTGATGCAGCCTTGGCCATTCGCCTCGCGACCGCGCCGTCGTTGCGCAGATCGATGCGGGAGGTCGAGAGCAGGGGATCGACGAGCGGATGCGTGCCCCACGGCCGATTGGATTTGTAGGGAATGCTCGATGGCAGCAGCACCCGCTGAAAACGCGACTCGATGGCGTAGGCGACGGCGGCGAGCGCCGATGCCTGTCCGAGCCGGCCCCAGTTGGTGCGCTGCCAGCTCGACTCGCGCAAGTTGGTGGCGATCGGAACGAGTTCCTTGCCCAGCGCCGCTGCGATCGCGGAGTTCCGCGCGGAGAGTCGATCGAAGGCCGCCGGGTTCTCGAGCGGAATGTCGAAGCCCCAGATGGTGATCAGGTCGTCGATCTGAAGGCGATGGTGCGCGCCGCCGCCAGGTTCGTGTCGGAGCAGGGTGTAAAACGAATCGAGTCCGGCACTGAAAAAGGTTCCGGTGCGGGCCGTGAAGTCCGGCGTGCCGGCGGGGAGCAGGTCGGTCTCGATCGCCACTGGTTCGGCGACACCGGGATACCACCCCTTCCATACCTGCATCAGCGCATCGACCCCTTCGCGCAGGGCGGGGTCGACCGGGAGGCAGAGTTCGAGTGGCTCCTTGAGGGTGACCGCGAGGGGGAGCAGGCACGCGAGCCAGGGATTCCCTGTCACGCTCAGCTGGTCGCCGAGGCTGTCCGGGACGTCGAACCAGATCTCTTCACGCTGAGAGGGCGAGTCGCGAAAGACGACCTCCCCGACCAGACGGCGACGAGCCAGTCCGATCGGGGAGGTACGCAGCTCTACACGGGTCAGCTTCATCGGCGAATCCGCGGAGAGAGGGGTGTGCTCAGCTTCGCAGAATCTTCTTCCGGCGGCCGGCGGCGGCAAGGCCCGCAAGGCCGGTGGCCAGCAGCGACATCGTGGCCGGCTCGGGGGCGATGTCCTGCGGGTGGTTGGGGTTCTCTTCTAGGAAGTTCACCGCCAGCCAACCCGGGTTTCCTGCGTTCAGTCCGTTGCTGGTCGTCGGGAACACCAACGGGTCTCCGCCGGTCCACCAGTCGGTCCCGTAGGTGATCTTCGAGTCAAAGACCGTCCCGACAGAGTTGTTCAAGGGGTACAACTCATTGTGGCTCGCGCCCGAAATGATGTAGGAGCCGACGCCAAGATTGACCGGTGTGATCGTGGCGAACCGCCAGAACGAGATGAGCGGGTCGCTGCTGCTGACCGTCGCGCTAGCCAGGAGCGTCCCACCGCTCGTCCACAATCCGACCTCATGAGACTGGTTGAGACCATCTTTCCCGGCATCGTAGAACCCCAGGCCGCTCACGCTGAACGGCGTCAGCACGTTGAAGCTCCAGCCGAGAGAAAACCAGCCGTTGTTCGCGTCACTCGCCGAGGTGAAGTCCACCCCCAGCTGAGCTCGTGCAGCGGTCGGCGCCACGAGCAGTGCGAGGGCGAGAGCAGGGACCAGACGGAAGCGACGCATCGGAAACCTCGGTACCCAGGATTGTGGTGTCAGGCCAACACTTCGCAACGATCTGTTGCGCGTTCATCTGGCCACTATCCAAGGCAACTCGCGTGCTAGTCGGTCTTTTTTCTGTAAGTCGCTATAAGTCAACGGGTTGGCGCGCAACACCAGGGGCGAGAACGTGTGGCATCGCCACCGCACTCGCCCCGTTACTGCTACGAAAGCCGCTCTTCAGCCGTCGATTCCGCCGATATCCCAGAGCCGGAAGCCGCCGATGAAGGCGTTATCGTTGTCGCCGCGGCGAGCGCCCTCGGGGAGTTCCTCGACGTGCTCGACGTTACCCCCACCCAGCACCACATAATCGACCAGCGTAGCTGCCTGGAGCCTGCGGACGACCTCGACGAGCCGCCGGCGCCACTTGCGGTTCCCCATCCGTTTGCGGCCCGCGTTGCCGAGGTAATCCTCGAAGCTCTTCCGGCGCCGGTAGGGCAGGTGCGCGAGCTCGAGCGGGAAGCCGTGGTTGTCGAGCACCAGCGCACTGCCGAGCCCGGTGCCGAGTCCGAGGAAGAGCATTCGGCCGCCTTCGTAGCTGCCGATCGCCTGCATCAGGGCGTCGTTGACGACCTTCACCGGCAGGCCGAAGGCGCCGGCAAAGTCGAAGTTCACCCACCCTGGCCCGAGATTCTTCGGCTCGGCGACGGGGGTGTTCTTCGCGACGGGCCCGGGCACTCCGATGGAAATCGCATCGCAGCTCCAGTCGGCCGTCATCTCCTTCACCGCTGCGACCATCTGGTCGGGGGTCAGCTCCGGTCCTGATACGGCGGCACGGTGTTCGGTGCCGAAGTTAGTGGCGACCTTGATGTGGGAACCGCCGATATCGATCACGAGTACGCGCATCTGCTGCTCTCTCCTGAGTGGGCGAAGCCAGTGGGACGCCTCTAGGACGGCGGCGCCGGGTCTCGGAAACACGCCCGCAGGCGGCTCACTCCACCGTGAGCGAGAAGTTCTCCCCTTCCCAGCGCTGGTTTTCGAGCCATTGCATCGTGAATTCCACGGTTGCGCCGCGCCCCAGCTCCGCCGTGGGCAAATCTGCGATGCTGGTGCCGAATCCCGAGTCGCGAGTGGGTGTGTCGACCGCCGTGGCCCAGCCATCAGTGCTCCAGCGAATGACGGCTGGCGTGAGTACCGTGATTCGCACGCTGCGCCCCTCAGGCATCCGGCGCGCCTTGAGGTTGAAGCCCCACGGGAAGTGCGCGGTGGGCATGGTTGCGCCTCCGTAGCGCGCGAGCGGCTGGGACGGGGTGCCGAAGATCGCACCGTCGCGCAGCGAGCGGAGCAGCTTCACATACTCGGCGTGGGCCCACACCAGCGGCATCGCAGAGCCGGCCGGTTTGCCGAAGACGAGTTCGCCATCGGCGGAGTTGGCGCCGTCCCAGACCTGCTCCGGGAGCAGTCCGCCAGAATTGGCGAATGCCGCCATCGTCGCGGTCAGTTCGGCGGCGCGCACGAGATTGCCCGCCGCGATTTCATAGGCGGCGCGTTCGCCCGTGAGCAGCGGCCACGGCCTCCCGACGCCGACGCCATCAAAGGCGCCGCCATCCTCGTGCTCGCCATAGCCATCCTGACCGTAGCGCCGCCACGCGGGGCCCACCGCGAAGTCGGTTTTGAGTCGCGCATCGATGACGGCAATCGTGTCGCGGATCCGCGGATCATCGGCTCGACGAATGCCGAATCGCACCAGCGCCAGCGCGTCGGGTGAAATCACCTCATGCGTGGGGGCGCTGCCGCGTTCCGCCGGCTGGTTCTTGATGATCGTGTTGCCGGCCGCCGCGCTTCCCTGTTCCGGGACGTCAAGCGGCGCGATGCGCACGTAGTAGCCCGCGACGCCGACGTCACGCGAGAGCGGGGTGTCGCTGACGTAGGTCCATCGCTCGATTGACTCGTTCCAGGCGTCGGCGGTCTCCCTGAGATATTGCGCCAGTACGCCTTCGGCCATCTTCTCGGCGAGGTCGGCCGCCGCGAGGAGGGCCGCAATTTCGGTGGCGAGTGTGTATGGCGAGAAGCCGCTGTCCTCTTCCCAGCGGTCCTGCATCGTGCCCGGACCATTGCGCACGATGTAGGAACAGGCAAGGCGGACCATCGGCCAGAGCCAGCGCAGATCGGTTTCGGTCAGGGCGCCTTCGCGGTGCGCGAGATCGGTCAGCAGAATCGGCAGCGCGGTCTCGTCCATCTGGATGCCCTTCCAGTAGGGCGTGCCGTCGAGCCAGCAATTCTGCGCCCAGTGACCATCGACTTCCTGCACCGCGTGGAGATAGCGGATCACCTTCACCGCGTCATCAACGGCGCCGGCGGCGAGCAGGCCCGTTGCCGTCTGTACCAGATCACGCGGCCAGACGAGGTGGTAGCCGCCGAGGTCGCCATCGCCCCGCGCGAAGCCCCACGGAATCGAGAGGGAAGCGATGGTGCCGCCGAAGAAACTCTTGGACTGGTGCGTGCGCATCACCGCCATCGAGACCCGAAAGAGGTCCGGGGTCGGATCAGCATCGTCGAGAGGAATCAGGGTGCGTTGCCACTCTTCCCATTCACGGGTGTAGCGCTGCAACACTTCTTCCCAGGGCACCAACATCGAGGCCAGCGCGTGATGCGCGGCCTTGGGCCAGTCGTGGCCGAAGCCGATCGCGATCACGCACTCGCCACCACTCGCGCGGAGGTCGAGTTCCCCAGAGAGCGCGACATTGCCATGTTCTGCGCGCGGATATTCGTTGACCAGCTGACCACTCGCCTGCAACTCCTGCCAGCCATCGGATGCGCCGACGAATCCCACCGAGCGGCGTCGCCACGGCACACTCGCCATCAGCGCCATGGCATAGCCGGCGCGCTGGGCAAAGAGCCCGTGCCCCTGCTTGTACTCACCGACCCACGCGGTGTTGTCGGCGCCCTGGTTGCCGAGATGCGGGCTGCAGACCACGTGGACGTGATAGTCGTCGAGTGTGCCGATGAGTGGCACGAAGCGGGTATGCTGGAGAATCGTGTGGTGTTCTGACGCGGCGAAGATCGTCTTCTCGATCCGGTAGCGCCCCGAGGCACAGCTGTTGGTAAAGCGGAATGCGGGGATGCCGGGACCGAGCCACTCGACCTCGTGGTGTGCGTCGCGCTTCTCTTCGGAGAGAAAGCCGTGATCGTCGGTGACCACCATTCCGAGGTCGCGAGTACAGGCGACATCGACGTCAGGAAAGTAGATCTCGTTGAGGATGCCGTGACTGATCGTGAACCAGACGCGCGAGGCATCGGAGAACGCGGTCCCGACCCCCGCCTTGGCGCTCGAGGTCCAGCGCGCATCGATGCCAGGCGCGCCGGGAGGGATGGGCAGAGGGTCGGTCATCCCTTGAAGGTAGCGGGAGCGCGAGGCGGCGATCTCGCGAACGACAAAAGGGCGCCCCTTGGGGCGCCCTTCCGTCGTGCCTGTGCGAGCGGGGCTACTTGTGGATGATGATGCTGCCCCCACCGAGGAGAGTCGTCGGGTCGGCGCTGTCGGGTGCATTCAGCTGGTTGTCGTACACCAGGCCGCCGCCGAGGTTATTCCAGATCCGGATGCGGAACTTGTCGGCGCCGCCCCCGCCGGGTGCGCTGCCATCAATGGCCGTCAGCATGAAGCGATAGTCGCCGGCGTTGTTCACCGTACCGGACCCCTTGTACTGGGCTTTGGCGCCAGAGACCACGAGCCACTCCATGACCGTTCCCTTGAAGTTCAAGTTTGCCGCGTTGAACTGGAACTCGGTGTTGCCGGTCGGGATCGTCTTCCCCTTCTCGTACTTGGAGACGAAGCCGAAGTTGGCCTTGCCCGTGAGCAGCGGGCTCGCCGGGAACGCACCAGCCGGAGAATTGATCCAGCCCCCGCCGGTCACGAAGCCGGCATTCGGATCGTACCACACCGCCATCACGCAGACCTCGGGACCGACGTTGTTCCAGATATCGGTGCCACGGACGCAGATGTTGTCGACGTCAGCGGCCGCATCGGCCGGCACGTTCAGCACAAACGCCTGAGTCACGGCGCTGCTGCCGAACGTGATCGTTGTTGGCACGCCACCGTCACGAGTCCAGGTGTACGACTTGAGCGGCGAGTTGCCGGTGGTCAAGTCGCTGATGCTCACCGGAATCCCGATCGTCGTGTTGGTCGGCGCCGGTGCAGGGGGCGTGAGGGTGGTCAGGGGGCCCTGGGTGTCGAACACGCACCCGCCGGCGAGCGTGGAGAGGATCCCCGCCGGCTGGAAGCCGATGGCCGGAGAAACGTCCGTGCCGGTGCACTGGAATGGGATGTACACAATGTTCGCCGTGGCGGGGCCCGTCAGATCGGGTTGACCGCCAGGTGCGCTCGCCCCGCCACCAAACACGATGGGGATTTGTGCCGCATAGCCCGGCTCCACACTCGCCGCGCCGCTGATCACGGGCGCCGTACTTCCTAGCCAGTTGCCGCTGAAGTTCTTGAGATTCGTTCCCGGCGACGGCAAGGACCCGCCTGATTGCCGATCACCAATCTGGCCGTACCAGTTCCCGCTGATGTTGTTGAAGCTGAAGGTCGAGTTGATGGCGGATTGCACGGGGCTGTTGGTGCCCCCACTGCCATCGAGGAACAGAACGCCGAGGGTCCAGTTGTTGGTAATGAAGTTGTTGATGACGGATGTGTTGTCCGTTTGGTTTCGGAAGATCAGTCCGGTGCGGTTGTTGTCGATGATGTTGTTGTGAATCGAATTGCCGTTGCTGTTGTTGATATCGACACCGGTTCGCAGGCCGCTGAGCTTCGAATTGCGAAGCTCCACCGAATTGGTCTGACCCTGAACCGCGACACCTGCCGAATTCAGCGCGCCGTTCCAGTCAGCCACCGTATTGCCTGCGCGGGTGATCGTGAATCCGTCGATCAGGATGCCGGCCGCAGCAATCGCGATGGTCGACCCCGGGCCCCCGATGGGCCCGACAATCACCGAAGCGTCAATCCCGGCGCCCTTCAGCTTCAGGTTTGCCTTGTTGGCGACGACATCCTCGGGGTAGGTCCCCGCTCTGGCAAGCACAGCGTCGCCAGCCACTGCGATATCCACTTCTCCCTGAATCGTCGACCCGATTCGCCGCACATTCGTGAACGTATACGGCGCACTCGTATACGAGAATGACCGCACGTCGAACGGGGCTTCGGTCACGAGCGCGACCGTCGCCTTGTCGTAGGTATTGCCTGTCCACCACGCCTGCCAGGCGAACTGTGCCTCGATGTAGGTACCGCGGGCGCGAATGTACTGGGCCGAGCCACCGGTAAAGCTGTTGCCGCTGATATCGGCACCACCGACGCTCTTGGTGAACCACGGGACGCCGCCGCTGCCGTTGAAGCTGATCGACGGCCAGCTGGCTCCGCCGAGATCGAAGGCGTTGCCCTTGATTTCCCGGGCGGATGCCGGGCCCGCGAGGCCTGCGCCGCTGGAGATCGCGATCTGGGTCGCATCGGTGAAGCGGTTGTTCAGCAGGTGATAGCTCGACACCGCGCCGGCAGGTGCGTCGAATTCGCTGATGTACACTGCGCCGCCACCAGGGACCGCGGTTGCCGCGTACTGCAGCGTGAAGTTGTCCGCGACGACTTCGATGGTCTTGTTGTCACCGCTGACATTCGGCCCCACCGTGACGCCACGAATCGTGGTGTTGACCGCTTCCACGAAGATGCCGCTGGTGCCGAAATTGTTGGTCGCGTCAGTATTGATGGTCGCGAGCGTCGCTGCCGCATTCGTGATCGGCACGTCTCCCGCGGTCACTCCCATGAGCGTGATACCGGGCTTCGAGGAGCCGAAGAAGAGGCCGAACTGATAGGTCCCACCCACCGACGTCGCGACGCTGTTCGGCGCCGACTCGTTGTAGGTGCCGGGAAGCACGCGGACCACACCGCCGGCGCTGACCTGGTTGATCGCGGCCTGGATGTGCTGCTTGGCGTTTGCTGCGGTGCCGCCGCCGAACGCATCATTGCCGGTGACAGCATCTGCATAGCACACGGCAGTACACTGCGCTTCCTGCTCGAAGTCATAGGTAGTGGTGAGGCCACTGACACCAACGACGAGGTTGTCCGCATTGCCGTCGAAGCCATTCCAGTTCGAGCCCGCCTTGAGCAGGAAGCGTCCGGAGATCGTCGCCTGAGGAAAGGCCGCCATCAGCTCGGCCCACGTGCATGGCGTCGCCTGGGCGCAGTTGCCAGCGGGCAGCGCGACCACCTGAGCCCCACCGCTACCCGCGGCCGACGTCTTCGACGCCCACCAGCGCCCCGCGAGTGGCGTCCAGCTTTGCCAACCCGCGCCGACCGAGGCCGCCCCGTTCTGGTACGGCTCGAATATCAGCCGCCCACCATAGGCGACGTCGGTGGTGCGGTACTTCACGTCAAACTGCATCGCGACAGCCAGGGTGGGGCCAGGCTGATAGCTCGCGTATGAAAGGTCGGTGATGTTCGCGAGCGGTGTTCCGGCATACGCATTCGTCGCAATCACCGAATGCCCGGCCGCCGTCGTTCCGTCATCAGTGAGAGGGCCAAGTCGGACGCTGCCAACTCCGGCAGGCGGGGACGCCGGACCCGTGACCAACTCCCCCGGGCTGCCGGTGAACACGTCATTCCTGTCGTTCCAGAAGTACCAGCCATTCATGCTGCTGGGCTTGACCACGACGGTCCCGCCGAGGTTCGCGGTGCCGGCTGGTGCCAACTCGGTGCCGGAGCCGGGGATGTTGGTTGGTACCACCGGATCCGCGGTACAGCCGGCAGCCAGCGCGAGGGCGGCCACGCCGAGGTATCCGCGCCGAAGGCGGGAGGGCATCATGGGGGTCTCTCTTGAAGAACGGGGCGAGAGCGAATGTGATGGTGAGCCAAGGAGGCCACCGCACGTGCCGTGCGCCGGATTTCTGCGGCGTTATTCCACCGTCATCCCTATGCTTGCCCACGACTTCCCAATCCGTACCCCCTCGCTCGGGGTTGCCCGAAACGACGACGCGGCGCCACAACTGTGGCGCCGCGTTGACAGGCGTGGGCGAATGGCGCGATTCCCGCGCCGGGTGAACCGTGGGGCCTAGCGCACTTTGTGCCGCTTCTCCAGCAGCACGGCGATCGTCTTGCTCCCGACCGTGAACGCCGACCGGAAGGTTCCCTCGACACCAATCTGGGCTCCCACCCGCGGCGTCCCGCCACTGCCGGTCTGATTGACCACCGTCAGCGTGCCAGTACCGTCCTTCACTTCATAGACGCCAAATCCCAGCGCCCCGACGGCCTTGGTCACTTCACCGGCAATCCGCACGCTCTTCCCCTCGTAGTGCGATGGGTCATCGAGGAGCTTCTTGATGTCGGTGGCACCGGGACAGCCGGTGAGGAGCAGTACCGCTGCGGCGGCCGTGGCGGCCGAGAAGAATCGGCGAACGAGAGTCACTGGGACCTCCAGAAGACGGACGAGAGGCACCGGGACGGCGCCCTTTCGATCTGGGGACGCCGTGCCGGTACCGAGTCGCACGTTCCGGGCTGCGGTTACATCCCCTTCGACGACGGCGGGACCATACCGTTCATCCGCAGATAGGTAATCAGGTTGCCGTAGTGCTCACCATCGTGCGTCGCGTTGATCCCGAGGGCGTACATCCGGTTGCGCTTCTGCCCGAAGAGGGTGATCTCGGCGGCCGATGCCTTGTCGGTCTGGGCGTACGCCTTGGTGCAATACGCGATCGACGCCTTCATCGCCGCGATCAGCTCGGCCTTGCTCTTCGCGGTCTTCTCGACCGCGTCTTCGGCGGGCGCCTTGTCGCCGAGCGCCGCGGCGCAGAACATGTTCTGCGAGCCGGCCACGTGCCCGATGATTTCACCGAAGCTGCGGACCTCGGGAGTCGGCTTGAAGCTGTACTTCGCCTCGGGCATATCCTCTGCCGATGCCAGCACGTAGCCCGCGAGTTGCTGCCAGAGCGAACGCAGTGCCGGAACGCCGACATCGGCGCTCTGCGCCTGCAGTGGAGCCGCAACACAGGCGAGAATGACCAGGGACTTGACCGGGAACTTCATGGTGAACTCCTGAAGGTGAAGGAACCGCAACGAAACTAGGCGTCGTGCGCGAGGAGCTCAAGCGCCTCCCACCGTTGGGTGAGCGTCACAATCTCGGCGTCGACAGCAGCGAGTCTGGTCTTTGCCGTCGCGACGGCCGCGCCATTCCGGAGCAAGGCCGGGTCGGCGAGTGAGTCGAAGAGCTGCTGCCGTTCTCGCTCGGCCGCGTCGATTCGCTCGGGCAAGCCGGCGAGCTCGCTCGCTTCCTTGCTCGTGAGGCGCTTCTTCTTCGCAGGCTTGGACGCCGGCGTGCCGTTTGCCGGTGCGCTGGCCGGCCGAGACGTGGCTCGCACCAGTTCCGCGGCCGCGGTGCCGCGCTGCCGCACCCAGTCGGAGTAGCCGCCGACATATTCGCCGATGCGACCGTTGCCCTCCATCACCAGGGTGCTGGTCACGACATTGTCGAGAAACTCACGATCGTGGCTGACCACGAGCAGGGTGGCCTTGAGATTGAGCAGCAACTCCTCGAGCAGGTCGAGGGTCTCGATATCGAGGTCGTTGGTCGGCTCGTCGAGCACCAGCACGTTGAAGCGGCGGGTGAAGAGCCGCGCGAGCAGGAGCCGGTTCCGTTCGCCGCCCGAAAGCACCCGAATCGGGGTCCGGGCGCGGTCGGGGGAGAAGAGAAAGTCCTGCAGGTAGCCGAGGACGTGCTTGCGCACGCCGTTGATCTCGATGAACTCGGTGCCATCGCCGATGCTGTTGACCACGGTCTGCTCGGGATCGAGCTGTTCGCGCAGCTGGTCGAAGTAGGCGACCTCGAGATTGGTCCCCATCCGGATCGTCCCGCTATCGGGCGCGAGTTCGTTGAGCAGCAACCGCAGCAGCGTGGTCTTGCCGGAACCGTTGGGGCCGATCAGGCCGACGCGATCGCCCCGCGAGATCGTGGTGGTGAAGTCGCGCACGATCGGCCGCGCGCCGTAGGCGAAGTTCACATCCTTTGCTTCGATCACCATCCGGCCGGTGCGTTCCGCTTCCTGGGCCTGGAGTCGCACGGTACCGGTGCGCTCGCGTCGGGCACCCCGCTCCAGTCGCAGCGCCTCGAGCGCCCGTACGCGCCCTTCATTGCGGGTCCGGCGCGCCTGGATCCCGGTGCGGATCCAGACCTCTTCGCGCGCGAGCTTCTTGTCGAACTCGCTCCACTCCTTCGCCTCGACCGCGAGTGCCGCTTCCTTGCGTTCGAGGTAGCTGTCGTAGCTGCCGGTGCCCCAGTCGATCAGCTTGCCGCGATCGAGGTCGACGATCCGCGTCGCGACGCGCCGGAGGAAGGTCCGGTCGTGGGTCACGAATACCAGTGTCGTGCCGTGGCCGATGAGAAACTCTTCCATCCATTCCACGGCTTCGATGTCGAGATGGTTGGTCGGCTCATCGAGAAGGAGCACGTCCGGATTGCGGACGAGTGCGCGCGCGAGCAGCGTCTGACGCTTCCGCCCTCCCGATGCCTTGGCGAACGGCGCATCGGGATCTAGTCCGAGGTGTGACAGGACGGTGTCGACGCGTTCACTGGTTTCCCAGGCGCGTGCCGCATCGAGGGCCTCGTGCAGCCGGCCGAGTTCACGCATGGCGGCATCGCTTGCATGCAGGGCCACGTCGTGGCTCACCTGGTGGTAGCGGGCGAGGAGCTTGCCTGCTTCGCCGAGGCCTTCGGCCACCACATCGAAGGTGCTGCCACTGACATCGCCGGGTACTTCCTGCTCGAGCCGCGTGACACTGAGCCCGACCTGCCGCACCACCTCACCGCTATCCGGGGCAAGGGTGCCATCGAGCAGCTTCATCACCGTGCTCTTGCCGGCACCATTTCGCCCGATCAGGCAGACGCGCTCGCCCCGCTCGATCGCCAGCGTGGCACGATCGAGCAGCTTGGGTCCACCAAAGGACAGGGTCACTTCCTGCAAGCCCAGCAGGGCCATGTTGACTCGCTTCCGAAAGAATTGCCGTCCGGGGCCACCGTGGTAGCGGCTTCGCCGGGAGACAAGAGTAGGCAGGGAAGGCCCGATCTGCCGATATTTCTTCGACGGTGCGAACTGAAACAATGGGGCTCGGCGCCCCGTACCTGTCCGCTTACTCAAGCCATTTCGGGAACCATGCTCGCAACCCTGCTGCTCTTTGCCCAAGTCCAGGGCGCCGCGACGGCCCAGGTACCCGCTGCCTACGCCGATGCCGCCACCGAGGCACTCGTCACCCGCGCCCGTCAGGCTCGGCAACGCAATGAGCGGCTGGTGACGGCATACACCACCACCGTCTCCTCCCGGATGGGTGTCGGCATCAAGGCCCTGCTTCGCGACCGGATGCTCTACCGTGAGGAGATGGTCGCGAAGATTTCCTGGAAGCGGGACTCGCCCTCGCGGATTGAATTCATCGGCGCGCGCTCCTCTTCGCCGATCGCCGAACGCGGCGACCGCGTCCCGGGCGAGTTGAGCGGCAACGGTCGCGATCTCGTCTTCGACCCCTCCGCTGACTATCTCCGGATCGTCGGGGCCGACGGCGATCCCGAGGGCTTCTCCTATCCGCTGCGTGAAGGCGGTGAAGCCGACTACACCTTCGCCCTCGGCGACAGCACGACGATTGGCCTTCCCGGTGGCAAGAAGATTCGCATCCTCGCGCTGCAAGTCACGCCGCGTCGTTCCGACTGGAAGCTGATGAGCGGAACGCTCTGGTTCGACGCCGAGACGTTCGGGCTGGTGCGAGCGGCCTTCCGACCGGCGCGCCCGTTCGAGATGCGTCGCGATCTCGATGCCGACGATATGAAGGACGTCCCCAAGTACATCAACGCGCGCGGCGAAGTGAAGTTCATCACGCTGGAATACGGCCTTTACGAGAATCGCTGGTGGATGCCACGCTTCGTTGCGATCGATGCCGTTGGCTCGATGGGCTCCTGGATGAACGTCCCGTTCCGGCTCGAGCGGGTCTACCGTGACTACGAAGTGGAGGGCGGGGTCGCGCCCGACCCGGCCAGCACCTTCCGTCCAGCCGGACGGGTGGCGGCGCGTCCGAAGCGCCACGCCGGCGAGCCCGAGCAGGATTCCACCCGCGGACGCTGGTCCAACGACAGCAACCTCGTCGTCGTCATCCCGAAGGACACCGCCTCGCTGTTGACGTCGCCGGAGCTCGGTGCACCGATTCTCGACATGGGTGACCTGATTTCGGAGAGCGAACTCAAGGGACTCGAGGGTGCCATCGGCGCACTTCCCGACCGCAAGTGGGAGAATCATGTCGAGCTTCCGTCGGGACTCTCGACCGTGCTGCAGCACGCCCGCTACAACCGGATCGAGGCGCTCTCGCTGAGTGCCAATGCCCGCGCCGATTTCGGTCCGCTCCGCGTCGACGCGCTCGCCCGGATCGGCCTCGCCGACGGGATCCCGAATGGCGAACTCTCGCTCACTCGCGAGACGACATCACGCCGCTTCTCACTGGCGGGCTATCGCCGACTCGCGGCCGCCAATCCCGATGCCCACCCGCTCGGCGCGATCAACTCGATGCTGGGGCTGCTGGCCGGGCGCGATGACGGCGAATACTTCCGCACCCTGGGCGCCGAGATCACCGCGGGAAGCACCACCGGTGGCTGGGGCGCACGGCTCTACTACGAGCAGCAGCGAACGGCCGACGTGGAAACCTCGGCAAGCCTGCCGCATCTCTTCGATGGTGATCGTCGGTTCCGTTCCAACATCGTCGCCGACCGCGCCACCCAGGCCGGCGCGGTGGTCACACTGCGCGGGAGCAAGGCGCTCTCACGCAGCTTCACGCTCGGTGCCGAAACGAACGTGGAGGGCGGCACCGGCGGCTTCGACTTCGGCAAGGGCGCGGTCACCCTGCGCGGCTTCATCACCCCGGGTGGCCCCATTGCTGGCGCCTTCACGCTCTCCGCGGGAACCACTCGCGGCGATGTGCCCGTGCAGTCGCAGTTCTACCTCGGTGGCGCGGGGAGCCTGCGCGGGTATGCGGGCGGTGTGGTCTCGGGGAATGCGTTCTGGCTTGGACGTGCCGAAGTCGGGAACTCGCTCCCCGCAGTACGGCTGATCGGATTCGTCGACGCGGGCTGGGCCGGGAGCCGGGCGAACTTCTCGAGCGGAAGGCCGCTCATCGGTGCCGGCGTCGGTGCGTCATTCCTCGATGGCCTGGTGCGCATCGATCTCGCGCGTGCGTTGCGGGCGCCGACCGGGTGGCGGCTGGAGTTCTATCTCGACGGACTGCTCTGATCGAGCAGCTCGCGCACGCGTCGCAACAGGGTCGTGGGCGTGAACGGCTTCTCCAGCACACTCGCCCGGGTCGGGTCGGTGAGTTCGATGCGCCCCTCTGCGTACCCGGTGATGTAGAGCACCCGGGTCTGGTGCCGCAGCACGCGGATGCGTGAGGCGAGTTCGGGGCCCTGCATCCGGGGCATCACGATGTCGGTGATGAGAAGATCCACCGGAACCTGATGCTGATCGACCACGGTGATGGCGTCCGCGGCACTGGCGAGCGCAAGGACCCGGTAGCCGTGGGACCGCAGTGCGCGCTCGGCGAGTGCGCGAACCTGCGCGTCGTCATCCACCAGCACGATCTGCTCGCTGCCACGCAGCGAGTGCAAGGCCATCTTCGTCGGTCGCGCGGCCACCGCGTCTTCCCCGACCCAGGGAAAGTAGAGCTTGAAGGTCGAGCCGCGGTCCGGTTCACTGAACACCCAGATCGCCCCGCCACTCTGCCGCACGATGCCGTACACGGTTGCGAGGCCGAGTCCGGTACCGCGCCCCTGTTCCTTGGTCGTGAAGAAGGGCTCGAAGAGCCGGGCCTTGGTGTCGTGGCTCATGCCGCTACCGGTGTCGCTCACCGACATCACGACATAGCGCCCCGCCGGCAGGTCGCTGTGCGGCATGCTGACCTGTTCATCGAACTCGACACTCGACGTCTCGATGCTGAGCACCCCACCGTTCGGCATCGCATCGCGTGCGTTGACCGCGAGATTCATGATCACTTGCTCGAACTGCCCGGCATCCACGCGAATGGCGCCGTGGGCGCTGTTGAGCGTGACGCGGAAGTCGATGTCGGCGCCGATCAGGCGTCGAAGCAGAGTCTCCATCCCGCCGATGAGCACGGTCGGATCGACCACCGTCGGCGCGAGGGCCTGGTGTCGCGAGAAGGCGAGCAGTTGCCGGGTCAGGCCCGCCGCCCGATCGGCCGCCGCGGCAATCTGCTCGACGTCTTCGCGGCGAGCGTCAGCGGGCTCGAGGGAATCGATGACGAATTCCGAATAGCCCTTGATTGCCGTCAGCAGGTTGTTGAAGTCGTGCGCGACGCCGCCGGCGAGTCGACCCATCGCTTCCATCTTCTGCGACTGCTGGAACTGGCCTTCGAGTCGCCGCATGCCGCTGATATCGACGGACACACCGAGCAGCCGCGAAGGGGCGCCGTTGCTGTCGCGCACGATACGACCCTTGCTCGCAATCCAGACGTCGGGGGCGCCGGGGGGGCACATCCGCGATTCATACTCGAACCGGTCGCGCGCCGCGGGGTCGTTGATGGCGCGCTGCACGTTGAGGCTCAGATGATTCCGATCGTCGGGGTGAATCATCGCGCGGACGGCTTCGAGTGTTGTCGGCGCGGTGGCCTCGGTCAACCCCATCATCTGCGACATCCCGACCGACCAGTGCACTGCGCCTGTCGCAAGGTGGAGTTCCCAGAGCCCGAGTCCGGCGGCAGTCTGCGCGAGTTGCAGACGCTCCTCGCTCACTCGCAAAGCGTGTTCGGCGGCGCGCCGGTTCAGCGTGGTCACCAGCATATCGACCACCGATCGCACCAGATTCCATTCCTCGGCGAGAAATCCCGCGCTGTGCTGATGCAAGGGGCCGCGGTAGTGAACCACGTCGATGCGCCCTTCGGTGCCGTCACGCCCTGCGAAGGTCACCACCAGGGCGCCCGGGCTCGCGGCAAATCCTGGCGTCGCGCTTGCGAGCGCGCCATAGCTGACCGCAGCGGCCACCTGTGACGAATGCTGGAACGCCGGTGGCAGGAGCGCGGCAAGCTCGTCGAGCAGCGTCTGCAGGTCCAGCCGGTCATTGAGCATGAGCCGGGCTGAAGCGTGCAACGCTTCGAGCTCCTTGACCCGCTCACCGAGTTCAGTGAGGACCCGTTCGCGATGGCTGTTGCTGATCCCGGTCTCAGACACCGTCGAGGACCTCGCGGACACGCCTGCCGAGTGCGTTCGGCGTAAACGGCTTCGACAGCAGCGGCGCGTCGAGCACCACCGCCTGGTTGGCCGCGCGTTCGGTATAGCCGGAGATGTAGAGGACGGCGATTCCCTCGACCCGCTCCCGCACGGCGCGCGCGATCTCCGGCCCGCCGGGACCAGGGAGGACGACATCGGAGATCAGCAGTCGTGGCGGAGCGGGAGCGCTGGCGACCGCGGCAATTGCTTCCTCGAGGTTGCCGGCCACCAGCACCGAGTAGCCGAGATTGGTGAGGACCCGTTCGACCAGCGTCCGCACCAGCAGCTCATCCTCGACCAGCAGAATGACTTCCTTGCCGCCGCGCACCGGTTGGGTTGAGCTCGATGCCACCGTGGTGGTCACCGGCGCGCTGGCACGCGGCAGATAGACGCGCACGGTCGTGCCGCGGCCCGCCTCGCTGTAGAGCGAGATGTGCCCGCCCGCCTCGCGAATGATGCCGTAGCAAATGGCCAGCCCGAGCCCCGTGCCCTGACCAACGCCCTTCGTCGTGAAGAACGGCTCGAACACGCGTGAGAGCGACTCGGCGGGGATGCCGGTGCCGGTGTCCGTCAGGGCGATCATGGCGTACTTGCCGGGCTGCACCTCGGGATGCTCGCGAGTGTATTCCTCGCCCAGCTCGGTCGCGTGGGTCTCGATGATCAGTTGCCCGCCGGTCGGCATGGCGTCGCGCGCGTTGACGGCGAGGTTCACGAGCACCTGCTCGATCTGCCCCGGATCGATCGTGACCGGCGGCAGATCGGAGGCCGTCTGGGTCACGATGACGATCTGCTCGCCAAGGAGGCGGCCGAGCATCCGTTGCGTGCGGTGCACCATGTCGTTGAGGTCGACGACGCTTGGCTTGACCTGGTTCTTGCGAGCGAAGGTCAGCAGCTGACGCGTGAGATCGGATGCGCGCTGCGCCGCGCGCCGGATTTCGTCGATGTCTTCGACTGCCTCGGTATCGACCAAGGAGTCACGCACCAGGTCGGCGTGGCCGATGATCGCCGTGAGCAGGTTGTTGAAGTCGTGGGCAACACCGCCGGCGAGCTGGCCGATCGCCTCCATCTTCTGCGACTGCACCAGCTGCGCCTCGAGGGAGCGACGCTCGGTGATGTCGGTCGCGACCGAGAGGAGATGCGGCTTGCCGTCGAGCTGAATCAGGTCGGCCGAGACAAGGAGCGCGCGACGCTCGCCGGTGCGGGTCGTGATGGTGATTTCATGCCCGCGGGCTGACCCCGTCGCCCGAACGGAGTCGAGCAGATCCGACCGGTCCGCAGGGCCCTGGAAAATACCCAGTGCTTCGGCCGTTTTGCCCACGGCTTCGGCGCGGGTCCAGCCCGTGAGGTTCTCGAACCCTTCACTGACGTCGATGTACGGGCCATCGGGATAGCTCGCAATCGTGATCGACGAAGGACTGGAGCGGAACATCCGCTCGAAGCGCTCCTCCGATGCACGGAGGGCCGCGTCGGCAAGCTGCTGCTCGCTGAGGTCGCGCACCGTGCTCACGCGCGCCTCGCTGCCACGATAGGGAATCGTGCGTTCGCGGATTTCGGCCGGGAAGGAGCTGCCATCGATGCGTCGCGCCGGGGCATCGGCATCGCCACCGAGGAAATCGGCGAGACGGCGGCCGCGCAGCTGGCCGGGTGCTGCGCCGAGCATACGGTGCAACTGGTCATTTGCCTCGACGAGCGAGCCGTCCACCGAGATGCCGATCCCTTCGAACGTCGAGGCCGAGAGCGTGCGGAAGCGAGTCTCGCTTTCGCGCAGTACGGCATCGGCTTCGCGCTTGCGGCGGATGCCGGCGATACTCAACACCAGCAAGGCAACGCTCAGCCCGCCAACGGGAATTGCGAACTCCTTGCGCAACATCAGCGGCCGGGCCACAACAATCGCCGCGCTGGCCGAGACCGGATCGAGCGGCAGGAAGAGTCCCTTGGCCTGTACCTCGACTCGGTGCTCGCCGGGCTTCATGTCATTGAGGGTGGCGACCCGATCGGTGCTCCATCCGGACCAGGTGCCGCCGTCGACGCGATAGCGGGTCTCGATGAGCGCAGAGGCCAGCGATCCGCGATAGGCAACGACCATCCAGCGGAGATAGGCGCGGCGTCCCTCGGTGACCGATTCGAGAATGGTGACGCGTGGCGGAGGCTGACGCGCCGCGTCGAGGTCGAGCTGGCGCATGCCGCCGCCCTGCGTCCCGACCGAGACCGCCGTGCCATCGACTTCGAGTGCCCAGAGCTGGGGATAGCCGAGCCCGCGATCGGTACCGAACGAGAACCAGTTGCCGTCGTGCATCGCCGAGAGGCCCGATTCCGTCGCCGCCCAGATCGTGCCATCGGCGCCCGCAACGAGTCGCCAGACGCGGTTGTTGAGCAATCCGTCGGCCGTGGTGTAGAACGCCAGCGAATCACGTGCGTCGACGGTGCCGATCCCGTAGGCGAGCGGCTCCTGCTGATCGCCAAACCAGATCTTGCCGGTCGAATCGACGGCGAGCGTGAAGACACGCAGTGGCGCGCGGAATTTCCTGTTGCCCGTGCGGCCGGTTCGTTGCGTCCAGTGCGTCCAGGCGCCTTTCCTCCACCGGCTCAGGCCGCCTCCGCTCCCGAACCATCGCGTCCCGTCGGGTGCCTCGGCGAACGCGTAGACCTTGCCGCTCGGCAGGCCCTGTTCGGGACCGACCTGAGTGAAGTGGCCGTCGTCGAGCACGAACGCGCCGGGGCCGCTACTCGACTGGGCACTTCCTTCGAGCCCGAGGAACCAGACCCGACCGCTGCGATCGACGGAGATGTCGTGAATCCGCGAGGCGAGGAGTCCATCGCCCGCGCCGAAGAGTCGCCAGTTCTTGCCATCCCAGCGCAGCGCCCCGCCCGGCGTCGAGCCGCGGGCGACCCAGATATTCCCCGCCGAATCGCGCGCGAGCCCGGTCACTCCACCTACCGGCTTGCCCAGCGCGGTGGCGATATGGCGAATGCTGCCGTCGGCCTCGAAGACATCGATGCCGTCGGCAGTGCCGGCCCAGGTGCCATCGTTGGTATCGGTCACGATGGCGTTGATCCGGTCGCGCGGCGACGGGAAACCGTGCGGAATCCCCGCCCAGAGACCTGATGAGCCGCGGAAGAGCACCAGACCCGAGCCGGTCCCGATCCAGGTATCGCCGAGGTGGTCGTGGAGTACCGTGCGCGCATCGAGGATTTGCGAACCCGGCAGGTCATACGTCGACCAGCTGTCGTGCTCGCGAATCCGCATCTGACCACCCATGTACACGGCCACGGCGACGCCATCACGCGCAAACGATGCGTGCAGCAGTCGGACTTCACCCTCGGAGGCCCGGCGCCGCGGTTGTTCCCCGGCGTTCCATTCCCAGAGCCCCGCGCGTGCATCAGGCGACACGAGAGAGAAGAGACCGGAGCCATCTTCGCGCTGCAGCACGGCGCCCACGCGGAAAGGCACGGCGCCACTCGGAAAGCGCAGCGTCCAGCCTGAGCCGTCGTTATACCAGAGCCCGGTCGTGGTGTTGAGCCACGCCACGCCACCAGCACCTGGAAAGAGTGCGGCGACATCGTGGTTCCCCAGCTCTGCCGGCGGGGTAACCAGCTGGAATTGATTGTTGCGATAGCGAACCAGTCGCGGTAGCGGGTCGGCGCTCCCCGGAGGGATGAGAATCAACATCCCGTCCTTGGTGGTCGCGGCCGAGGTGACCTGCTTCTCCTTGCCCTCAACGACGACGGCGAGCCGGGTGAACCCGGTCGTCGTCCCGATGTAAAGAAGGTTGTGCACCACGACGAGGACCGAGTCGCCGGGAGCGTCGGCAATCAGTGATGGTGGCCGACGGGGGATCCCGGTGGAGTCGGCGGGGAGTTCGTGCCAGAGCCAGCCGTCAAACCAGGCCAGCCCGCGGGCTGTCCCGGCCCACAGCGTACCGCTCCGCGATTCGAGGAGGCCGGTGACCTCATCGGACGGGAGGCCTTCGGCGGTGGAATAGCGGCTGAATTGCCAGCCGCCGCCCCCCGGTTCCGGGTGATGCCGGTTCGGCACCTGGCCTGCGACCGGTCCGACCAGCACCCCGAGCATGGCCAGGCGGCGAAGCATCGACGGGATGCGGCCACGCCACGCGCGGGCGCAGGGCGCGCCGAGCGACTTCCAGGAGTCTGAGTGCTGCCGAATGCTGCGCAACCGTACCGAGCCGGGACGAAGATGCCCCTTTATCGGTCGCTGGCAGCGGAGTCTGAGCGGGTCAGGCGGGAGCCCACAGGGCGGGCTCTCCCACGCGAACCTCGCCCCCTTCGATCACCTCGCCAAATACACCACCGCGCCACTGGGGATCCATCGCCAGGCGTAGTCCTGGGAGCGCCGCATCCATCAGCTCGCACGGGCGTGTTTCACCCCGGACCCGGATTCGCGCCGCCCCAAGGCAGAGGATCCGACCTCGGCTCGCGGCCAGGTTGAGGCCGGTCACCATCACGTTCGCCCGGCGGGCAGACGGAGCAATGTCCGCGGAGAGTTCGTGCATCATCGCCTGCCATGCCTCGCTCGAGATGATGGTGATCTGTCTCGTGCTGCTCCGGCCTGCGCTGCCGGCCACCCCGCGCCCGACCTCCAGCACCGCAGACTGTAGCGGATCCATTGGGCCACCATGGGCGCGCTTGCTCCAAAGTGCCTCGACGCGGCCAGCCATCACCGGCCGCCGAAGGCCCTGGATGGGACGCTCTGCAGGTAGTGCCAGATCGCCCGCAACTCGCTGTCGGTCATGCCGCGATACGACTCCCAGGGCATGAAGGGGTTGATCGCCGTTCCGCCGGGCCGCTTCCCCTCGCGGATGGCGTGAATGAAATCCGCCTCGGTCCATTTGCCGAGCCCGGCGGGCGTGAGGTTGGCGGCCGGTGGCAATCCGGGAGGCCCGGCCACCGCACCGCCTGAGAGTCCCGGGCCGTGGCATCCCGCGCACCCCGCCGCCTCCACGAGATAGCGACCGTAGCTCGCCTCCTCCGTCGGCAGCACCTCAGGTACCGTGATGCGCGCGGTCGTCTTCGGTGCGCTGAGGATGTCGAGTGCGCCCACCGCGAGCAGGGTCCGCCCCAGCGGCTTGAAATAACTGGTGATGATTTCGCGATCGACCGGCTTGAGTTGCTTGAGATAGGCAACGATCGCACCAATGTCGGCGTCACTGAAGTTGGTGTAGACCTCACTCGGCATCATCAACAGGGAAGTGCTGTCGCGGTGGGCACCGACGCGAAGCGCACGGATCCAGTCCGCATCGACGAAGCCCGCCCCGCGGCCGCCCTGACCCCGAGTAAGGTTTGGCCCCGCGACTACTCCCACCGGCCCCATCTCGGCGTACACCTTGCCGCCCAGGTCGGCATCGTGGCAGGTCGCACAGGCGCCGACCGCCTGCACCAGATGCTCGCCGCGCGCGATCGCCGTGCTGTCTGTCGGCACCGCAAGCGCAATCGCGGGGACGGGATACTTCCGGCTCAGGGCCCTGCCGCTCTGGACGACGACGAAGAGTGCGAAGAGCACGATCCCCGCAACAATCACCAGGCCGGCGGTTCGCAAGGCGCGACCAATCGACATTTTCAAGACTCAGGCGTGAGGGTAGGGAGACTCCGATATCAGAGTATTTACTTGCGATGCCCCCGACTGGCAATCGCGGCCCGGCCAGACCGGGAACCGGACTATTTTCCAGCAACTCCCCATCCACCGCGAGTCACGCCGATGCAGGATCTGCTGGTCATTGGAGGGGGGATCGTCGGCGCGGGCGTGGCGCGCGATGCCGCAATGCGCGGCCTCACCGTGACGCTGCTCGAGCGCGAGACCGCGGGGTGGGGCACCAGTAGCCGATCGAGCCGCCTCATTCATGGCGGCATCCGCTACCTCGAGCTTGGCGACATTCACCTGGTGCACGAGGCGCTCGCAGAACGGGCGATCCTGCTCCGCATCGCACCCCACCTCGTTCGCCCGCTCCCCTTTCTCTTTCTCACCGACCGCGGCGAATACTGGCAGTATTTCCGGGTCGGTGTTGGCGTGCTTCTCTATCGGCTGCTTGCCGGCCGACATGCTCTTGGCACGCACCGGCCGCTGAGTCGGCACACCGTCGTCTCCCGTGAGCCGCTGCTGCGACAGTCGCCCATGCTCGGCGGCGCACTTTACCAGGACGCGCACGGCGATGACATCGGTCTGGTCCGGAGTAACATCGCATCGGCGCGTTCGGCGGGTGCCACGATCCATGAGCACACCGACGCCCGTCTCGCCATCAGTGACGATGGCGTCTCGGCGACGCTGCCGCGTGGCGAGCGAATCGACGCCCGAGCCATGGTGCTCGCGGTCGGACCCTGGACCGACAGCGTGCGCGCGGCAATCGGGCTGCCGGAGCGCGACCTCGTCGGAGGGACCAAGGGAATTCACATCACCTTTGCGAACACGCGCTTTCCGCTGACACACGCCATCGCGCTGCGCCACCCCGATGATCGCCGAGTGATGTTCTGCATTCCCGAACCGGAATTGCAGCGCGTGCTCGTCGGGACGACCGATACCGAAACCAGCGAGCCGCCGGAGTCGTTGACCGTTCCTGCTACTGATGAGGCCTACCTGCTTCGCGCTGTCCAGCATCACTTTCCGGGGCTGGCGCTCGGCGCGAACGACATCACTGCGCGCTGGGCCGGAGTTCGTCCGCTGCTCAAGCAGAGCGGCACAGAAAGCGGCCGGACCCGGGAGCACCATCTGGTGCGTGAAGGCCGCGTGCTCACGATTGCCGGCGGAAAACTCACCACCTATCGCAAGATGGCCGAAGAGGTGGTGGACGCCGTGGGGGAAGTGCTCGGCGCAACGCTCCTCCCCTGTGCCACTGCCACGGAGATGCTGCCGTGACCGATGCCACGGTTCCGCTGAAGCGGGTCCAGTTCGGCATCATCGGCGCCGGACGGGTCGCGCGCAATCGCCTTGCCCCCGCGATCCACAGTGCGCGCAACGCCACCCTCTACGCCGCCGCGAGCCGTGACATTGCGCGCGCCACGGCGCTCTTGCCACTCGTGAGCCATGACAGTTACAGCGCCCTCCTCGAGGACCCCGCCGTCGACGCGGTCTGCGTGGCGACCCACAACGGCCTCCATCGCGAACTCGCGATTGCGGCGATGCGTGCCGGAAAGCACGTGATCTGCGAGAAGCCGCTCGGGCTCGACGCTGCGGAGTGCGCCGAGATGCTGGCAGTGTCGCGAGAGACCGGCCGCGTCCTCGTCGAGGCGTTCATGTACCGCTACCATCCCCAGATTGATGCGCTGCAGCGGCTGCTCGCGTCCGGCGCGATCGGCGAGCTGCGGCACCTCGAAGCATCGTTCTGTTTCCGCCTCGCCGACGACGAGCCGTCGCGGCTGCACGCGGAATGGGGCGGTGGGGCACTGATGGACGTGGGGTGCTACTGCGTCAACGCTGCTCGCCTCTTCCTCGGCAACACACCGAGCCAGGTGATGGCCACGGCCACGTTCGACACGGTGCACGATGTCGATCGTACCCTCCATGGAGTCCTCGGCTGGGACGACGGCCGTCACGCCACCATTTCCTGCTCGTTCGACGGCGGACTCCATCAACGGCTGGCGCTGGTCGGCACGGAAGGTGTTCTCGAACTGCACCAGCCCTTCAAGACCACCGACATCGCTGGTGTCGCCGTGGTCTCACCGCGCGTGACGCTCCGCACCCGGCGCGGCGAGGAACAGTTCACGGCCGACCCGGTGAATGCCTATCAGCTGGAGATGGAAGACTTCGCGCGTGCCGTGGCGCAGGGCACTCCGCCGCTGCTCGGTCCCGACGAAGGAGTGCTGAACGCGCGCATCATCGATCGCTTGCTGCAATCGGCGCGAAGCTGAGCGACGGAGGCCTGCCTGCCGGGCGTTACGCCGTGGGCTCCCTCTCCGCGGCTCCTGCACCGAGCGCCGGCAGGAATGTTCGCGGATTCGCCAGCGTTGCTCGTGGGCTCCCTCTCCGCGTCTGTTACAGCCGCCCGCGATCGCGCTAGCGGTGCCGGGATTGGTGAGCGACGGCTGTAAAGGCCGCTGCGAGGGACCCACGACTCAACGCCCGCGAATCCCTCGGTGCGATTTGAATGGGTGCGAGGGCTCGGTGCGGGGGCCGCGGGAGGAGAATCAGTAGGGAGCGCGTCCGTAGCCGGCGCTCTCTGCGCCGGCGAGCGATTCGCAGGAGCGACCGCCGAGCGGGCGGACGCGCCCGCCGCCGGTTGCGACCGAATCGCGGACGCGCGGATCCTGATCCGACGACCGCGGCTCCTGCACCGAGCACCCGCCAGGGATGTTCGCGGATTCGCCAGCGTTGCTCGTGGGCTCCCTCTCCGCGTCTGTTACAGCCGCCCGCGATCGCGCTAGCGGTGCCGGGATTGGTGAGCGACGGCTGTAAAGGCCGCTGCGAGGGACCCACGACTCAACGCCCGCGAATCCCTCGGTGCGATTTGAATGGGTGCGAGGGCTCGGGGTGGCTCCTGCACCGAGCGCCGGCGAGTATAGTCGCGGCTCAGCTCTACCGCGCGCTAGTCCCCGTCGGCGCATCGTGATTGAGCCAGAGCGATACCGACCAGGTGCGCTCGCGGGCGGTGTTCTTGCCGGAGATGCCGCCGTAGTAGCCTGCCTGGATCCCCACCGACTTTGAGACGCGCAGCACGGCCGAGCCGCCGAGCTTGGTCGCGCTGTAAGCGAGGCCGCCGCCCTGGAAGGCCGCGACGTTGAAGGTCTGCAGCATCAGGAGCACCTTGGGTCCGGCGTCGAGGCCCACGGTGGTGTCGTAGCGAAGTTCGTCCGCGCCGGTGCGCCACCACGCCCCGCCCACTGACGCCGTGACAAAGCCGCGCGTCCCCAGGGCACCGAAGCCATTGCCGTAGAGCAGTCGGACTTCGGCGTCTGTGCTGACGGGCCCAAGTACCGGGCGATCCTTGGTGTTGTACAGGAGTGGGATGTCGACGCGCGGCTGGAGCGAGAGAATCCCGCCTTTGCCCTGGGCGAGGCGCTTCATCAGGAAGAGTCCGGTCGCGCCGAACCCGGTCGTCACGGTGGAGGTGCCGTCGCGCTTGTCTTCGAGTCGCGCATAGCCCTGACCCAGCCCGACGGAGAGACCTTCTTTCCAGCCGTAGATGAAGTACATCCCCCAGTCGCGTTTCTCGAGGGCGTTCTCGGTTGCCAATGGTCCGCTCGAGAAGCGATCGGGAAAACGGCCGACATTGAAGCCGTGCGACATGAACCAGCCGCCCGGTTTGACGGTCCATTGTGCTTGCAACGCGGCCGGCACGAGGGCAAACAGGGCGATCGCAACCACGAAGGGGCGTTGCACGCGGAGTCCGGTCACGGCTGCACCTTGGCGTAGGGAATGAGCTTGTCATAGCGTACCGGCAGCCGCGGTGCGCCGGCGCGACGGTAGAGCGTGTACCCCGCCCAGTTCCAGTCGACCTGGAACCCGGCCGGGGGGCGGCGGTCGACATCAAGGGTCAGGCCATCATCGTCGCGGGTCACCAGTACATACTGTACGGCGGCACCGGGGTCGGCGAGCGCGATCTCGAATCCGGTATCGCGCGTCGTGAGATAAGGCGCGAGCGACGGTGCCCACTTCAGCAGGCCCATCGCGTAGCGATCGTCGATGAGGACGCTCCGCGCCGGTGCCGGGGCGAGCGCTGCGGCGACGGCGTGATTGGCCGCGTCCGCCGCCGACACCTGCGGCCACGGCACCAGCACCCACGCGGCGACGGCTTGCAGTACGGCAGCCGTGCCGAGGAGGGTGCGCTGCGCCTTGTCGAGCCAGGTCGGGATCGCGATCACCGCGACGAGAGTGAGCAGCACCACCGCGAAGGCGAGCGAGAAGTGCCAGCCGATCCGGTTCGCGGCGAGCAGCAGCACGAATGGCAGCAGCACGCCGGCAGTGGTCGCCTTCGGTCTGAGCAGGTTGAAGCAAGCCACCATCAGGTACGGCACGGTCCAGACCACGATCGCGAGGAAACCCGGCGACTCCGGCTCCCAGGGCGCGAAGGGAAAGGCGATCCGGCGCGTGAAGACCCACGAGAGGTATGCCCAGGTCGCGGTGGCCGCGATGCCAGGAAAGACCAGCAGCACCAGTTGTGACGCGAACGGTGGGATCTGCAGCCGCGGGAAGAGCAACGGGAGCACCGCACCGGCAATGAGCGCGAGGCCAAGGCCGAGCGGCGAGGTGTAGAACGCGACCCCGAGCCAGAGGCCGGTATAGAGGCCGTGAATCGTCTTTCGCGTTTCCCACCAGCGCCGGTAATGCCGCCAGCCGCCGAAGAGCGCGAAGAGCCCGACTGCCTCGTTGAAATCGCCCGCCACGAGGTGCAGGCCGATGGGAGACCAGAGGGCACCCAGCAGCAGGATGAAGGGCAGGATCGATCGGCGCAGGGTGCAGTCGTTGAGCACCAGCCACGCGATCGAGAAGACTGCCAGCGCACCGAAGATCATTGCGAGCGTCGCGGTGGGCCACGGCAGCAGCATCAGGAACGGCAGCGGCGGGTACTCGAAGCCGAGCAGCTCGAGCTGGCCGCGATCGAGTGCAAAGAGCACCTTGCTCAGGAAGGCGCCGTGGGTATCACTGAGGTAGCCGTCACGCGCGAGGAGGAGCGCCGCGATCAGCAGCGGTGCCGCCGCCACACTCGCCAGCAGGGCGCGCACCCAGTAGGGCGCGACGGCCCTACGCGGCGGCGCCGTGACGGGTGAGGCCATGTGTGGTCTTCTCCCAGTAGTACGGCTTGGTGAACAACTGCCCCAGCGCCTTGTACGCGGCGATCGAGTGCAGGATCCAGTAGAACGGATTCAGCAGCGCGAAGAGCACCAGCACGTGCAGTCGCCGCTTGAAGACGGCGAACATGTTGATGTAGATCGCCAGCGCGTTGCCGATCAGCAGGTTGAAGAGCGAGAGATAGAGCACGACCGGCGGGAAGATCGGATCGAGCACCCCGGTGCGGGTCGCGATCCAGACGATCGTGAGGACGATGCTCACCGGCTGGATCAGGAAAATCAGCGGCGTGCCACCAATCAGCAGTCCGAAGCCCAGGGTCTGCCGCAGGCCGACCTTCTTCACCAGTGCCATCGGGTCGCGTGAGAAGACCAGCGCCGTCTGCATGTATCCCTTGATCCAGCGAGAGCGCTGCCGGATCCAGTTGCCGACTTCCTTGTTCGCCTCTTCGTAGGTCGTCGAGTTGATGATCCCGACGCGGTAGCCATGCATCGCGGCGCGGATGCCGAGGTCGGCGTCCTCGGTCACGTTGAAGGGATCCCAGCCGCCGAGGTCGCGCAGGATCTGCGACTTGAAATGATTGCTGGTGCCGCCGAGCGGGATCGGCAGACGCAGCATGTCGAGGCCCGGCAGGAGATAGTCGAACCAGAACGAATACTCGAGCGTGAACATCCGGGTCAGGAAGTTCTCGTTCCAGTTGTAGTAGTTGAGGGCGGCCTGCACGCAGACAAGCGCTTCGGGTCCGCGCTGGAAGGCGAGGTAGGCCTTCTTGAGCTGGTCCGGTTCGGGCTGGTCCTCGGCGTCGTAGATCACGAGGTACTCGCCGCGCGCGAAGAGCAGGCCGACATTGCATGCCTTCGGCTTCGTCTGCGGGTCGCCCGTCGGCACCACGAAGAAGCGAACGTTTGCCCCAGGGGCCGCAGCCTTCGCAGCGGCAAGCGTCTCCGGGTCGTCCTCCTCGAAGAGCAACAGGATGTCGAGCTTGTCGGCCGGGTAATCGAGTTCGGCAAGTGACTTGAGCAGCGTCTTGATGACGGCGGCTTCGCGATAGATCGGCACCAGGATGCTGTAGACCGGCAGTGCGCGTTCATCAATGGCCGCGAGATCTTCCGGCGTGAGCGAGATCGCGGTCTCTGCCGATGCGCCACTGACTCCGACCCAGGTGCGGAACGCCACCACCAGCAGGAAGAACGCCGTGATCGGCACGTTGATCACCAGCAGCGTCTCGAGCGGTGCCGAATAGAAGCCTGCCAGCAGGGCAAAGCACGCCACAGCGAAAGTGAGGTACTGCGGCAGCGTGAATACCGTAAACGCGCTCTCGGCCTGATCGCGGAAGTAGAGGCCGTAGATCGAGGTGTCGACCACCTTGCGCCGGTGTGCGAGGGCGATGGCACGGTCGAGGTCCCACTCCGTGGTAACGCGATAGTCGATCGCGCGGCCCGGATAAACCACGTTGAGGGTCTGCGACAGGGCGTCCGGTGGCGAGTCGGCGACCACGACGGTCACCATGGCGCCGTCGTCGCGCACCGGCACGGCGCGATACTGCAGGGTGGCATCGAGTGGGAAACGCTGGGCTACGGCGGCATCGACCGTCTTTTCCTCGACGGTCGCGAACGGATAGCCCCAGAGCGCGGCCAGGGCGCGGGCCAGGTCAAGCCGGCGGACGAATCCGAAGATCAACAGCAGGCGCCCCAGCCGCTCGCCCGTCCGCTGCTGCTGCTGCAGCGCGGTGGTGAGTTGCTGGGACGAGATCAGTCCTCGTTCAACGAGGTAATCACCGAGGCGAATCGAGCTCACGACGGACGACGCGAGGGTAGAGCCAGAGCAGCAGGCCCATGATCAGGATCGCGGCCACCAGGAATATCGCGCTGCGGTAGCGCGCCAGCCTCGAGGTGGCACCCTCGCCCGTGAGGTCAACCCGCCAGCCCGCGTTCGCCACGGTCAGCTGACGCATCGGCCCTTGCTCGCCCCGCACGGCCAGATCGCCGCGCACACCGAACCAGCCGTAGGGGCCGAGCGCCTCGCGCACGAGGTCCGCCAGCGGCTGCCCATTCGCCTGCGTGTGATGCAGCAGCAGGACGTCCTGTCCGTTACGCTCGAACCCCTGCATCGCCGCGTATGGCGCGGTCGGTGTGAACTCGTCCCACACCTTGCCCGCGCGGTCGCGGAGACGGAAGCCATCGGTGTGCACCGGCGCGTCGAGCGCATTCGCGAGCCCGGTGGTGCCGACGGCAAGCAGCGGTCCGCTGGCAGCAGCAAAGTCACGCGCGAGCCCCGGCGCGAGCGGCGTGTGGGTCGTCTGCTGCATCGCCCCGATGATCTGGCTCGCAAGTTCTACCCGGAAGCGATCTCGCGGCTCAAGCAGCACCGAGAAGGCGGGAACGAACGAGGCCGGGAAGCGACCGAAGCCGGGCGCGATGTTGCTGCGACCGTTGATAACAAATGACGAGCCGTTGTCGATCGTCGCGGTGAAGACAGGCCCACCCAACAGGCAGCCTCCCTCACCCAGCACGACCTGGAAGCGCACCTCGATGACATTGTCACGACCAACCAGGTGCGACGGCAGCGGGACCACGACGTCGAGCGAGGTGTGATCGATGGCACGCGAGTAGATGAGCGATCCGTTGAGATGCACCCGGAGCGAGCCATTGCCGTTGGGCGGCAGCACCGAATGTTCGGCAACGAGGCGAAACGCCGTCGGCACCGTGCTGTTGCCGAAATCCGCCAGCGAGAAGGGATACGCGGCAACCAGCAGCGAACTTCCCTCGAGCGTGCGGTTGGTGAAGCCGAGGTCGCCGAGCGTCCGTACGCCGTCGCTGTTGTCGGGCGTGTTGTGGCTGAGGTCGACCGTGGTCGTCTTGAAGCCGGGAGCGGTCACCAGGTCGGCGCCGTCGGCCACCGTGAAGAGCTGACGCGCATCACGGCGGCCGGCGATCGCGAGCACGGTGCCGCGACCTCCCTCGGCGCGCGCGATCATCGTCCCGCCCGTGGGGCTCCACACCAGCGCGCGATCGTACGGACCGGGCTCCGGCATCGAATCGGTCGCGGGCAACGGTTTGATCTCGAAGGTGGTCGACATCCCGCGATAGCGTCGGGCCACGAACGCGGCCGCATCGAGGGCCGCCTGCGCGGCGTCGAGCGACGGCTTCTCGGCCACATAAAACGTGACCTTGCGGACCCACGGCTGGAAGAACGAGTTGATGCCGGCGACGGCGGCCGGCAAGCCGCTGTAATGCACCTGACTCTCGGGCGCGAGCACGGTGCGATAGTAGAGCTGCGCCTGGCAGGCATCGCGGCTCGGCACACTGAGTGAAATCGAGAGCGTTGCCTTGCCGTCCACCACGATTGCGTCGACCAGCGGCAGCGTGAGCACCGTGGTGCTGTCGGAGAGGGGCCGCACCGCGAGCACGCGGTCTCGCTGACGGAGCACCAGCGACGCCGCCGGCATGTTGGGCGTCGGCATCACCTGCAGCCGCAATTCGGTCGCGTGCAGGCCATCGTTGACCGGCACCGCGATTGTCGCTTCGTCGTTGGCGCCGATGAGCGTCACGCCACTCTTGTAGCCGATGTCGGCGAACGTGAGCGTTGGTGATGAGGTGGAGTCGACCGCCGAGGTCAGGATGGTCGGGAGCACTTCGTGACTGTCGGCGGCGCCACCAGCGGCACCTGCGGCGCCAGCGCGGCCCGCCGCCGAATCGACCGCGGCCGGAAGCGGCGCCCGGGCTGCCGGTGCGAGTGGGCTCTCCTTCCCCTTGCAGCCGCCGAGGGCGATCAGGAGTCCGAGCGCAATCGGCGCGACAATGCGCCCGCGTGGTGCCATCCAGGTCGTCACGATACTCCTCCTTGCTGCCGGACCATCAACGGCGTCGCCAGATCTCCAGGCCACCGTCGGCAAACGCACGGTCGAATTTGTCGGCGAAACCGGCGCGCCGGGCGATGGCGCGGGACACCGCATCAGTACTGTCCTGCCCATCGACGATCACCCAGTCGACCTCGCGGTCGGGGGCGGCCAGGGCGGCCTGCCCGAGTTGCCAGGTCCAGTCGTAGATCCGGTCGCGGAGCGGAATCCTGGTACGGGGCGAGAGATTCACTGCCCCATCCACCAGTACCCGGCCGCCATCGTAGTGCTCGGCCAGCCAGTCAGAGGCCCGTTGCTGCCGCTGGTCGCCGTCGCGGATCGCGAGGCCCTCCCGCAGGGCGCCAGCGTTCGCCGGCCAATCCCGCGAAAAGAGCGATCCCTGCGCCAGCACGACCAACATACCAGCGAGGAGTGTGCCCCGGGCCCACTCTGGACGCCAATCAGCCGCCATGGCGAGGCCCATCGCGAGCATCGCGGCGAGTCCCGGCAGGAGCATCACCCCGTAGCGGACATTGAGAATTCCGGCCGGAGTCGTCCACGGCAGCGCGATGACGCTCTGGCCGCCCCAGAGGGCGAGGATGTTGAACGGGAGCGCCGTCATCAGCAGCAGCGCCGGAGCGTTGCGCCCGATGCGCCGGAACTGGAACGGCGTCGCGAGCAGCCCGAGGGTGGTCACGATCAGGCCCGACACGAGCGCGGTCGCGCCGAGGTAGTAGCCGATGGCGAGGAGCGGGGCACCCTTGGTCGGTAGCAGTCCGCGGGCCGCGAGAGCGGCCTGCTGCGCCTGTGCCGACCAGATGCCGCGCTGGAACTCGAGCGGGTCGCCGAAGAAGGCGTAGTTGTATCCGAACCAGAGCGCCGCCATCAACGCACTCGGCAACGCGAAGCGCAGCGTGTCAGCGAACCAGCGACGCTGGCTGCGCCATGAAAGCCAGGTCACGACCGGCACCGCCATCGCGACGAAGAACCAGCCGTCGTAGCGGCTCCCGACGGCGAGCGCTGCGAGCAGGCCGGCGGTCAGCAATGTCTGCGGTTTGCCGCTGTCGTTCCAGCGATCGATAGCCACGACGGCGGTGGTGATGAAAGCCAGGAGCACCGGTTCCGTCATCGCGGTGGTCTGGAGGTAGAGCAGGGAAGGATTCAGCAACACCAGCGCGGTGCTGATCCAGGCGAGTGGGAGCGAGCCGGTGCGCCGCACGAGGAGGTCGTGCACGCTCGCGACGATCGCGACATATGCGAGCAAGCCCACGACGCCACCGGCCATGCCACTCTGCCACCAGCTGTCGATGAGCGTGAACGGCAACAGTAGCAGATGCGGAATCGGCAGCCAGACGGTGCCCAGCATCTGGATTCCCGGCGTGGTGGAATCGACGATGCGCCGTGCGATATCGAGATGCGCCTGCGAGTCCCAGAAGGCGAAGACGAGATGGTATTCATGTGACCACCACTGCGCCAGCAACCCGACCACGAACGCGACGAGGCCGGCCTGAAAGGCCGGCCTCGTGGTGATCCGGTGGCTACCGGCCGATGGCGACGCGGTCACTCTGGAGACGTTGCCTCACGGCGGCGACGTCGGCGCAGTGCCCCGGCGAGGCCGGCGAGCCCGCTGCCAAGCAGTGTCAGCGTGGCCGGCTCGGGCACGACGTCGGTCGGCACGCCGACGGTCTCGTTATCGAGCGCGAAGATCGAGTTGTCAAAGTCCCAGTCGCTGTGCTGATAGGTCACGTCTTCGAAGCCGAAGAGGCTCTTGCCGGCGGTGTTCGGCACGAAGCCCTGGCCACCATTCCCCGGCACGCCGTCGGGGAAAGCCTGCGGCGAGAAATAGGCGAGATGCGCGAGCCCGTCGCTGTTACGCGCCGGATCACCGGAGAAGAACCAGTTGAAGCCGTCTCCCTGATCGACCTGCAGCGCGAAGATGATCTCGGTGCCGATGGTCCAGGCAAACTGGCTGACAGCCGGATTATTCAGGTTGTCGTTGTTGCTGACGCCGTACGGCTTGGTGAAGAGCGACGTGCCGGTGAGGCTGCCGCACGCCACCCACCAGAAACAGTTGTTGGTGAGGTTCTGCGCATACTGCGCGGTCGTCATCGCCCAGATGGTGTGACCGAAGACCGTGGTCCCTTCCCATCCGTAATACGTCGCCGTGATCTGGTCGCCTGTGGCGATGATGCCGCCGGAGAGGCCGAAGTTGCTCGAGAATGCCTTGGGTGGGTCATCGGCGCGCAGCGGAGCCGCAGCGAGCGAGCCAAGAAGTGCCAGCAGAGCGATTGAGCGCAACGGATTTCGCATACTTCCCTCGGGTTCGGCGCCGGAAGAGGTCACCGATTGCTCGCTAATAATAGCAAAGCCGGTGCCCACCACCCCAGGAAAACGTAAGTTGTTGCCCTGACTTGCTTTGGGGCAAAGGTGTTGCTTTCAAGCCACCATCTACCGTGGCGGAGTGTCGCGTCGCCACGCCGGAATCAAGTCCACCTGTGGTGGTGAGGCAACGATTTCGTCGTGTATTTCCTCAGGGTGAGGCCTCGAGGACACGGCGGACCGCTTCAGTCGTGGCCGAGATGCGAATCGGAGCGTTGGCCCAGACCGGTGGTGGCGACTCCTCCTGGTGCATCCGCTGGAGGATCCCCGGGTCCTTGAGAATGTGCCCGGTGAGCACCGCCGCGACCCGCTCGCCGGCGCCAATCACGCCTCGGCGGCGCAGGCTGCGGACCCCGGCGAGCGACGCTGCGCTCGCAGGTTCGCAGCCGACCCCGGCCCGATCAATGGCCGCCTTCGCCTCGAGAATCTCCTCGTCACTCACACTCAACACGCAGCCATTGGAGTTCTGGATCGCTCGCACGCCACGGCCGTATGATGCCGGCGCACCAATCTTGATCGCGGTGGCAATCGTGTGCGCCTCGACCGACTCGAGTCGATCGAAGCCGCGATCGAACGCCGCCGCGAACGGCGCCGCACCCGCGGCCTGCACCGAGGCGAGGCGCGGACGTCGGGTGATCAGCCCCCACGCCATCGCTTCGTCGAGCGCCTTTCCGAATGCCGCCGTGTTGCCGAGGTTCCCGGCCGGCAACACGATCCAGTCGGGTGGCTCCCAGTCGTATTGCTGCAGCAATTCGAGGACGATGGTCTTCTGTCCCTCGAGCCGGAACGGGTTGATCGAGTTGAGCAGGTAGACGCCCAGCTCATCGGCCGCGGCCTGCACCAGGCGCAGGCAGGCATCGAAGTCGCCATCGACCAGCAGCGTGCGCGCGCCGTAAGCCAGCGTCTGAGTGAGCTTGCCCAGTGCGACCTGACCATCGGGAATGAAGACCAGCCCCGGAATCCCGGCGTGCGCCGCATATGATGCCAGTGCAGCGGAGGTGTTGCCGGTGCTCGCACAGGCGACGGCGGTCGCGCCGATTCGCTTCGCCTGAGTGACCCCCACAGTCATCCCGCGATCCTTGAACGAGCCGGTCGGATTATGCCCTTCGTGCTTGAAGTGCAGCGCCTCGACGCCGGCGAATGCACTCAGGCTCTTCCGCTGCAGCAGCGGGGTATTCCCCTCGGGATGCGACACCGCCACATCCACTGCCGTGGGCAGGACCACCTCGCCGAAGCGCCAGACTCCGGAGGCACTCCGCGAAGGGCGGGCACAGCAGGCATCGGCAAACGACGTCCGCAGGGCCTCTCCCTGCAGTAGCGGCGTCCGATGCACAATTGCCAGCAGCCCGCCGCACGCCGGACAGCGAGGTGCCGCATCGAGTTCGTCGAGTTCGTGCGCGCAGTCGTCGCAACGCTGCCAGCTCAGTCGTTCAGTCACCAGACCCGTGCTCCATCGTTGTCCACTGTCGTCACGCGTACCGTTGCAGTGACTCCCGCGGCGGCATATGCGGCCCTCATCGCGCTCGCGACGGCGGCGCCGATCCTCTCACCATCGACGAGCGCGAAGGCGGTTGGCCCGGCACCACTGATCGAGCAGCCGAGTGCACCGGCCGCGAGTGCGGCGGCCTTCGCGGCGAGAAATCCCGGCAGCAGTGGCGCGCGTGCCGGCTCGGCGATTTTGTCGTCGAGCGCGCGCCCGAGCATGGCGAGATCACCCAATGCTGCGCCCATCACCATCGCAGCGATGTTGGCGGCCTGCTGCAGCGCGGTGGCCCGCGAGACGTCCGCCGGCAACACCGCGCGCGCATCGCGTGTGCGCAACCGTTGATCGGGATGCGCGAGCACTACTCGCAATTGCGAAGGGAGCGGTACTCGAATGAAATCCATCGGCTCGAGGCTGCGCACCAGCACGAGCCCACCCAGCAGGCTCGGCGCGAGGTTGTCGGCATGGCGACCCGCCACGGTGCTCTCCGCAACGAGGGCACACTCCAGCAGCGCCGCGCTGTCGAGACCGGCGTCGGCAAGGAAGTTCGCGGCCACCGCGCCGGCCACGGCCGATGCGGCACTGCCACCCTGGCCCCCTGAGAGCGGCAACCCCTTGTGCACTCGCAGCTCCACGCCGCGCGTGATCCCGGCACGTGTGAAGACCGCCTGTGCCGCAATCGCGGCGGTGTTCTTCGCGGCGGCCGAAGGCAAATCAGGATGACCGGCATCGAGCACCGTGATACCGGTTGCGTCACTCCAGGTGAGCGTCACTTCATCGCCAGCACCGGCCACCGCGAGGCCGAGGATGTCGAGTCCGGGTCCGACATTGCCCACCGAACCCGGTGCGTACGCTGTCGCACTCGTGCGCATCAGATCGACGCCAGCGTGAGGAGGTCGGCCAGCACGCCGGTAGCAGTCCCCTCGGGACCTGCGCCGTGCCCGGTGATCACCAACGGTGATTCGTGATAACGATCGGACGAGATCACCAGCTGATTCGCCGAACCAACGAGCTGCGCGAGCGGATGGCTCCGCGGCATTTCCCGCAATTGTACACTCACCGCTCGCGGCGTCACCCGTGCGACAAAGCGGAGCGAGCGGTCCTTCGCCCGCGCCGCCTCCGCCCTCGCGCGCCACCACGGGTCATCCTTGGGGAGTGCGGCGAGCCACGCCTCGCGGGAGAGTCGCGCGCCACCGCGCACGAGTGAATCGATCGCGATATCGCCCACATCAAGTGTTTGCCCGAGCATCCGTGCGAGGATGATCGCCTTGCGCCCCACATCGATGCCGCCGAGATCGTCGCGCGGATCGGGCTCGGTATATCCCTCGCGCAGTGCGCGATAGACCACTTCCGAGAAGGGCTCGCCAGCATCGAGGCCGCTGAGTACGACGCCGAGTGTGCCCGAGAGCGAACCCTCGAGCGAGCGAATCCTGTCGCCGGTCGCGATCAGTTGCTCGACGGCAAGAATGATCGGCGTTCCCGCACCAACAGTCGCTTCGTGGCGGAGTCGACCACCGCCACGGGCCAGCGCCTCACGGAGCCGGGCTGTTTTCGCCCACGGCCCCGCAATCGGCTTCTTGTTCGCGAGGACGATGTCCCAGCCTGCTTCGGCGGCCGTCGTGAGCAGCGCGGCAGTGTCGTCGGCGGTGCAGTCGATCACGATCGGCCGCACCAGCGCGCGCTGCGTGAGCTGAGCGATGATCTCGTGCGGCGTTCCCCTGGTGGCGCCTTCCATCGAGGCGAGCTGTTTGTGCTCTCCCTTGGCGGCCTCGATCTGCTTGAGCGTGCGCGTGCTCATCCCCGCGCCATCGATGAGGGCACCACTCCGGTCCACCACCGCGACGATCCGCACCGTGGTGAACTTCTCCGGGGTCCGGGTCAGCAGTCGCAGCACGGCACGTCCCACGGTCCCGGCGCCGAGCAGGATCACATCACAGCCGGTGCGCCGATGCGACTGTCCGCCGCCAAGCTTGCCCAGCTGGAACGCCGCGTGAATCCGGCGCAACCCCTCCGAGACCTGCGCCTCGTCGACCACCACGGAGATGTTCTGCTCGCCCGAGCCCTGCGCGATCGCCACCACGTTGACGCCGCCATCGGCGAGCGCATCGAACACTCGCGCCGCAATCCCGGGATGTCCGGCCATGCCGAGTCCGACCACCGCGATGATCGCGATGCGGGCCCGCAATTCGACCCCGTCGAGTTCACCCTGCGCAATCTCGGCGCGGAAGGCGTGACGCAGCACCGACACCGCCTGCTTCGCGGCATCGGCCGGCACGGTGAAGTCGATGGTGTATTCCGACGACGCCTGCGCGATCAGCGACACGGAGATCCCGGCCGCCTGGAGGGCGCCGAAGGTCCGCGCCGCCATGCCGGGCACGCCGAGAATACCGGTGCCGCTCACCGTGACCAGCGCCTGTTCCCGTACGGCCGACAGCGAGCGCACCGGGGAGCGATGGCTGTCGCGGCGCGTCGAGATCTCGGTTCCCGCCGCAGTCGGATCTCCGAAGGGGCGCAGGAAGAGCGGGATGTTGGTGTCGGCCAGCGGCAGCAACGCCCGCGGATGCAGCACCTTGGCGCCGTAGTACGCCAGCTCGGCCGCTTCGCGCACGTGAACGTGCGGTAGGAGGCGCGCATCGGGCACCACGCGCGGGTCGGCCGTAAGCAGGCCGGGCACATCCTTCCAGAGAGTGACGCTCTCGGCATCGAGCGCGCGGCCGAGCATCGTCGCCGTCAGATCGGAACCACCGCGGCCGAGCGTCGTGGTGCCACCATCGGGAGCGCGGCCAAGAAAACCGGGCACGACTACTGTCGCGCCGCGCTTGAGCAGCGGCAGCAGCACCGTGCGAGCGGCGGCACGCGTGGCGACGAGATTGGGCGTGCCGCCGCCGTAGGGACCATCGGTGATGATCACATCCGACGGTTCGACCAAGGCAACCTTCTCTCCCTTTGCCTCCAGCGCCGCAGCGACGAGCCGCGCCGAGAGTCGCTCACCGCGGGCGACGACGTGATCGCGGACCCGTGGCGACGCTTCACGCAACACCGCGAGCGAACGGGCCAGCGCTTCGAGTTCATCGCTGGTGGCATCGATGACATCACGCAGGGCACGCCGGTCGGCGGTGGGCAGCAATCCCGACACCACCGCGCGGTGATTGGCGCGAAATGCGGCGACCGCGGCGAGTGCGCCACTCTCATTGCCTGCGGTGGCCTGGCTCAGCACGTCGAGGAGTTGCTCGGTCACTCCCGCGAGGGCGGAGAGGACGATGACGCGCGGGGAAGAGCGGGAGCGGATGATCTCCACGGCGCCACGAATGGCAGCGGCATCGGCAAGTGAGGCGCCGCCAAATTTGTGGATACCGGGACGTCGAGGTGCGGGAGGCATGCGGGCACGGTACCATTACCCGTGGTGAAAGTCCACGGACCACCAATGGAGCCGCCAGCCGATGCGTATTGGAGTGCTGAAGGAGACCGCCGCCCGCGAGAGTCGCGTGGCCCTTGTCCCGGATGCCGTCGCCCGTCTCATCAAGGCCGGAGACAGTGTCGTCGTCGAGCGAGGTGCCGGTGCCGGCGCCTTCTTTCCCGATGAGGCCTACACGGCCGCCGGTGCCGAACTCGCCGATGCAGCCACGGTGGGGCAGAGCGAATTGATCTGCGCGGTGCAGTGCCCGGTCGGCTCCGTAATTCGCGACGGAGCGGTGGTGCTCGCCCTCACGACGGGCGACAGTGCGGCGGCCGTGGCGGCGCTCAACGCCCGGCAGGTCACCATTCTGGCTCTCGAGAAGGTGCCGCGGATCACCCGCGCACAATCGATGGACGTCCTCTCGTCGCAGGCCACGGTCGCGGGCTATCGTGCCGCCCTCATCGGCGCTGCGGCGCTGCCGCGATTCCTCCCGATGCTCACCACCGCCGCCGGATCGCTGACACCCGCCAAGGCGCTGGTACTCGGCGCCGGTGTCGCCGGGCTGCAGGCGATTGCGACCGCCCGCCGGCTCGGTGCTGTGGTCACCGGTTTCGACGTCCGCGCAGCGGCGGCCGAACAGGTGCTCTCCCTTGGCGCGAAGTTCCTCGCCCCCGAGGCGATCGCCGGCGATGCCGAAACGGCCGGCGGCTATGCCAAGGAACTGGCCGAAGAGCAGCAGAAGAAGGTGATCGAAGCGGTCGACGGTGCGGCTGCCCAGTCCGACCTGGTGATCTCGACGGCCGCGATCCCCGGCCGCGCCGCGCCACGCCTCATCCTCCGCGCCACGGTCGAGAAGATGAAGCCGGGCTCGGTGATCGTGGATGTCGCGGCCGAGACCGGCGGCAACTGCGAACTCACCGTGCCGGGCGAAACGGTGGTTCACCATGGTGTGACGATCATCGGTACTCTCAATCTGCCGAGTGCGATGCCGCAGCACGCCTCGCAGATGTTTGCGCGGAACGTGCAGACCCTGATCGAGCACCTTCGCAAGGATGGCAAGCTGCAGGTCGATCTCTCCGACGAAATCACCGGCGCGATGTGCATCGCGCACGCCGGCGCCACCCGCTGATCCCGAGGCTCGAAATGAATGCGACAGTCGTGATTCAGCTCTACGTGTTCGTGCTCGCCGGCTTCGTGGGATATATGGTGATCTCGCGCGTGCCGCCGCTGCTGCACACGCCACTGATGTCTGCCACCAACGCCATCTCCGGCATTTCGCTCGTTGGCTCACTGGTGGCGGCCGGCTCTGGTGACCACCGCATCAGCAACATCCTGGGTTGCCTCGCCGTGGCCTGCGCGATGATCAACGTGGTGGGCGGCTTCATCATCACGGACCGGATGCTCAAGCTCTTCAAGCGAGCAGACAAGTCGGCGGAGGCGAAGTAATGCGCGACCTGTTTACGCAAGGCACCTACTTCGCCGCCTCGATCTTCTTCATCCTCGGTCTCCGGTCGCTGGCCCATCCGGATCGTGCCCGGTCGGGAATGAACCAGGCCGCCATCGGCATGCTGCTCGCCGTCATCGGCACTCTCTTCGTGCAGGAGATCGTCACCTACCAGTGGATTGTGGCCGGCGTCATCATCGGCACCGTCATCGGCATCCCGCTCGGCACCCGCGTCAAGATGACCGGCATGCCGCAGGTGGTCGCGATCTCCCACGCATTCGGGGCACTCGCCGCGACGCTCGTCGGCGTCAATGAATGGATCATCCACGACTTCGGCGCGCAGATCTCCTCGGGCACCATGGCCGCCCTCGGCTTCGAGACTCTCTTCGGCGCGCTCACCGTTACCGGCTCGGTGATGGCGTGGGGCAAGCTGCAGGAAGTCCTGCCCGGCAAGCCGATCACCTGGCCGGGCCAGAATGTGATGAACCTGAGCCTGCTGGCCGGCACGGTTGGTCTCTTCGGCTGGCTGGTCTGGAATCCGGCGAACCCGCTGGCCTTCTGGTTGATGCTCGGGCTCTCGTTCTGCATCGGCATCCTCATGGTGCTGCCGATCGGCGGCGCCGATATGCCGGTGGTGGTCTCGCTGCTCAACTCCTACGCGGGCCTCGCGGCGGCGGCCACCGGCTTCGCGATCGGCAACAACGTGCTGATCATCACCGGTGCCCTCAACGGTGCGAGCGGCTTCCTGCTCTCGATGCTGATGTCGAAGGCGATGAACCGTTCGCTCACCAATGTGCTGTTCGGAGCATTCGGTGGTGCCCCGGCGGCTGTCGGCGCCGGCACCGAGGGGCTCTCCGTCCGCGCGACGACTGCTGAAGATGTCGCGGTCCAGCTCGCCTATGCCCGCAGCGTGATCGTGATTCCGGGATATGGACTCGCGGTGGCCCAGGCGCAGCACGTGGTGCGCGAGCTGGCCGAGCTGATCGAGAAGCATGGTGGAGAAGTGAAGTACGCGATCCACCCGGTCGCCGGACGAATGCCCGGCCACATGAACGTGATCCTGGCCGAGGCGAATGTGCCGTATGATCGGCTGTACGACATGGATGAGATCAACGACCAGTTCGACCAGTGCGACGTGGCACTGGTGGTCGGGGCCAATGACGTGGTGAACCCGGCCGCCCGGACCGACCCCTCCTCACCGATCTACGGGATGCCGATCCTTAATGCAGACCGGGCACGCAGTATCCTGGTCCTCAAGCGGGGGATGAGTGCGGGTTTCGCCGGGATCGAGAACGAGCTCTTCTACGATCCCAAGACCGCGATGCTCTTCGGAGACGCCAAGGCTTCGCTCACCAAGCTGGTGGCCGAAATCAAGGCGCTCTGACCCGCCGCTGACGGCCAACCCCGTGGTGGGGTGTGACTTAATCTGCGCCCCGCGCGTCATACTTCTGACGGCGGGGCGCACCCTTTTACGCATGAAAGGGATGAGTGCCCGGCGACGTTGAGGAACCAGCGGGGCAGTGAAGGCGTACTGTTAGCAGGCAGGGTCCGGTGTTTCACGGATGAGAGCACTGCCTAACCGTATGTTTCACAACATCTTGCAATTGTAGTTGCGCAACGCGTCGATTTTTGTTATTTTAGCTCGATTTTGTTGACATAATCCCGCGACGGGGGGTCGGTGCTTGGGGCGCCGAACTCGCCAGGGCGGGTCTGAAGGAATAGGAGTACGCAGTGACCATTCGTGCCCGCGGGAAGCGGCGGTCCCTCCGTCCGGCGCAGATTGCCCGGGCGGTGGACGAGGGACGTGAGAGTCTCGATCTGTACCTCGACGAGATCTCGCGGGTCCCCCTGCTGAACCGTGAAGAAGAGATGGACCTGGCGCGAAAGGCGTTCAATGGCGATGTGCTGGCCCAGGAGCGGCTGGCGCGTCACAATGTTCGCTTCGTCGTTTCAGTCGCCAAGAAGTTCCAGAATCGTGGTGTTCCGCTGGTCGATCTCATCGGCGAGGGCAACCTCGGCCTGATGACGGCTGCCCGCAAGTTCGATCCGGATCGCGGCGTGAAGTTCATTTCCTACGCCGTCTGGTGGATCCGTCAGGCGGTGCAGGCAGCAATCGCGCGTCACGGCCGCCCGGTCCGGGTACCGCTCAACCGTACTGCCGACCTCTCGCGCCTCGGCAAGACCACCACGCTTCTCAAGGAGAAGCTGGGTCGGATGCCGACCACCGAAGAGCTCGCCCGCGCCACCGGCCTCACCGAAGAAGCGGTGCGCTCGCTCTCGTCGCTCAACACCGAGGCCGTGCGCCTCGACCATCCGACCCGTGAGGGCGATGGTAACGAGCGGATGGAGCGGTTCGCGCTGGCCGAGCAGGAAGGGACCGACGCCCACACGATGGCGAGCTCGCAGAGCGCCGACATCGAGACCGCGCTCGACTCGCTCCCGCCGCGTGACGCCAAGGTGCTCCGGCTCTACTTCGGCCTCGACGATGGCCAGCCGCGCACCCTCGAGGAGATCGGCCGGATGATGGGCGTCACCCGCGAGCGGATCCGTCAGCTCCGCGACCGCGCCCTCGTCCGCCTGCGTGAAGGCGAGACCGGCGAAAAGCTCAAGGATCTCGTCGCGTAACTCCGGCGCTGCCTCACAAACAGAAAGCCCCCGCCAATCGGCGGGGGCTTTCTCGTTTCGGAGCGCCGCGAACTACGCCTTCGCGAACATCCGCAGCACGCGAGGGAGAATCCCGCCGTGGCGGAGATATTCGAGTTCCACCGGCGAGTTGAGCCGCACGATGGCCGGGAAGGTCGTGCTCTTTCCGGTAGCGCTATCCGTCGCGGTCACGGTGACCTTGCCACCGGGCACCAGCCCGCTGGCAATGCCGCTGATGCCGATCACTTCCTTCCCGGTGAGTCCGAGTGATTCCGCGTTCTTGCCCGCCTCGAACGCCAGCGGCAGCACGCCCATCCCAACCAGGTTGCTGCGGTGAATTCGCTCGTAGCTCTCGGCGATCACGGCCTTCACGCCCAGCAGGGTGGTGCCCTTGGCGGCCCAGTCACGCGAAGAGCCGGTGCCGTATTCCTTGCCCACCAGCAGCACCAGCGGCGTGCTGTCGGCGATGTACTTCATCGCGGCATCGTAGATGCTCATCACTTCGCCGCTCGGAATGTGCAGCGTCCAGTTTCCTTCCTTCTCCGGCGTCAGGCGGTTCTTGATCCGCACGTTGCCGAAGGTGCCCCGCATCATCACTTCGTGATTGCCGCGGCGCGCACCGAAGGTGTTCCAGTCGGGCTGCTCCACGCCGTGCTCGATCAGGTAACGCGCCGCCGGCCCGTTCTTCGGGATCGCACCGGCCGGCGAAATGTGGTCGGTGGTGACCGAGTCGCCGAGAATCGCGAGCACCCGTGCGCCCGAGATATCGGTGAGATCGTGCTCGTCCTTCGCCATATCGATGAAGAACGGCGGCTCCTGCACGTACGTCGACTTGCGGTCCCACGCGAAGCGTGAGCCACCCGGCACGTTCAGGTCCTGCCACTCCTGGTCGCCCTTGAAGACGTTGCCGTACTGATGCCGGAAGAGATCGGGCCCGACGGCCGCCGACATCGCATCGGCAATCTCCTTCGGTGAAGGCCAGATATCGCGCAGGAATACCGGCGTACCGTCATCGCCAATGCCGAGCGGCTCCTTGTCGAGGTCGACATTCACCCGGCCGATCAGCGCAAACGCCACCACCAGCATCGGTGACATCAGGTAGTTCGCGCGCACCTGCGGATGAACCCGCGCCTCGAAGTTGCGGTTGCCCGAGAGCACCGACGCGGCCACGAGCGAGTGATCTTCGATCGCCTTCGCCACCGCCTCCGGCAGCGGGCCGCTGTTGCCGATGCAGGTGGTGCAGCCATAGCCCACGGTCTGGAAGCCGAGCTGGTCGAGCGAGTCGGAGAGCTTCGCCTTGTCGAGGTAATCGGTGACCACGCGCGAGCCCGGCGCGAGGGAACTCTTCACCCAGGGCCGCGTCCGCAGCCCCTTGGCAATCGCCTTCTTCGCGAGCAACCCCGCGCCGATCATCACGCTCGGGTTCGAGGTGTTGGTGCAGCTCGTAATGGCGGCAATAACCACCGAGCCGTCGTGGAGCTCGTGCGTCTCGCCGTTGATGTCGCAGCTGTAGCGGAGCAGCGGTTCCGGCGTGGTGGCCACCGCGCCACCCTCGTTGCTCCAGCGCGAGAGTGCCGCTGCCGCCTGCGCGCGACGCTGCTCGGGCACGGTCGGCTGCATCAGCCCTGGCAGCGAGGTTGCGAAGTTGCGCTCGAGTTCGGTGAGCTTGACCAGGTCCTGTGGCCGCTTCGGTCCCGCCACGCTCGGCACGACGGTGCCGAGATCGAGCTCGAGCACGGCGTTGTACATCGGATCGGGCGTGTCGTTGGTGCGGAAAAGGCGCTGCGCCTTGCAGAAGTCTTCAACCAGCTTCACCGCTGCTTCGTCGCGCCCGGTACGCTCGAGATACTTGAGCGTCTCGGCGTCCACCGGGAAAAAGCCCATCGTGGCGCCGTATTCCGGGGCCATGTTCGCGATCGTCGCGCGATCGGCGAGCGGGAGTTCCGAGAGCCCCGGTCCGAAGAACTCGACGAACTTGTCGACGACGCCCTGCTTGCGGAGAATCTGCGTCACCGTCAGCACCAGGTCGGTCGCGGTGCAGCCGGCGGGAATGGTGCCGGTGAGCTTCATCCCGATCACTTCGGGCACCACCATGAAATATGGCTGGCCGAGCATCACCGCTTCGGCTTCGATGCCGCCCACTCCCCAGCCCATCACGCCGAGGCCGTTGATCATCGTCGTGTGCGAGTCGGTGCCGACCACCGTGTCGGGATAGGCGGTGAGGGCGCCGTACTGATCGCGCAGCTGGATGCAGGGCGAGAGATATTCGAGGTTGACCTGGTGCACGATGCCGGTGCCCGGCGGCACCACCCGGAAATTCTCGAAGGCGCGCTGCGCGAACTTCAGCAACTGATAACGCTCGGCGTTTCGTTCGAATTCCAGCGCGACATTGAGCTTGAAGGCTTCGGCGCTGCCATAATGGTCGACCTGCACCGAGTGATCGATTACCAGGTCGCAGGGGACCACCGGGTTGATCCGCTCGGGATCGCCGCCCATCCGGGCCGTCGCGTCGCGCATCGCGGCGAGGTCGACCACACAGGGCACGCCGGTGAAGTCCTGGAGCACCACGCGGGCGGGCATATAGGGGATCTCGCCCTGGCCGGCCCGAGCCGGTGTCCACGCGGCGAGCGTCTTCACGTGCTCTTCGGTGACGAAGCCCCGCCCCACGTGCCGCAGGGCATTCTCAAGCATCACCCGGATGGAAAAGGGGAGGGAATCGAGTCTGGCCAACCCGGCCTTTTCGAGTGCCTCGATGGAGTGAATGACCGCGGACCCTTCCTTGGTGGCGAGGGTAGCGCGCGCATTGAACGGATCAGGATGGCTCATGGCAGGCCCCATATGGGCTAAGATTCCAAAGCGAGCCCATAAACTAACCGCGTCGGGAGCGTTGCTGATGGCTGGAGATGTGGTCCCGAAGGCGATTCGTCGGCGCGGCGACCGGATCGAGTTCGACTGGGATGGGGTGGGGCACGTGGGGAGCTTCGGGATGCGGGCGCTCCGCCTCGCCTGCCCCTGCGCCGCCTGTGTCGAGGAGATGACCGGACGGCCGATTCTCGACCCCGATTCCGTCCCCTTCGATGTCCACGCCGACGGGCTGGAACTGGTGGGGGCCTACGGCATCCGAATCCGCTGGAACGACGGCCACAGCACCGGGATCTACACCTTCCGGGGGTTGCTCGAGGCCTGCCCCTGCCCGGTCTGTCGCCCTGAGGTGGGGTGACCCCTTGGCCCGGGTGCCATCGACCGCTACCGTTTCTCCGGCAATCTGCGCAACTCCGCGACACCCCCTGCACTCGAGTGGCCGATGATCGGCAGGCGCTACTGGATCTGGGTCTGGTACGGCATCCTGGTTCTCGGCGTGATCGGTCTCGCCGGTGCCATCCATTGGGGTCGCCAGACGGCGTGGCGCAACCTCGATGAGGTGCTCCGCGGCGTCGGCACCATCTGCGTATCGGTGGGGATGCTCCTGCTCCTCTCTGGTGCAGGCGGCGGCGGTGCCGGACAGACCCTCCTGCTCGCTGCCCTGATCGCCTTCATCCTGGCCTTTGCCATCGGCAGGGAACCTCCCCCCGCCAAGCCGCGTTCCCCAGACACTCCGGAATGAACTTGCCACTTCGTCATCTCGCTGCCGCGGTCCTCATCGCGGCTCTGCCCGCACTCCCCCTCGTCGCGCAGACGGGTGGCGCGGGGACCGGTGGTGTCGCGCGCCTCGCCGAGGAACGCCGGCTGGTCGGCAACTGGCGCCGCGCCCTGATGATCGGCGCCCACCCCGACGATGAAAACACCGAGATCCTGACGATTCTCGCCAAGGGGCAGGGAGTCGAGACTGCCTATCTCTCGCTCACGCGCGGCGACGGTGGCCAGAATCTGATCGGCAACGAACTCGGCGTCGCACTCGGCGTGCTCCGTACCGAGGAATTGCTCGCGGCGCGGCGGGTCGATGGCGGCCACCAGTTCTTCACCCGGGCCTTCGACTTCGGTTTCTCGAAGCACGCTGCCGAGGCCTTCGAGTTCTGGCCGCGTGACTCGGTGCTGAAGGATGCCGTGCGGATCATCCGCCGCTTCCGGCCACAGGTGATCATCTCGGTCTGGTCGGGAACCCCGGCCGACGGCCACGGCCATCATCAGGCGAGCGGCATCGTCGCGCTCGACGCATTCCACGCGGCCGGTGACAGCACCCGCTTCCCGGAACTCAAGCGCGAGGAAGGGCTCGAGCCGTACACCGTCGCGAAGTTCTACCGCTCCTACTACGGCGCCGCACCGCCGGGGCCGCTCATCACCCTCGATGGTGGCGCGACCGATCCGGTGACCGGCTTCTCATACCGCCAGCTCGCGGTGCGCAGTCGCGATCAGCACCGATCGCAGAATCAGGGGAATCTCGAAAATCTCGGACCCTCGTCGCCGCGTCTCGGCCTCATCGAAAAGGCGCCGGGCGTCACCGGGCCGGATACTGCCGTCTTCGCCGGCGTGCCGAATGAACCGGCGCCCGTGAACGATCGGCATCGCGACAACGTGCAGCTGATCGAATCGGGGATCGTGCTCGATGCCACGACCGACGACGACGAGGTCGTGCCCGAGCAGGAACTCACCGTGACGTTGTCGATCTGGAATGGCGGCAAGGATACCGTGAACGTCGGTTCGCGCCCCTCCACGGGGAGTGGCTTCGCACAGCGCGGTGACCAGTGCCTGGGCAAACTCTCCCCGCTCGCACCGGGCGCACTCTACACCTGCAAGTACACTGCAACCGCGTGGAAGCCGGGTGTCTACACCGCACCCTACTTCCTCAATGCACCTCGTGCTGGCGCGATGTATCGCTGGACTGGTTCCCGCCTCGCGTGGGGCGAACCGTTCGAGGCGCCGGCGCTGCAGGCCGAGTTCATCGTGCAGCCGCGGAACGGCAACGAGATCCGCACTCGCAAGGAAGTGCAGGCGCGCTTCCTCGATCCGGTGCTCGGAGAGGTGCGGCGCGGTGTGGCCGTGGTGCCGCGCGTGGCGGTCGAGTTGTCGCCTGACAGGCTGCTCTGGCCTCGCAACACCACGAAGCATCCGTTCCGGGTCTCGCTCGAGAATCTGGCGAAGGACAGCAGCGAAGTGCTGGTGTCGCTGGTGCTGCCGCCGACCTGGAAGGCCGCGGCGCCGCAGAGGGTGAAGTTCACTCGCGAGGGCGAACGCGCGACGGTGGATTTTGTGGTGACGGGTCCGCTCAATCAGCCACCGGGTGAATACGAACTCTCGGCCCTCGTGCTGCAAGGCGCCGACACGCTCAACAAGGGCCTCTACCGGATTCGCTATCCGCACGTCGGGCCGCGGAACATTCTCACCACGGCCAAGGCCACGGTGGTAGTGGCCGATGTGAAGTTCCCGGTGCTGGCAGCCATTGGTTATGTGCGCGGCGGTGGCGACCTGGTTCCCGAGGCGCTGCTCAACAGTGGGCTTCCGGTGAAGCTGCTCACCGGCGAGGCGCTCGAGCGCGGGTCGCTCGACGGCTTCAAGGTGATCGTGCTCGGCGCGCGCGCTTACGAGGCGGATGAATCGCTGCGACGCGCCCACCCGCGGCTGATGCGCTGGCTGCAGAACGGCGGCACCCTGCTCATTCAGTACGAGCAGCAGCCGTACATGCGCGGCAACTTTGCGCCGAAGCCGTTCCTCATCAACAACCCGATGGATCGCGTCACCGACGAGAAGGCCAAGGTGACCTTCCTCGCGAAGACTCACCCTGCGTTGCTGAGTCCGAACAAGATTACGGACTTCGATTTCGACGACTGGATCCAGGAGCGCGGCCTCGACTTCGCGCGCAGCTGGGATCCCGCGTGGACGCCGATTCTTGAGACCCACGACGCCGACGACGTGGCGCGCGAGGGTGGCTTGCTGGTGGCGCGCGTCGGGAAGGGGACCGCGATCTACACCGGGCTCTCCTTCAATCGACAGCTCCCGGCGGCGATCCCGGGCGCGTGGCGCCTCTTCGCCAATCTCCTTGCCCTCGGCCAGCCCCGCGTTGCGCATTGAGCGGGCGGCTCTCCTTCTCGCGCTGCTCCTCCCGGGGTGCGGCGATGGTCGCGAGCCGCTGACGCTCTATTCGCCACACGTGCGCGAGCAGCTCGAACTGCTCGAGCGCGATTTCGAGAAGAAGAATCCCGATATTGATGTCCGCTGGCTCGATATGGGGAGCCAGGAGATTCTCGATCGGCTCCGCTTCGAGAACCCCAACCCGGTGGCCGATCTCTGGTTTGGTGGTCCGACCACGATCTTCGATCGCGGCATCAAGGAAGGCGTGCTCGAGCCGTATCGGCCGTCGTGGTGGAAATCGGTTGACACCACCGGCATCGGCCCCAACGATCTCTACTATCCGGTCTACCGCACGCCGGCTGTCATCGCCTACAACTCGACCCTGGTCACCGAGGCCGAGGCGCCGAAGGACTGGGATGACGTCCTCTCGCCGCACTGGCGCGAGAAGGTCATCATCCGCGATCCAGTGGCGAGCGGCACGATGCGCGCGATCTGGGGGTTGATGATCCAGCGCGGGCTCCGGAGCAATGGCGACACGGCGGCCGGGATGGCGTGGCTCCGGTTGCTCGATGGCCAGACGCGCACCTACGCGCTGAACCCGGCGATCCTCGATCAGATGCTGGCGCGGGGGGAAGGGCTCATCACCTTGTGGGACCTCCCCGACGTCCTGATCTCGAAGTCCAAGGGGCTCCCTTACGGCTACACTTTTCCCACCAGCGGCACGGTGGTGATCGATGACGCGATCGGCGTTGTGCGGGGCAGCAAGCATCGCCTCGCGGCTCAGCGATTCATCGAATATGTTGGCGGGATCGATGCGCAGGTGCTCACGGCCGAGAAGGTCTGGCGGCTCCCGGCGCGTCGCGACCTGCCGCTAAACAGGGTGCCGGCCTGGGTCGCCGAGGTCGAGAAGAAGATGGTGACGGCGCCAATGGATTGGCCGCTGCTCGCGAAGGAAGGAGCGGGGTGGATGCGCTACTGGGATCAACGGGTGCGTGGCACCGGGAAGCAGCAATAATGAGCACGGTGACACTCACCGGCGTGGCAAAGAAGTTCGGCGAGACGCCGGTTGTCGCCGACGTCTCGCTTGCCGTGGGCGAGGGAGAGCTCGTTGCCCTGCTGGGGCCGAGTGGCAGCGGCAAGACCACGCTGCTGCGGCTCATTGCGGGATTCGAGCAGGCCGATGCGGGAAGCATCAAGTTTGATGGCGAAGATGTCACGGCAAAATCGGCGCTCGATCGCCGCTGCGGCATGGTCTTCCAGCACTACGCCCTCTTTCCGCATCTCACAGTTGGCGAGAACGTCGCCTATGGCCTCGAGCGCGAGAAGCTCTCCGCCACTGATCGCACTGCGCGCGTGAACGAAGTGCTCGCACTCGTCGATCTCGGCGGCTATGCCGATCGCGCAGTGACCGCGCTCTCCGGCGGCCAGCAGCAGCGTGTCGCACTCGCTCGTGCGCTCGCGCCGCGGCCGCGCGTGCTCCTGCTCGATGAACCGCTCTCGAACCTCGACCCATCACTCCGCGAGCGGACTCGCCGCGAACTCCGCGAGCTGGTGCGTCGCATCGGGATCACCACCATCCTGGTGACCCACGAACAGGAAGAGGCGTTCGATCTCGCCGATCGGATCGCCGTGCTCCACCTCGGCAAGCTCGAGCAGGTCGGTACGCCAGAAGATCTCTACCGCCATCCCGATACGCCGTTCGTGGCGGGCTTCGTCGGTCGCACCGCCACGCTGCACGGTCGGGTAATGGGAATGCACGATGGTCATCTCGATGTTGAGGCGGCCGGGGTGCGCTGGCTCGCGAACGGTCCGTTGCAGATGCTGGGGCAGGTGCTCCTGCTGGTGCGTCCCGAGGCCACCACCGTTGACCCCGCCGGCCCGCTCTCTGGCGTCGTGCGTGCTCGCCGCTTCGCCGGCGCAAGCACGGTGATCACCCTGCTGCTCGCGAGCGGCGAAGAACTCGAGGTGATGGTTGAGGCGAGCGACGTGCAGATCGGGGCCGAGCTGCGAGTGCGCCCCAACGGTATCGGCGCGCACGCCTACCCGGATCGCGGCGCGTGAACCGCAAGCTGGCCGGCTGGGCACTCCTCCTCCTGCTGGCCTGGCTGGTGGTCGAACCGCTCGCGCTGGTCGCGATCGATGCCGTCCGCGTCGATGGCGCATGGACTTTTCAATCGGTGCGCGCCTTCTTCGTCGAGAAGAACGAATGGCGCGCCGCCTGGAACTCGCTCTGGCTCGCCGTGGTCAGCGTGGTGCTCGGCGCCCTCATCGGTGTGCCGCTCGCACTCGCGACCCGGCTGGTGGATTTCCCCGGCCGGCGCGTTGTCTCGGCGCTGCTCACCCTTCCCGCAGTACTGCCGCCGCTCGTCGGCGTGGTCGCCTTTCTCTTCCTCTATGGCGAGAGTGGTGTCATTGCGCGGGCGGTGATGGCCGTCACCGGCGCGGAGAAGGCGCCGTGGCGCTTCGAGGGTGCCTTCGCCGTCGTGCTGATCCACGCGACCACGATGTACGTCTACACCTATCTGCTGGTGCGCGCTGCCCTCGCGACCTTCGACCCGGCCTTGCTCGAGGCCGCGACTGCGCTCGGTGCCGGCCGCTGGCGCGCGATCCGTACCATCGTGCTGCCGCTGCTCCGCCCGGCGATCGGCAATGGCGCTCTTCTTACCGCGCTCTCATCGCTCGCCTCCTACTCGGCCCCCTATGTTTTCGGCGGCGGCTTCCGGGTGCTGCCGACACAGGTGGTCACCACGCGACTCAATGGTGACATCTCGGTCGCCATGGTCGAGACCCTCGCGCTGGTGGCGCTCGCCCTGATTGCCTTGCTGCTTGCCTCGCGACTCGGCGGCCCCGGCACACGCGGCGCAGGGAAGGGGCTCGCTCCGGCGCCGCGGGCATCGAGCCCGCGCACCCGCAAAGTGGTCGGAATCATTGCGTGGGCTGCCACGGCGTGGCTGCTGCTGCCGCACCTGGCACTGGTCGTCGTGAGCTTCGTGCCGATCGGCGCGTGGAACAACACCGCCCTGCCGAGCGCATATACCGTGGGGAACTACGTGGCGCTGGTGGCGGAACCGGCGCGCTGGCGGCCGTTCGGGACCTCACTCTGGATGGCGACGCTCGCTGCCGCGGCGGCCGCGATCCTCGCCCTTGGCGTGGCCGTGGCCGCGCGCGACCCGAAGCGGCGGCTGTCGCGCACCCTCGAGGCAGCGCTGGCGCTGCCGTGGGCCGTGCCGGGCACCGTCTACGCGATTGCCCTTGCGACGATGTTCTCGCGGCTGCAACCCGGTGCCGGACGCTTCGTACTGATCGGCACGCTCTGGCTGCTGCCGCTGGCGTATCTGGTGCGGGCACTGCCGATTGTAGGGCGGGCGCTGGTCGGAGCGATTCGCGGGCTCGACCCCGCGCTCGATGAGGCCGCAACATCGCTCGGCGCCGGCGGATGGCGATCATTCCGCACCATTACCTTGCCGCTGCTAGGGCCCGCGCTTGCTGGCGCCACGGCCCTCGCATTCGTGACCGGTCTCGGGGATTTCATGACTTCGGTGATCCTGTATACCTACGACACGCGCCCGGTCTCGCTCGAGATTCTCGGCGCGATCCGTCAGGGCGAGATCGGCGTTGCCGCCGCATACGGTGTCGTGCTCACCGCCATCTCCACGATGGCCTTCTACTTTGCCGAACGAGGCCGGGCCACCACGTGACCGCGACTCCCCAGCTCAAACGCGATCAGTTCCGTCAGCTCTCGGTGCTGATCGCCGTGAACTTCGTCGACATGCTCGGCTTCGCGATGGTGCTGCCATTGCTGCCGTTCTATGCGCTCAAGCTGCAGGCCACGCCAGAGATCATCGGCTGGATGATCGCGTCGTTCTCGATCACCCAGCTGATTGCTTCGCCCATCTGGGGGCGGGTCTCCGACAAGTATGGTCGTCGCCCCGCCCTGATGATCGGCCTGCTCGCTTCGGCCTGCGCCTTCCTGGTCTTCGGCCTCGCCAACGCACTCTGGCTCCTCTTCCTCTCGCGCATCGTGCAGGGCGCCGGCGGCGGGACCACCGGCGTCGCGCAGGCGTACGTATCCGACACGGTGGCGCCGAGCGATCGCGCGCGTGCCCTCGGCTGGCTCTCGGCCGCGACATCGGCCGGTGTGATGGTCGGTCCCGCCATTGGTTCGCTCGCGGCGCATATGGGACGCGAGGCGCCGGGCTACTTCGCGGCTGCGCTCTGCTTCCTCAACGTGCTCGCGGCGTGGAAGTGGCTGCCCGAGTCGCGTCCGGCGGAAAAGCTCGGGCAGGTCACCCAGCGGAAGCCTGTCTGGCACGGCGCCTGGGAAGTGCTTCGCAATCCTGGTGGCAAGGTCGAACGGCTGATCTGGGTCTACGGGATGGGAATGCTCGCCTTCTCGCTGCTCACCTCGATTCTGGCACTCTGGCTCGGTTCGCGCTTCGGCGTCAACGAGAAGACCATCGGCTACTTCTTCGTGTACAACGGCCTGCTCGCGCTGGTGCTCCGCTCGCTGCTCCTCGGCCCCGTGGTCGACAAGATCGGCGAAGTCTGGGCGATGCGCGCCGGCGCCATCACACTTGGGTTCGGGCTGCTGCTCTACACTACGGCTCCCACGGTGTGGTCGCTGGTCTTCATCATTCCCTTCGTGCCGATCGGTACCGCGCTCCTCTTCCCGGCCTCGACGTCGCTCATCTCGCACGTGGCGGACCCCAACGAACTCGGCACCACGATGGGCGTCGCACAGACCTTCGCAGGGATCGCCCGCGTCATCGCGCCGATCTTCGGCACCATCGCCTTCCAGCGCCTCGGCACGAACTGGCCCTTCTGGCTTGGTGGCTTCACGATGCTCTGTGTGGCGGGAGTCACCTTCCGATTCGTCCAACCGGCGGCACGGGCCGTTCCGGCGCCCGCGACCTGAGTCTATTTGCCCCGTGAGTGCTCGATCATGACGATGCTCCAATTGCCCCAGACCAGCGCCGGCTTTGCCGCCGCCACCTGGGACACCATCGCGCCGTTCTATCGCGAGCTGGCCGAGATGCCGCTCGATGCCCACAGCCGTGAGGCGTGGCTCGCGCGCTGGTCGCGACTCGATGAGCTGGTGACCGAGGCGGCGTCGCTCGCGATGATCGCCTACACCTGCGACACGACAAACAAGAGTCTTGAGGAAGCGCATCTCCGCTTCTCGACCGAGATCCTGCCGCAGCTCGAGGAATCGGAAGTCGCGCTCGCAAAGCGATTCGTGGAGGTCGGTTCCGATCGGCCTGATATGGTCACGACGCTCAAGCGCTTCCGCACCGCGATCGAGATCTTCCGCGAGGAAAACGTCCCGCTGGTGGCCGAGGCCGAGGGGCTGGCCGCGAAGTATCAGCAGGTCACGGGGACGATGACGGCGCCGTGGGGCGGGGAAGAGGTGCCGTTGCCGCGGCTCTCGCCCTTCCTCAAGAGTGCCGACCGGGCGGTGCGCGAGGCGGCGTGGCGCGCGGCGACGGCGCCGTATGTGGCGAAGCGCGACGAAATGGCCGCGATCTTCGACCGGATGTTCGAGATCCGCAACACCATTGCGCACAACGCCGGCTTCAAGGATTACGTCGATTACATCTGGGCCGCGAAGTGCCGCTTCGATTACACACGCGAAGAGGTGGTGACACTGCAGCAGAGCATCGCGGCAGCGGTCGGCCCGGCGATCGGCCGCGCATTGGCGTCGCGGCGTGAGCGGCTCAAGCTCGATGTCGTGCGGCCGTGGGACATGGCGGTCGATCCGTGGCGTGACGCGCCATCGGTGCCGTTCAAGGATGCCGAGGAGCTGCAGGAGGTCTCGGCCCGGATCTTTGACAGTGTCGATCCGGTGCTGGGCGGTCAGTTCCGGACGATGATGGCCGAGCGGCTGCTCGATCTCGATTCACGGCCGGGGAAGGCGCCGGGTGGCTATTGCGACACGCTGCACGCGCGTGGTCGGCCATTCGTCTTCATGAATGCGGCCGGCGTGCCCGAGGATGTCAACACGCTGATGCACGAGGCGGGGCATTGCTTCCACGCCTTCGCATCGCACGAGCGGCCGTTCATCTGGCAACGCCATCCGGGCGCGGAGAGCGCGGAACTCGCGTCAATGTCGATGGAGTTGCTGGCGGCGCCGCATTTCACGCAGCCGACTGGTTTCTACAGCGAACCCGATGCGATCTCGGCCCGGCTCGAGCATCTCGAGGACATTCTCATTTCGCTGGCGCACATCGCGTCGGTCGATGCCTTCCAGACCTGGATCTACACGCACGCTGAGGGTGCCGACGCTGCGGCGCGCGATGCGGCGTGGCTGGAGATCCGCGAGAGATTCGAGGCGGGCGTCGACTGGAGCGGGCTCAGCGCCGAGCGGGTCGCGCGCTGGTATCGTCAGCTCCACATCTTCCTCTACCCGTTCTACTACATCGAATACGCCATCGCGCAGATCGGGGCATTGCAGGTCTGGCGCAACGCGCTCGCCGATCCGGTCGAGGCGGTCGCGGCCTACCGGCGCTTCATGGCGCTTGGGGCGACCCGGCCGTTGCCGGAGCTTTATGAGGCGGCGGGGGTCGAGTTGAGCTTCAGCCCCCAGCTGATCGGTGAGCTGGTGGCGTTGGTGGAGAGGGAGATGGGGGTTTTGAGGGCCAGGCTGGTTTAGAGGGGAAGGGAGAAGGGAGAAGGGAGAAGGGAGAAGGGTAGGCTCCTTCTCCTATGTGGGTGCCGCGCTCGCGCGGCACAGATCTCACCTCCGACGGAAGCTCCCCTGTCCCGAGCTCGTGGCTGAAGCCACGGCTCGGCTACCGCCGCTAAAGCGGCTCGGCGCTGATCTCTCCCCGGGCGTTCTGGGAGGCTGTCATCCTGAGCTGAGCGAGCCGCTGGCGAGCGAAGTCGAAGGAAGACCCGCTCGCCCGCTGAGCTTCGGCTCCTTCGACTGCGCCCGCTGTGCGGGCTTCGCTCAGGATGACAACCTCCGATGACGCATCACTCTGCCCCCACGGCCGGAAGCATTCGTTACTGACGAGCGGCCAGTGCCGCCTCGCGGTGCCTCGAGCGCCGTCGCACTGTTGTGCGGCGGCGCTCGTCGCGTCCAGCCACGTCGTGCAATCGAAGGCCAGCCACGATGTATTGACCTGATGCGAGTGCGTATCGCCTCGTTACATCGGCGCGCATCGGACATTCCTCTCCCGGATTGCTACTGCGTTGCCACTACATCACTTAGTGGAGGACGGGTGGCTGGCGGTTCGCTTGCGATAGTCGTGGCGGTGTCGGGCAGTGCCTGGCAACGTCTCGAACCCGAGTGGAGCGTCGATGAGTCACTACGATGCGATCATCGTTGGCAGTGGACCCGGTGGTGCGATGGCCGCAGACGCCCTGGTCCGCCGCGGTGGGAAAGTGCTGATGCTTGAGCGTGGTGGCTGGGTGCGTCGTGATCCGACCAGCCACGCCCCGGAATCGGTCGCAATGCTCTCGGAGCACTACTCCGCGCTGACCCCCTACGCCGCCGATACCGATACTGGCGTGCGCCAGAACGGCGCCTTCCACTGCGTCGGTGGCCAATCGGTGTTCTACGGAGCCGTGGCCCTCCGTTATCGCGAGCGCGATTTCCTCTCCGATCCGCGCGACCCATCCGGCGCCGAGTGGCCGGTGGGTTACCGCGAGTTCGAACCGTGCTACACGCGCGCAGAGCGTTTGCTGCACGTCTCGGGGGATACCGGAGCCGACCCGACCGAACCCTTCCGCTCGGGGCGCTACAGCCAAGCGTCGCCGCCGCTCTCCGATGGCGGCAGTGCGCTTCACGCCGCGGCACGTCGGCGTGGGCTGCGTCCCTTCCGCCCACCGCTTGCGATCGCACGCGCCGGCAGCACGCGCCCAGCCTGCGTCGGCTGCGGTGCCTGCAACGGCTTCGCCTGCGCGGTCGGAGCCAAAGGGGATGCCTCGGTGGTCGTCAACGCGCTGCTCGGTCGAGGGCTCGAACTGCGGACCGGCGCTGCGGTAGTGCGGATCCTTTCCGAAGGTTCGCGCGTCACCGGGGTGCAATATCAGGATGTCGCCACGGGCGAGCTGCATCGCGTCTTTGGCGACAGCATCGTGCTCGCCGCGGGTGCACTCGCGACGCCTCACCTCATCCTTGGCTCGGGGCTGCAGTTCCAGAACCCTGGCGGCGCGGTGATTGGTCGCTACCTCACCCGCCACTGCAACGCGGTGATTTGCGGCTACTTCGCGAAGCGCCCTCCCTTCGCGCGATTGTCGTACAAGGAGTTTGCGGTGCAGGACTTCTACTTCGGGCATCCTGCGTATCCCGAATTGGGTGGCATCGGCTCCATCCAACAGGAAGCGCTGCCAGCGGCGATGGTCGAGCGGGAACTCCCGCGCCCACTGCGCCCCTTCGGTCGGGCGATGCTGTCACATCTGGCCGGGCTCATCGTGATGACGGAGGACGAGCCGCGCTGGACCAATCGGGTTGCCCTCGACCGGCGCAACGTGAGCGTACTCGGCCTGCCTGGGTTGCGGGTGCACCATCGCTATGCGCCCCGCGACCTTGCGCGGCGCCGAGTACTCATCACCGAGGCGAAGAAAATTCTCGCCGCCGCCGGCGCCGCCGCCTCGGTCGCGCGGGCGATCGACACCTTCTCTCACGCGCTCGGCACCGTCCGGATGGGGCTCGATCCGCTGACGAGCGCGCTCGACGGAGCCGGGCGGTTTCGCGGCTTTCACAATCTCTACGTTGTCGATGGCAGTGCCTTGCCCACCTCGGCCGCCGTCAATCCGAGCCTGACCATCGCCGCCAATGGGCTGCGCGTGGCCGATGGCATCGGGATGAGTGGCACGACGGGACATCGTGATGTTGTCCTTGAGCGGAGGGTCGCCTTCCATGCGCGCGCCTGACCGCCCCCTCCATCTCGCGTTCCTCGGTTGCGGCCGGATCGCAGCGAAGCATCGGCGCACCCTCGCCGCGGTGTCGCCGCTCGTGCGCTGCTCCTTCGCGAGTCGCGATGCATCGCGCGCGAGCGAGTACCAGCGACGCTATGCCGGCAGCACCAGCTGGGGTTCGTACGCCGCGGCGATCGAGGACCCCTCGGTCGACCTCGTGATGATCACCACGCCGACGTCGAGCCATCTCGAACTCGCGCTCGCCGCGCTCGAAGCTGGCAAGGATGTCATCGTCGAGAAGCCCGCCTTTCTCCGCTCGGAAGATGTCACCACAGTGGAATGGGCCGCCGCCACGGTTGGTCGCTGTGTCTTCGTGGCCGAGAACTACTGCTACAAGCCACTGGCCGGGGCGCTGCGACAGCTGGTCGAGTCGGGTGAGCTGGGCGAGATCCGATTTGTGTCCGTTAACGCGCTCACCCGGCAGGAGCCCGGTGGCTGGCGGAACGATCTCTCGACAGCCGGAGGCGGCGCTCTCTTCGAGGGCGGCATCCACTGGATCGACCTGGTGGCGCACCTCGGATTGACCGTGCAGTCGGTGGAGGGATTCCGCCCTGGCGGCGGGGACGGGATCGAGCGCTCGATCGTGGTGGTGCTCCGCTATCTCGAGGGCGCGATCGGCACACTGCACCATTCGTGGGAGACGCCCGGCCGGCTGCGTGGTCTGCAGCTCTCGCGCATCGCGGGCACGCGCGGGTCGGCCACCTTCGAATCCAACGGCCTCTTCATCCAGGTGCACACTCCCAAGCGGACGCGCTGGATCTTCCCCGGTTTCGCCGACATCTCCGGGTATCACGCGATGTTCGCCGACTTCCTCGGGGCCATCGATCGGGGTCGCGACGGCGGGATGACGCTGGCGCGCGCGCGGCGCGATCTCGAGTTGGTCGAAGAGGCACTGGATACCTCCAGCCAGCGTCACGATCGCGCTCAGCCCTTCGATCTCGAGGTCATGCCGTGAGCGCCGTCGCGATTCCGCTCCCGGGTGAGGTGCGCTCGGCCTGGTTGCGGTCGCGTGGCGGTATCGGCGCGGATGCGATGCTGCGGGCCACCGGCGCCGCAGGGCTACTACTTATCGCGATCCTGCTGCTGGTGCCAGGCTCGGCGGCGTTTCTCCCTCTGATACTCACGACATTGCTCTTCAGGGGGCCCATCTCCGGTCTGGTGCCGATCGGCGTGGAGCCGGTGCTGATGATCTATGGCCAGCATTACTCACCGTGGCTGGTTGCAGGAGTCGCCGCTGCGGCGAGTGCCTACGCCGAAGTGGTGTCGCAGCACCTGGTGCGGGGAATGCTCGACCTGTCGGTGCTCGGTCGAGCGCGGCAGCGCCTCTCCACCAGCCGAATGATGCGGCTCTTCCATCGGCGCCCCGCGCTCGCCATCGGAATCACTGCGCTCTCACCCGTTCCCGACACACTCACGCGCGTGCTGGCCGCGGCAGCGCGCTATCCGGTGGGTCGCTATGTCCTCGCCGACACCATCGGCCGCTTCCCGAAACTCTTTCTGCCCGCGGCGCTCGCCACCACGCTGCATCCGTCGCCGGCGCTGTTGCTGATGATCGTCGGCGCGTCGAGCGCAGTGGCCGGAAGTATTGCGCTCGCGCGCTGGGCGTGGCGCGCGCCACATCAGGGAGGGTGAGATGCTGCCTCTGCTCCTGCTGGTCGCGACTTGCATCCCCTGCGCACGAGAGGTGGTTGTGGCTCCGGGCGAATCGCTGCACGTCGAGGTGCGCGGCTCCGGCCCCGATGTGGTCCTGATTCCTGGGCTCTTCGGCTCGGCCTATGGCTATCGTGCCGTGGTCGAGCACCTGGTCGCCGCGGGAAGGCGAACCATCGTGATCGAGCCGCTCGGGTTGGGGAACTCCTCACGCCCGCGCGGTGCCGACTATTCGCTCACCGCCCAGGCCGCTCGTATCGCTGCTGTCCTCGATAGCCTCGGCGTCGACAGTGCGGTGGTGGTATCGCACGCGGTCGGGACCGGCATCGCGTTGCGGCTCGCACTCGCACGGCCGCTGATGGTGCGCTCGGTCATTTCGCTCGGCGGAGGAATTCCCGAATCGGCGGCGACTGCCGGGCTCCGGCGGGCCGTCTCGTGGGCGCCACTCCTTCGTATCCTCGGCGCCGGATCGCTGCGGAAACGAGTGCACGGATCACTGGTGCATTCATCCGGCGACACCAGCTGGGTCACGGACTCGGTGATCGCGCATTACACCGGGCCTGCAACCGCCGACCTCGGTGCCACGCTCGCGGCGTTCCGGGGGATGGTGCAATCGACTGAGGCGGTGCAACTGCTGCCACGGCTGGGAGAGATTCGCTGCCCGGTGATTCTCCTGTTGGGCGCGGCCCCGCACGAGGGGCGCACGGCCGACGGCGAGGTCGAGCTGCTGCGATCAGGGGTCAGGCGATTCGAGTTGCAGCTGGTGCCGGGCGCGGGCTCGTACCTGCAGGAGGAACGGCCCGATGCGGTCTTTGCGGTGATCAGCCGGATGGTGACGGGTGGGGCGCGTGTGGTGGATGTGGTCGCCGCAGCGAGGCCGTGAGCGGTGGAAGTTAGATTGGCAGTGAACGGCGTACTCCCGCAACCGGGATCCTGATGCCATGACCCGCTCCCTCCTGATCGTCGATGATGATGCCACCATCCGTGACGCCCTCGCCGAGGCGCTCGCGGATGACGGCATGGCGGTGCGCACGGCCGATAGCGCCGAGAGCGCCTTGAGCATCATCGGCGCTGGTGGCGTCGATGTGGTCCTCAGCGACATCCGGATGCCAGGTCTCGATGGCATCGCCCTGCTGCGGTTGCTGAAGGAGCGGCAGGCGAGCATCGATGTCATCCTGATGACGGCATTCGATGATATGCCGACGGTGGTGGCCGGAATGCGAGAGGGGGCGGTCGAGTTCCTGGTCAAGCCGCTGGACCTGCACGCGTTGCGACGGGTGCTGGCGCAGGTATTCGAAGACCGACGCCTGCGGGTCGGGGCGCGGCGGCACGATGAGGAGAGCGGTGCCATCGCCGAACATTTCCCCGGGGCGCTGGTGGGGCACGACCCCCGGATGGTGGCCGTCTTCAAGCGGATCGGACAGGCAGCGGGGAGTCGCGCCACGGTGTTGATCCGCGGCGAGACCGGCACCGGAAAGGAACTGATCGCGCGCGCAATTCACGCGAGCTCGCCCGAATCGGGTACGCCCTTCGTGGCGGTCAACTGCGCCGCGCTGCCGGCGAACCTGCTGGAGTCGGAACTCTTCGGTCACGTGCGCGGCGCCTTCACTGGCGCGACGGGCGACCGTCGAGGTCGTTTCGCACTCGCGGGACGCGGGACGATCTTCCTCGACGAAATCGGCGATACCACGGTCGACCTGCAGGCCAAGCTGCTCCGCGTTTTGCAGGAGCGCGAGTACTACCCGGTGGGTGGCGAGCGACCCGAGCGCACCGAGGCCCGCGTGCTGGCCGCCACGCATCGCAACCTCGAAGGGCTAGTTGCCAGCGGCGCCTTCCGCGCCGACCTCTATTATCGCCTGCGCGTTGTCGACATCGAGGTCCCGGCGCTGCGTGAGCGTGCTGCCGATGTACCGTTGCTGGCGCAGCACCTGATGCTCAAGGCCAGCGAAGCGCTCGGTCGCCAGGTGCCGGTACTGTCGCAGGGGGCGATCGACCTGCTCGCGGCATACGACTGGCCCGGCAATGTGCGCGAATTGGAGAACTGCCTGATGCGCGCCCTGGTGCAGGCGAGCGGCGATGTGATCCGGCCCGAGCATATCCAGCTCGCGGCCACTACGCAGGACAACCCGGTGGTGCTCGCCACCCTCGACGCGCTTGAACGCGAGCACGTGGAGCGCGTCCTCGCCGTGTTCCACGGTCACAAGAGCCGCACCGCGCGCGCCCTCGGCGTCTCTCGTCCTCGCCTCGACCGATTGCTCAAGAAGCACGGCCTCGACTGATGCCCTTTCGGCTCTTCACCCGTCGATCACTCCGGGGCAAGTTCTTTCGTGTGGTGCTCGGTGGCCTGGTGCTGCCCTTTCTGCTGGTCGGCTTCTGGCTCACTGGCACTGCGGGCCGCTCCGGTGAGGGGTTGTTGCGCGATCGGCTCGACAGCGCACTGACAAAGGCCGCACTCGGTGTTACCAAGGCCCGGCTCACGGCCGAGAGCATCGTGCCGTCGGGAACCGTAGGCGCCGACCTGCTCGGAGCACTGCTGGTGGCGGTTGACCGTCGCACCGGAGCCGTGCTTGGCGAGTGGCCCCTCGATCGCTCACTGCTCGACGGAGATCACTTCGAGTCGGGCGGCGAACGCTGGCTTGTGCGTCGGCGCGAAGTGCAGGAGCCAGCGATCACGCTGATCGCCGCGGCGCCGCTGAGCACCTACACGGTGCCGTTCGAGCGGGCAGCTCGGAAGGGTGCGCTCGCGATTCTTATTGTTGCACTTGGGGGGCTCACGGTCGCGACGGTGCTGACGCGGCGGATGACCAACTCGATGGAATCCCTCGCCGCCGCCACCCAGGCCGTCGCCTCAGGCGACCTCGATCGCCGTGTGCGCGAGGACACCACCGATGAGGTGGGGCGAGTGGGCCGCGCCTTCAACGCGATGACCGAGTCGCTACGAGGCACGCTGCAGGAACTCTCGCAGCGTCAGTCGCTCGCGGCCGTGGGAGAATTTGCGGCGGCGCTCTCGCACGAGATCCGCAATCCACTCACCTCGATTCGCATCGACCTGCAGCGCGTCCAGGAAAAACTTCCTGCCGACTCCACGCTGCGTACTCCGCTCGAGCGAGCGCTGCGCGAGGTCGATCGCCTTGATCAGACGGTGAGCGGTGCCCTGCGCATTGCCCGGAGTGGTCACATCGGCTCGGATCTGGTCGACCTCCGGGTGCCGCTGCAGCGGGCCATCGAGGTGGCCCGCGTCTCGTTCGATCAGCGACGCGCCCGGTTGCACGAGCCCGCCCTTGGCGATGCCCCGGTGCCGATTCGCGGCGACGAGGCCGCCCTCGAGCAGACCTTCCTCAACATCCTCCTCAATGCCGCCCACGCCCTCGCGGAGAGCGGCGAGGCGACCGTGACGGTCGAGGGGGTGACCAGCGGAGTTCGGGTGACGGTGCGTGATACCGGTGTCGGCATCCCGGCCGAGCAGCTCGAATCGGTGTTCGACCCCTTCTACACCACCAAGTCCGACGGTACCGGCCTCGGCCTCTCGGTCGCCCGGCAAATCGTCTCGGCCCACGGGGGGCATATCCGGATCCGGAGCACGGCGGGGGAAGGGACGGCGGTGGAGATCGATCTGCCCATCGCGAGGTGAGGGGGAAGGGAGAAGGGAGAAGGGGGAAGGGGGAAGGGAGAAGGGTAGGCTCTTGCTCCTATGTGGGTGCCGCGCGAGCGCGGCACCATTGCTGGGTAGAGCGATGATGGCTCAGCGCTGAGATGTCCCCTATGCCACCCAATGACATCAGAAACCCTCGAGAATGGTGCCGCGCGAGCGCGGCACCCACATAAGGGCAAAAGCCTACTTGGAGGGTCCCCTCCCTCCTCTTTGGGCCCTCCTCCTGTTGTCTTAGCCCCCCTCCCCCCTCAGATTTAACACTTGGCCGATACTTGGGCCCTGCAGGACCCACCAAAGCGCGGAGTCTGGATGGCGAAGGAAGAAGGGATCGAAATGGAGGGAATGGTCCAGGAAGTCCTCCCGGACCGCAACTATCGCGTCCTCCTGGAGAACGGACATACCATCCTTGCTTACGCGGCCGGGAAGATGTCCAAGTTCAAGATCCGCGTGCTCGAGGGAGACAGGGTCTCCGTCGTGCTGTCGCCGTACGATCTGACCCGTGGAAGAGTTGTGTACCGTCACAAGTAGTGCGGGATGATGGATGACAGATGACCGATGACAGATAACTGACGAAGGCCGGCCTCCGAATTGGGAAGCCGGCCTTTCGACTTGTCGCCCTGAGCGCAGCGAGGGGGCGAAGCGCCGTCTCGTGACGATGCTCCGCCCCCTCACTTCGTTCAGGGTGACAGCGCCATCGACCGACGATCATCGACCATCGATCGACGATCTAGTTCCCCAGTATCCTCGCCGCCAGCCGCGCCAACTCGCTCCCCTTCCGCCGCACTCCCTTCTGCACCGCCTCCTCGATCGCGCTGCGGAACTCACCGGCGCTCGCATACCGCGCCTCCACGTCGTTGCGCAGGGCGCGGCCGAGCACAGCACTGAGCGCATCACTCACATCGGGGCGCGCGGTGGTGAGGTCGGGCACCGCATCGATGGTCTGCTTCGCGAGCACCTGCTCGACCGAGCCGCCAGGGAAGGGCGCGCGGCCCATCAGGGCGTAGATCGCGACCGCGGCCAATGAGTACAAGTCGGTGCGCTGATCGACTCGCTCACCGAGCAGCTGCTCGGGAGAGGCGAACTGCGGTGTGCCGCTCTGCGAGGTAGCACCGCCGAAGCGCCCCTGGCCGCGGAGCGCGAGCGCGAGGCCGAAGTCGGTGATGCGAATACTCCCGCGCTGCTCGATGAGAATGTTCTCGGGCTTGATGTCCCGGTGCACCAGGCCGAGCGCGTGCGCGTGGCCCAGCGCGCTGAGAGCCTCGCGCAGCAGGCGGAGCACCTGCTCCAGCGACATTGGTCCATCGGCGTGGACGAGCTGCGCGAGGTTCGGCCCCTCGACCATCTCCATCGTGTACCAGAGCAGGCCACTGCGGCCGGCGATGTCGTAGATGTTGACGATGTTGGTGTGGTTGAGTCGCGCGGCCAGCTGCGCCTCGCGACGGAAGCGCTCCACGGTCGCGGCATCCTGCGTGAGATGCGGATGGAGGATCTTGAGCGCGACTTCGCGTTCGAGGTGCAGGTCGCGCACGCGATAGACTCGTCCGAAACCACCCTGACCCAGCGGCGCGAGCAGTTCGTAGTCGTCACCCAGCGCCCGGCGCAGGCGCGCCTCCCAGTGCGGCCCGTCCTGCAGGTCCGTCGGAATCGTCGGCAGAGACACCGTGCTCTCGCCATACGCGCCCGCGTCGCTCGCGAAGTCTTCCAGCATCTCGGCCGCGGTGAGATAACGCTCATCGGGGTCGGGGTCGAGCGCGCGCAAGATCACCCGTTCGAGGGCGCCCGGGATCACCGCGCGAATGTCGCGCGGCGGCGTGAGCTGCGTCGGGTCGAGCGGCGGCGTCGTCGCGGTGATGGCGTAGTAGAGAATGGCACCCGCCGTGTACACATCGCTTGTCGGGTCGCCCACGCGGCCATCGCGCACTTCAGGCGCCAGGAACGGCATCCCCGTCGGCTGCTCCGCCGCCGGAATTTCTGGCAGCGTGAGCGAGCAGTAGCGCAGGTCGGTGACCGTGCCGCGCTGGGTGTTGGTGAGCAGCAGTGACGGCGGCACGATGCGCCGAACAATGATGCCGTACGCGTGCGCGTGTTCGAGCGCACCGAGCAGGTCGCGCGCGAGGCCGTGCACCGTGGGCACCGGCCGCGGCCCTCGTTGAATAGCGTCGGCGAGCGATTCGCCTTCGATCCAGTTGCCGACCCGATACGCGATCTCGCCCGACACTCCCGCCTCATACACGTGCCTGATCGCCGGGTGATCGAGCCGTCCCAGCGCCTCGGCCTCTTTCAGGAACCACCGCCGCAGTGCATCGGAGGTGTCGACATTCACACGGAGCGATACCGCGCGCTTGAGCAGCTTGTCCCAGGCACGAAAGAGCAGGCGTTCGGGGCTCACCGCCACCGGCTGGTCGAGCCGATAGCGAGCGCCGAGTGCCTGATCAATGCGTTCGAGTACCCGTTCGGGGACGATGGCGCTCATACGTAAAGATACTTGGGTGTGGGGGTCAGGAATCTTCTCGCAGCGATGCCATCAATCGTGCCCGCAACGTCGCGAGTTCGTGACGCATCGCGCGTGCGGGCCAGTCGGTGCGGCGGTCGAGTGCGTCGAGCAGGTCGCCATACCAGCCGAGGGCTTGCGGGGCGGGTGGCAGGCCGTGAGTGGCGAGGTATTCGCCGCCGAGTCGTTCGACGAGGGCGATGGCGGTGCCGCAATCGTGGATCTCGTCGGCGCAGCAGATATCGAGCGCGCGCGGCTCCATGATCAGTAGATGATTCAGCAGCACCCGCTTGCGGTGGACCCACGGAATCGGGTCGCCCTTGTCGTCGATGTGATGGTCTGCCGCGTCGGTCGCGATGGCGAGTGCCACGGAGCCGAAGTTCTCCTGGATCTTGGCGCCCATCGCCGCGAGGTCGGGGCCGGGCGTGGCCTCGATCACGTGATGGAGAATGCCGGCCACGATGGTCAGTTCATCAGCGCCGTGCCGCGCGAGCACCACGGCCACGTTGGCGGGGTGCGCCAGGAACGACATCGCTCCCTCGAGCGGCGCGCGCGGGGCGTAGTATTTCGCGGTGAAGGCGAAGGCGTGATTGATCCGGTCGGAATAGCCGTGCATAGCGCCGCTCACCGCAGTCCGAGGAACTTGTGGGTCTGGAGCGAGAGGCCCCAGCGCGGATGCTCCAGGCAGTACGCCACGGCGGCGGCGGTATTGGCGGCCTGGTCAGGGCCATCCATCGGCTGCAGGAGCTTGTATTCGAAGTCGAGATCTGCGAAGCGTTCGGGCATCGCGGTCGCCTGCGGGTAGACGAGCTTGAGTTCGTCGCCGGAGAGCTGCACCAGCGGGGCGTTGGCTTTCGGGCTCACGCAAATCCAGTCAATACCATCTGGCACGGGTCGGGTACCGTTGGTCTCGATGGCGATCTCGAAGCCGCGCTCGTGCAGCGCGTCGATGAGTTCTTCATCCATCTGCAAGGTCGGTTCGCCGCCGGTGCACACTACGTAATAGTGGCCGTCGGATTCGTGGTCGTCGGGCCACGCCTCGAAGATCTTGTCGGCGAGTTCTTCGGCCGTGGCGAACTTGCCGCCATCGGGGCCGTCGGTGCCGACAAAATCCGTATCGCAGAAGGTGCAGACTGCCGTCGCGCGGTCTTCTTCTCGGCCGGTCCAGAGGTTACAGCCGGCGAAGCGGCAGAAGACTGCTGGTCGGCCGGCCTGGCGCCCTTCGCCCTGGAGGGTGAAGAAGATCTCCTTGACGGCGTAGCTCACTGGACGCCTGCGACGTATGGGGCCGGGTCGGCGAGGCCGAGCTGGGCGAAGCCGCGGAGGCGGAGGAGGCAGGCGTCGCAGTGGCCGCAGGAGGTGCCATCGGCGAGCGGGTCGTAGCAGGTCCGGGTGATCGAGTAATCCACGCCGAGCGTGTTGCCCTTGGCGATGATCTCACTCTTGGAGTAGCGGACCAGCGGGGCGCGTACTGTCAGGTCGGTCAGCCGGGTGCCCAGTCGGGCGGTGGCCTGGTAGGCGGCGATGAACTCGGGTCGGCAGTCGGGGTAGCCAGAGTAGTCGAGGGCATTGACGCCGATGAAGATGTCGTGGGCGTCGAGGACTTCGGCCCAGGCGAGCGCATACGAGAGGAAGATGGTATTCCGGGCCGGGACGTAGGTCACCGGGATATCGTCGCCCATGGTCTGCTCGGGGCGGTCCTTCGGGACGGAGATGTCGGCGGTGAGGGCCGAGCCGCCGAAGGCGCGGAGGTCGATATCGACAATCTTGTGCTCGGTGACGCCCTGGGCCTGGGCCACGCGGGTTGCCGCTTCGAGCTCGATGGCGTGCCGCTGGCCATAGCGGAAGGAGAGGGCATAGCAGGCGAAGCCCTGCGCCCGGGCGATGGCGAGGCAGGTGGCGGAGTCCATTCCCCCGGAGAGGAGGACGACGGCCTTGGGGGATCCGGAGTGCATCCCGGAAAAAGTACTAGGGAAGGGGGGAATTGGCGTTCGTGGGGGTGTTTTTTAAGGGTTTACCCTTGGAAAAGGACTATTGCATTGACAAGACGGCAGCGGGCTGAGCAGCCTTGCAGAAGGTTGGCCCTGCCGTGTCAGAATTCGACTCGTGGTGATTCTCGGGGGCGTTTCCTCAATCCACGGCTCGGCGAGGCTAATGCGAATTGTCGGACCGGGAACAATTCTGCGAAGTCCATGGGCGCCACACCACACACCAGTTGGAGAGGTAATGAGCGACAGACTTGCAAAGATCCGGATATCGCTAAGCGAGGGGGTTCTTGAGGTCGAAGGCGGCGAAGACTTTGTTGCCTCGCAAGTCGCGTCGCTTCAGTCCGTCATCCGAGATGCCTTCGTGGCCCCACGCGCTAAGCCTCGTACGAAAGAGGACAGTGTTGGCGAAGCGTCCCCAAGTGGCGGAAGTGATTTAAGTGCCTTCTCGGCAGTCTTCGCCGAGGCGGACAACAAGGTCCAGATTCTCAAGGATCTCCCTGGAGGGAATAAGGCCGGAAAGACGGTGAGTGCGGCTCTGCTACTCTGCTTCGCCAACAACTTGTCTGGACGCCCCACGACCCAGTGGGGTGAGATTAGGGAAGTCTGCAGTGCGCATGCGTGCCTGGACTCTAGCAACTTTTCAAGCGCCTTGAAGGGAGCGAAGGAACATCTATTAATAAGCGGTTCAGGTGCAAACAAGAGTGTGAAGCTTACGGTTCCGGGAGAGAAGCGGGCCCGCGAAATAGCCCAGCAACTGAACGTCTAGATGGACATCAAGTCGGAACTCGAGCGGATGTTTCCCGCCGAACTAGTGGATGCCTTGCTGGCGGCATTCAAGGAAATAGAGGGAAATTTTGCGTTACGGAAATGGAAGGCTAGCGAGCTCGACGCTGGTCACTTCGTCGAAGCTGCACGGCGAATGATCGATCATTCGCTCGCCGGTGTGTACATTCCGATTGGGCGACCACTTGCTAATTTCACCGATGTGGATCTAAAGCGGCTCGAACAGTTGCCCGGGGACGAATCGTTGCGTCTGTTAGTCCCAAGGGCACTCAAGTCGATATATAACATTCGGAACAAGCGCGGGGTCGGCCACTTGGGTCTCGTCTCACCAAATGAAATGGATGCCACATACATCCTCTACTCAGCAAAGTGGGTCATAGCTGAGTTCCTCCGCCTCTCATCTTCGGCTTCGCCAGAAGTTGTCCAGGCGGAGATCGCGCGAATCGTTGAGCGACGGATCGGAGTGCTTTGGAAGTCAGGCGATGTCGTGCGCGTTTTGAGCGCAACGCTCCCTGCCCGCGAGCAAATTTTGGTCCACTTGCTTGATGACAGTCCGCAGCATCGGGACGCACTGCAGGGAAAGATCGAATACCGGAACCAAACAAATTTTCGCAAAATCCTCGGCAGACTTCATGCCTCGCGCCTGGTTGAGTGTTCCAATGATGGCTTGTGTCAGATAACTCCGAGGGGCCAATCGGAGGCGGAAGCTCTGGTGGCAAGTCTTCAGAGCTAGGTTGACGAACCACCACAAGGCAGCGAGGTAGATCTGCGGTACCCTTTCCTAACGGCGTTGCACACGGCCATTTGACGGCCAGCCTGAACTGCCTTCCTCTCGACGTACTATTGAACCCTCCATTCGACACACTCCCCCCAGTTGTGCCCTCCGTCTCGCGTTGGGGAATTCAGTGGACCAAGAGCCCGATGAAGGGCTCGTGACATTCACGTTGATGCCGTTGACGAACGGCTGCTTCAGGGCAGCTTTCGGGGTCGACCCGTGGGTCGACGCGGGGCCGGTCCTCAAGGCGGCGACGACCGCCCACGCCGCTTTATGGGGCTCATCGACCAAGCTGGAAATGTGGGGATGGCCGACTACCTAATCGGAAAATCGGCAAATCCGCCCCACGACGTCAAGGCGCCGAAGGCAGGGTCATTCGGAATTGAAGAATGGAATGATGGTTCGGAACGTTACTGGGCGGTGGAAGCGGTAGGAACAGAACAGGATGGCCTAGGGTTGGCTGAATTGGCGGTCGGGCCCCGCCACGAGTCTGAGTTACGTTGCGCGCCGAGGAGGTCCAACGCACGTCGGGCGGCCTCCAAACTTTCTCCCCGGGCAAGCGATGAGTCCACAAATGCCAGCCATCCTTTACAAGTATCGGAGCGTGGCGCCTGCGAGTTGGTTGTACACCGAAGCTGCACTAGAAAAGCAGGAGCTGTTCATGGCGACCAGGGCAATGTTCAACGACCCGTTCGAGTGCCGGCCAGTCTTCTCGCACGAATGTACCAAAGAGGAGCTCAGAGCCGCCGCAGATCGCATTTTGAAAAAAACTCCGCTAAACGGACAACAACGACGCGCCCGCGTTCGCGAGATCGCGCGGGGACACAAAGACCAGTGGCCCCAGGACTTTGCGCGCGCCGTTAAGCAACTGAATGAGGCGATGGATCGGCAAGTTGGGCTTTTTTGCCTCACCGCCAAGGGCGACGATATTCTGATGTGGTCGCACTATGCCGACGCGCATGCCGGCATTTGCATGGGCTTCAGCACCGAGGAATGCGATTCCCCATTCCGGAACGCCAGGCCTGTGAGATACAGCCGAGACTTGCCAGTCTGTCGAGTCTTTGCTGAGGATCGCAACGTGGTCGAAGAGAAGGCAATGTTTACGAAGGCCGACGCATGGGCGTACGAAGAAGAATGGCGCTTGATCAATTTTCGAGATGGCGCTTGCACCAAGAGATTCGAACCCCGCTTTCTTCGTCAGGTCATCCTGGGTGCGAGGATAGCTCCTGAGGTGGCTACGAAGGTCATTCGCCTGACGGAGAAGCACTACCCGCATGTACAAATTCTCAATGCCTGCATCCGCGAGAATTCTTATGGTCTGAACTTGACCGCGGTCTAACATGCGCCGGCTGTTGACTACGGCGCACTACGTGATCGCCTGGGACACGGTGAGCTGGGAGTGCCAGCGACTTGAGCGGACGGCGCCGCCCGCTGCTCCTATCTGGCGCATTGGCGGCCAAAGGATGTACCTGTGACCGACTCGCTCGAACTCTTGGCATTTCTCGGACTGGTCGTCGGCCTCCCTCTCGCCATCGGCTGGCTCTCCGGCAAGCGAGTCGGCGGACGGCGCGGGAAGCTCGTTGGCGCACTCATTCCCGTTGCCGGCTGGACCATCCGATTCGTCTACAACATGTCCCTCCCGCGGAGCTACGACTACGGCCCCGAGCCAAAGGCTGAAATCATGGGGTGGATCGGGGGCTCGGTCGTTGCGGGTGTCATTGGCGTACTTGCTGCGGGCGCCTTCGATTGTGAACGCGTGAAGAGACCCCGTGAATCTGGGACGGAGAACTGATTGTTGCAGGGCGCTAAGTTGACCGAGCGGAGTGCGTTGTGGCTAGCCGTCGCAGTGGCGGGCGCGTTCACAGGCTGCACGCCCGCGCCGCGACTTGGTCCATCCTACCGGCTGGTGAGCGTCGACGGCGTCGCCGTGCCCGCCATGATGTTGGGGACCGATAGCACCTCGGGCAGCCAGATCATCTGGGGGACTCTCGATTTCCGAGATTCGACGCGAGCGATCTTCCGCTGGCAATACCGAATGGTCCGACCAGGGCAGAGGCCGGACACCCTCGGCGTTGGCGTGGACACCCTCAACGTCCGGCGCGTCGGCAATCAAGTGGTCCTCTCCTACTATTCCTGGACCACGATGGATTCCCCCGATTCTTCGCTCGTGGCAGACACGGCGGTACTCCGGGGGGCAGACCTCGTCCTCGTGCAGAGGTTCCTGGGGGATACGGTGCGCGTGACCAAGGTCCTGCGCTTCACCCCAGGCCTCCAGTAGTCGCCAGAAATCGCAGTACGTACATTTGGATTCAAAACCCGCCATCCCACCGCAACGAGTGGAATCTGCCGATGCGCCTGCTCCTCACGGTCATCTTCGCCGCGTTCGTGCCTGCCCTCGCTAGCGCACAAATCACCGCCATCCGCGCCGGCGCCATCGTCGATCCCGATGCCGGCAGCACTGCCCGTAACCAGGTGATCCTGGTCGACCGGGGCCGCATCACGGCGATCGGCAGCAACGTCACCATCCCGGCGGGCGCCAAGGTCATCGACCTCTCGACCTCGACGATCTCTCCCGGGCTGGTCGATGCCCACGCCCACCTCTGTATGGAGGTGCAGCCGCGGCGCGATGCCGACAACTACTACCTCACCACCCTGCAGGACCCGGAGGCCTTCCGCGCCATTGAAGGGGTCGTTAACGCCCGCACGATGCTCGAGGCCGGCTTCACCTCGGTGCGTGACATCGGCAACGAGGGGAACTTCGATTGCGTGCAGGTGCGCCGCGCGATCCTGCAGGGGATGATCCCCGGCCCCACGCTGCTCACCGCCGGGCGGATCATCGCGCCGTATGGCGGGCAATTCCATCTGCAGCCTGACAAGCAGGGCCTTGCAGAACCGGAATACTTCTTCGCCGACACCCGCGACGAGATGGTCAAGGCCGTCCGTCAGAACATCCACTTCGGCGCCACCGTGATCAAGATCGTCGTCGACGACCAGCGCTACATCTATAGCGCCGACGATATCCGCTTCATCAAGGACGAGGCGGCGCGCGCGGGGCTCAAGCTCGCGGCCCACGCCTGGACCGGCCCCGGGGCGCATAACGCGGCCGAGGCGGGGGTGAACTCGATCGAACACGGCTACGCCATCAGCGATGCCGACCTCGAGCTCGCCAAGAAGAACAATGTCGTTCTCGTTGGCACCGAGTATCTCGCGATCGGCACCTCCGACGCCGAGCACAAGCAGTGGGTCGACAAGCTCGCACGCGCCTACAAGATCGGCGTGACCCTGGTCTACGGCACCGATGCCACGACCCGCAAGCAGGGCGTCACCCGCGGCCAGGACGCGATCTCGGGGGTCGATATGTGGGTCGAGGCTGGGCTCCCTGCGAAGGCGATCCTCAAGGCGATTACCACCGAGGCCCACCGTCTCCTCGGCCTCGACGGCCAACGCGGCTTCCTCAAAGTCGGAATGGCCGCCGACCTGATCGCGACGCCGGCCAATCCGCTCGAGGATATCAAGACGCTGAAGGCGGTGTCGTTCGTGATGAAGAATGGGGTGGTGGTGCGGAATGATGCGGGGCAGGGGAAGCCGTAGGGGCGTGGCTGGATCGTGCAGGATTGGCAGATCGGACGGCGAGGCGGTACCCTGAGTGTGATTTGGGCTGTGGAGGGAGGCGGCCCAATACGGCTTAGGTAGCGCCATGTACCCCATCAATGGAGCGCTGATGTGTTTTCCGGTGCGAGCACTATTCGCGTGCTGCTTCCTCGTCAGTTGCCAGCAGGCTCCGAAATACGCTGAGCTTGACGTGGGAGCTACTGACTACGCCTTTGCAGCCCCTGACACCGTGCCTTTCGGTGAGACCGCGGTTTCCTTCCAGAATAGTGGTACCGTCCTGCACGAAGTGAAGGTTATCGAGCTGCGAGCCGGAGTCGACTTATCTCGCGTACTGCCTTTGGCAATGGCGGACTCGGCATGGGACGAGTATCGCGAACCAACGAGTGGCATTCTCACCGCCCGACCGGGAATGCAGACACCGGGACGCCTCTTGGTCGACTTTCATAAGGGTCGTACCTACCTCCTGGTGTGTGGGTTCGCACAGTCAGACACTTCGCGGTTACATAGTGAACTTGGCATGATCCGAGTCATCACAGTGCGATAGATGACTGCGCTACCTGACCCGCGCTTGCTGCGGGCGAGGCCAGAAGCCCCGAGGCCGCCGCGTTAGATAGGTTTGGGGAGGGCGGCGGCCTCGGCTGGCCTCGCCGCAGAAGCGCAGAGTCGTTAGGCCGACCCCGGAGGAGTAGATGTTCGTTCCGCTTTGGCTCGGTGTTCCCGCACTTGTCCTTGTGCTCCTCCTGGTCGCGTGGTGCGCGCTGATCCTGGCGGGCCGCAATCCACTACCGTTTCCGGACGTCGGTTCTCGCATTTTCTCCGCGGCGTCTCCGGCGGCCAAGGCCACAATCATCGAACTGCTCGCACAGCATGGCGTGCGTGAGCGGTTCCAGGCCGATTCGGGCGGTGTACTGCGCTCCATCATGTGGGACGGGACAATTATCAATTACCCGGACCCCGCTGTCGTACAGCGACTCGGCTCGGCCTCCGCGAGCATCGGGCTGGTCGCGGACGACCCCGCCGCGGCGGCGCACGCCGCTGCCGCCTTCCTCACGGCCCGCGGATTCAGCGCTGAAGTCGTGCTCGACGTGGAGCCGGGACTGCCCATTGCGTTCGTCGTGTCGAACGTGTTCGCGGGAACGGTCCTCAATTTCCGAAAGCATTTGATACACATGCCGCGTCCGTCGAAAGCGGCAGCCTAGCAAGGGTTTGCTGTCATGACACGAGCGACGGCCGTTGGTCTAGTCATTCTCGGGGCTTTGGGGTTCGGGGGCTGTAGCTCACCGGGGCAAAGCCCGAAGGAAAGCGAAAGCTCCGCCCAACGCCCTGTGGCGCCTGCGATGTTCGGCCAGAACGCCTCCTTTACCATCAACGGGGCGTTGATCACCCTCGTCAACGGCGTTTCGAGCGCGCCAATAGAGAACTCCTCCGCCAGGACCACGACCCGCTACCTGGGTCGGGAGGCAGTGGGAGATCTGAATGGCGACGGACTGGAGGACATCGCATTTTGGGTTACGCAGGATGCCGGCGGAAGCGGCACGTTCTACTACGTGGTGGTCGCGTTGCAGAAGCCCTCGGAATACACTACGACCAATGCGTTCCTTGTTGGCGACCGAATCGCCCCGGAGTCCATGCAGATCCGCGCTGACGCTCGGGAGCTCCACGTTAATTTCATTGGGCGAAAGCCCGGTGAGCCCATGAGCGCTCCGCCGTCGGAGCCCAAGGTGCTGCTTCTCAAGGTCACGCCGAACGGGATACTGGAAGGATTAATGAGCTGAGGCTCGGCAGGGCACTCACAGGAGATAGTATGAACGAGAAAGCGCTCTTCACGACATTCTGGATGAACGAATCAACGACAACCCGCAAGGTGCTCGCGAAAATCCCGGAGGGATCTGACTACCGCCCGGATCCGAAGTCGCGTACCGCGCACGAGATCGCTTGGCAGATCGTATGCGAGGAGAAGATGATCATCGAAGCGCTCGAGACGGGCAAGGCAGAATGGGCGCCGCCGCCGCTGCCGGAAACAATGCAGGAAGTGCTCAAGGCGTACGAGGAGCAGAGTGAGGGAATGGCCGGCCGGTGGGAGAAGTTGGCGGACGCGCGGTGGGACGGAACGCTTGAGTTTTTTGGCACGCAGCGGCCCGCATCGACGATGGCCTGGAGCTTCCTCTTCGACATTGTGCATCATCGCGGACAGATCACCACGTACCTGCGACCGATGGGGTCCACGGTGCCGCAGATTTACGGGCCGAGCGCGGACGAACCATAGCGGATCTGAAGAGTCCAACATCGTCCATCGCCGCGCACCACGATCAATCCTCGGAGCTGACACCATGACAGACCGCGAACCAACGTGCGCCAAGTGTGGCAAAGCAATGGAGGCCGGCTTTGTGCTGGATTATCAAGCCCACGCTACCGGGACGCGGAGTAGTTGGATCGATGGCGCGCCCGAACCAAGCTTTTGGACAGGCGTCAAGCTCAAGGGACATCAGCGCGTGCCTGTCACGACCTATCGCTGCCCCGGGTGCGGCTTCCTCGAGTCCTACGCGACGCCGGCCTGATTCAGGTCAGGCCGACGGAGGTAGACCCGTGAAGGTGCTGATTCGGCGTGGATGGCCGTCTTGGTCGCCCCATGCTGACCCGATGGGCAGGCCTATGATATGGCGGTCACACCGACTCACCTTGTGCCTGTGGTGAAGAGATGACAGACCAACACCCCAATTTCATTCAAAGCTATTTCCACGGCACCAAATCCCATCTGAGCATCGGAGATCTGATCGTCCCCGGAAATCGTGCCAATTACGGGGAGCGGCGGGCGAAATTCGTCTACGCGTCGTCAAATTTGAATGTGGCGATCTGGGGAGCGGAGCTGGCGGTTGGCGACGGTCCCGGCAGGATCTATGTCGTTGAGCCGGTGGGTGACATTGAGAACGATCCAAATCTCACCGACAAGAAGTTTCCCGGAAATCCCACGAACTCATTTCGGGCACAGAATGGCTTCAAGGTGGTGGCTGAAGTCACGCATTGGCAGGGACATTCTCCCGATGAGATCAAAGTGGCTCGAGAAAAAGTCGACTTGGCCTTGAGGAACGGCGCTCCAATAATTGAAGACTAGGAGCCGGCGACACAATCCGCAGGAGTTGATCGGATGAAAGAGAATCCCCGTCCAAATTACGGCCTGGACGCTCCGCTGGTGGTGCGGAATCTGCTCATCGTCGGGGCGCTGGGAATCATCTCGCTGGTCACCCGGCTGCTGGGTTTGTGGTCGAGGCAAGACCCGATCGCCTCGATCACCAGGCCGCTGATGGGGGCCGGCCTGAGCTGCGGCGCGATGGCCTTGTGGATGATTTACGACAGCAAGATCGGCAAGGTGCGCGAGCGCGAAGAGTATCTCGACAAGATTGCCTGGCGTGGTGATGAGCGGGTGCTGGATGTGGGGTGCGGGCTGGGATTGTTCCTGATTGGCGCCGCAAAGCGACTCTCAACCGGCCGCGCGGTCGGAATCGACAAGTGGCAGGCCGAGGATCTCAGCGGCAACAGCGCTGCGGGGGCACTCGAGAACGCGATGATCGAAGGGGTGGCCGACAAGGTCGAGGTGCAAACCGGCGATGCCCGAACGTTGCCGTTCGACGACGCGAGCTTCGATGTCGTCCTCTCGAGCATGGCGCTGCACAATATCTACAACGCCGGCGAGCGACAGACTGCCGTGCGCGAAATCGCGCGGGTGCTCAAGTCGGGCGGCCGCGTGCTGATCCTGGACGTGCGCCACACCCGCCAGTACGCCGCCACACTGCGCGACGCCGGCCTCGATGTCCAGTGCGTCCAGGGAATCGTCTCGAACCTGCTGACGGTGATCACGTTCGGCCAGTTGCAGTTCGGATACGTAATCGGCGGCAAGCCGTGACGTGGAGTAGGGTGCGCCAAAGCAGTCGCCGACAACTGACGCTCTTCGTGCCCGAAGGTGTTGCTGCCGTGCTCGAACCGATCAGGGAGCGAATGGACCCCGTTCAACACCGGCTCATCCCCGCGCACGTCACTCTCTGTCGCGACGATGAGCTTGCCGGCATCTCCACTGCGGAGCTCAGCGCGCGCGTGGCAACAATGGGCCAGCCCCCGCTCACGCTGCAATTCGGGCCCGGTGAGTCGTTCGACGAACACGGCGTGCTCCTGCCCTGCATTGCCGGGCAGGAGGCGTACCACCGGCTGCGTGTCGCGTTGCTGCGATCTGAGGGAATCCAGCATTCTCGGGCCCACATCACGATCGCCCATCCGCGGAACCCGCGTGCCCCGTGGAATCTCCCTTCGACGTACGAGGCTCTGGCCGCGCCGCTCTCCATCACCTTCACGAAAGTCTCCCTCATTGAACAGGAAGCGGGCGAGCCGTGGCAGATCCTGGATGCGGGCAACCTCGTGCTGGGCGCAGGTCCGCCTCTCCAGACCGAGGTAGTCAAAGACTCCTCGAAACGATTCGCGCCCACCTCCGCGGGGTCGCCCCGGTGCTGCGATCACAGCCGCGCGTCGAGCCAGGTCACGATGTCGGCCATCACGCTCTCCCGGCCGAGGTCGTTCAATAGATCGTGGTAGTGCCCCTCGTAGAGCTTGAGTGTCTTGTCGTTCGAGCCTGCCGTGTCGAAGAAGAACTGGCTGCCACTCGCCTTGGCGGCCTTGTCGGCGGTGCCGTGCAGGATGAGCAGCGGCAGGGTGAACTGCGGGAATGCTTCCTTCAATCGCTCGTCGGCGCGTGCCATCGCGGCCACGGTGAGTGAGGGCTGGGTCTCGTCTGCGATGAGCGGATCTTCGTTCATGACCCGAACCGCCTCGGGGTCGCGCGAGAAGTCCTCGTTCTTGAGCTTCAGCACGTGGGCGTGCGGCGCCAGATGACTCAGCCCCTTCAGGACCGCGAGGGCAAAATCGGGCGCCGGCACCTGGAAGGCGAAGCTCTCGCAGATCAAGCCGGCGAGTTCCTGCTGGTGCTCAAGCGCATAGCCGCACGAGACCACGCCTCCCGCGCTGTGGCCCAGCAGGAAGAGCTTGCGCCCCGGCTCGCGGGAGCGGGCGAGGGCGAGGAGCTGTCCGACGTCATGGGCGTACTCGTCAAACGAGCTCACAAAGAACCGCTCGCCATCGGATTCGCCGCGCCCGCGAAGATCCACGGCGTAGACGGCAAGGCCGGCGGCCACGAGCTGAGACGCCACCCAGCCGTAGTAGCCGCTGTGGGCCTTGAAGCCGGGCACGATCGCGACCACCGCCTTCGGCGCGGTGGCTGGCCGCCAGGAGCGGACAAAGAGCTCGAGTCCGTCGCTGGTCGGAATCCGTTCTTCGCGCGGCTGATTCCCGGGACTGTTTGACATGGCGATGCTCCAAGAGAGGGGAGAGGGAACGGGAAGTGATCAACAGCAAATGATACGCGCTACGGCACCCGTTGGAATCGCCTGACCGGGAGGTCTTCGCATACCCCATTCGGATTATTGTCGGCGACTGGCCCGGCTGGTATGGTCCGGTTCACCATTCACCGGAGCGCCAACCATGTCACGGATTTCTCCCTCGAAGCGCGCGGTTCTCACGGGCCGTCGCGGCCTCCCGCTGCAGACCCCGACCGACCTCCCGCCGCGCGCGGTCAAGGACGTCTCCGCCGCCCTCAATGGGGTTCTGGCCGACGTCTTCGCCCTCTATCTCAAGACCAAGAACTTCCATTGGCACATGAGCGGACCCCACTTCCGCGATTTCCACCTGCTGCTCGACGAACAGGCGGATCAGCTCTTCGCGATGACCGATCCGCTGGCCGAACGGGTGCGAAAGATCGGCGGCCTCACGATCCGATCGATCGGGCAGATTGCGCGGACCAAGCGGGTGCTCGACAACGACGCGGAGTATGTCACGCCGATGGACATGCTGGCCGAGCTGCGGGGCGACAACAAGGACCTCGCGGGTCGGCTGCGGGAGGCGCATGGCGTCTGCGATACCCATCAGGACGTGGCCAGCGCGTCGCTGATCGAGGTGTGGATCGACGAGACCGAGCGGCGGACCTGGTTCCTGTTCGAGGCGGCGCAGGCGTCGGAATAGGGTGGTGATAGCGAATTGTGGTCTTGACCCGGCCTGGTAGTGCTTTCATATTGCATCCATAACGGATGCAAGGAGGCCCCAGTGGCGACCCTGACGATCAAGAACCTGCCAGATTCGCTCTACGCCCAGCTGAAGGCACGAGCAGCAGAGCATAGGCGAAGCATCAACAGTGAGGCCATCCTCGCCGTCGAGCGCGCCCTCACCGAGGCCAGCGCTGGCGATCCAACCAGGCTCCTCGCGACGCTCCGGCGCAGTCGCGCCCGACTCAAGGGCCTTTATCTCACGGACAAGGAACTGCGGGCCGCTCGGGAATCGGGTCGCGCATGATTGTGGCCGACGCGAACCTCATCGCGTACCTGGTCATGCCGGGTGAGCGCACCGAGGAGGCAGAGGCGGTGCTTGCGAAGGACCCCACGTGGGTGGCACCTACCCTGTGGCGTAGCGAGCTCCGCAGTGTCGTGCACAAGTACGTCATGCGGGGAGACCTGACAGTCGCACGGGCGGTTGCCCTGCTTGGGCAGGCGGACGAGGTCCTCGGCGGGCGGGAGGGCGAGGTGGATTCCCAGGAGGTCCTGGAGCTTGCGTCCCGCTCGACCTGTACGACCTATGACTGCGAATATGTCGCATTGGCCAATGTGCTGGACGTTCCGCTCGTCACGACGGACCGAGCGGTGCTCAAGGCGTTCCCGGTGCGCGCAATGACACCGGCGGACTTCCTTCGCAAGTAACCGGTCGCTCTCTAGCAATCGTTGGTGGTGTAGGGCGCCACTTCGCGCGCCGAATCCTCGTTTACCACGCTTAAGAGGTGACAATCCATGAGCTCACGCCGCGAATCTTTTCGAGTCCCCCTTGTTCTCGTCGTCTTTGGTCTCCTGGGTCTGGCCAACGTGCTCACTCGCCCGACCATCGCCACCATCCGGCCAGTGGATGTCGTGCGTCTCATCGGCACCGGGATGTTTCTTGGCGCCGCCATCGTGGCGCTGGTGTGGGCACGTGCGGAGTCGTCAGGGACGCGGCAGTAAACCGCATCGTCGTGATTCCCTCGGAGGTGTGCTATGGGCAACCTGTGGAAACGCCTCCTCTTCTTCGCCCTCGGCGCTGCCCTCTGCGTCCTGGTCTACCTCTTCCTGCTCAACTTCCCCCCGACCGGCCGCAACTCCCCGACCGGCGGGGTCATCGCGGTCCTGGTCCTCGCCTTGGGCGCCGGGTGGCTCACGGCTCACTTTCTCCGACTCGATGGACTCTCGCCTGCGGTGCTGGGCCTCACCGCCCGCGACCGACCTCTCCAGCGGCTGGGTATCGGGTTCGTCGCCGGCTGCACCCTCACCGGCGTGTGGCTCGTTCTGGTGGCCGTCGCGACCGGCGCGACCTGGCGCCCAAACCCGGCATTCGCTAGCCTCGCCCTCCTGGGTGCGTGCGCCTTCAATTTCTTCAATAATGTCGGGGAAGAGCTGGTCTATCGCGGCTATGCCTTCGTGCGTCTCGCCGACCGGTGTGGCGCCGTGGTGACGGTGTTGCTCACCTCCGGCGCCTTCGCGCTGTTGCATCTCCAGGCGGGACTGCCGTGGCTGAGCGTGATCGCGGGCGTGTTCACGTCGGGGCTGGTGTTCGGAGCGATCTTTGCCCGCTGGCGGAGCCTCCCGCTCGCGTTGGGCTTTCACGCGGCGACCAACATTGCGCAGGACGCTTCCGGTCTGCGGGCGAGTGCGGCCTCTCTCTGGGTCCCCGACTTTCCAGCCGCTTCCGCGTCGTCTGGCCCAACTATCCTGGCGACGATCGCCTTGCTCAATCTGGTCCTGGCAGTTTGCATCCTGCTGCTCGGCCGTCGCCCCAGGCCGGTACCATTGCCTCAGTGATTCACAGTCGCCGCCCGTTCGCTTCGCCGACGGTACCGATGCGTGCAGACGTTTGAGGCCAAGGCCCCCCCAACCGGCCTCTTGAAATCGCAGTAGCTTTCGGGAGGCTCTCCGGAGGAATCCCCATGTCCCGCGCCGCTCGCACCCTCTTTCTCGTCGCCTTCCTCGCGCCCCTCGGCGTCTCGGCCCTGCTGGCCCAGTTCGACCGCCCTGTCCGGGGGAACTGGTACTGCGACACCCAGGCCGACCCGCAGACGACCTATGCCACCGCGTTCTTCGACTGGACCGGTCTCGCGGCTGAAGCGCAGAACGCCTTCCAGCAACACCTGCTCGCCAAGTACGGATACAAGGGGAGGGTGGGTTGCTCGGTGGCGCGTCCCGACGGACGACCGCTCCCCGAGCTGCAGGCCGATATGCAGCGACAGTATGCTCAGTTTCGCGCCCAGGGCAGAAAGGTTGTCGAGACCGGCTTCACGATGGCCGCTCCCGGCATCACGCTGGCCTACGGCTGCTTCGCCATCGCGACCGTCCGACGCCCGGGAATGCCCGACAGCAGCTACTTCTTCAGCAGCAAGGTCTTCCGGCTCAAGCCAGGAGACCATGGCGGCGAGTTGAGCAACGCGTGGATCGCCCAGATCAAGAGTCTTCACCCGGGCTGGTTTTTCCCGAGTCCTGGCTGTCTCCTCCTCCCGGCGGACCCCGCTGCCCACGCGGCGATCTACGACGGTCAGGCGCAGATGTATGCGAACCTGAAGCCGAAGGTGACCCAGCTCGACTGGGACTTCGCGCCGGGCGCAGCGGCTCAGGCGCCCACGCCACTTCCTCCGCCCGCCGCAACAGCCGCCGCACCGGCGGCCTCGGGAACCTATCCCACCAAGGACTTCATGGGCCGGCCGTTTCCCGCGCAGACATTCTTCTGCCAGTACCTCGGCCTCGCGAAGGATGCGTCGGGGAAGTATCCGCTCTATCAGAACGCGATGTTCACGATGGCCACGGGCCAATCGCCGGTGCAGAACGGCTGGAAGAACTACATCGAGGCGACGTATCATCCCAGCAGCCCCGGGAACCCGATGTGCGCCATCATACCCGACGACCCGATGCAGCGCGAGGGAGCACTGAAATCGCTGAACCTGCTGACCCAGCCCGCCACGCAGGTGGTCGTGAAGACTTCGTGGAAGCCTTAGGGAGAGAGTTTCTCGTGCAACGACCAGAAAGCGGATGACGCGCAGCCTGTTTGTTATGCTGGCCCTCGCGGCCGGAATGCCCGGGCGCGTAGCAGGGCAGGCCCCCTGGCAGCCATCGCCGGGCCACACGCAAATCCCGATCTGGCCCGGGGCGATTCCTGACGCGCGGCCGATGAAGGGAGCCGAGGTATCCGTGACGGTGGTGGATGCCGCCGGCAAACCGAAGCTCGTTGGCGGCAAGCCGTGGATCTATATCGATAGAGTCTCACAGCCGACCATCACCGTCTATTCGCCGGTGGGCAGCAATTCGGGCGTGGCGGTCGTCGTCTTCCCCGGTGGGGGCTATAGCGGCCTGGCGATCGATCTCGAAGGGAGCGAAGTCTGCGACTGGCTCACGCCGAGAGGGATCACTTGTGTCTTGCTGAAGTACCGGGTGCCGTGCCTCAAGACGGGGCCGTACCGGGATTGCCGGACGGCGCTGCAAGACGCGCAGCGAGCCGTCGGGCTGGTGCGCTTCCGCGCCGCGCAGTGGCATATCGATCCGCACAAGATCGGCGTCATCGGCTTTTCAGCCGGCGGGCATATGGTCGCGGCGCTGAGCACGCATTTCGATAAACGTCTGTACCCCGCGGTGGATGCGGCCGACAAGGAGAGCTGCCGCCCCGATTTCGCGATCGCGCTCTATCCCGGGCATCTGGCGGTACCCGAACGAAGGTTCGTGTTGAACCCCGACATTCGGGTCACCAGCAACACACCGCCGACATTCCTGCTCCAGGCGGAGAATGACCCCGTCGATCCGGTCGAGAACTCGCGCGTCTATGCGGCGGCGCTCAAGAAGGGAGGCGTTCCGGTCGAGACGCACTGGTATCCGGTGGGCGGGCACGCGTTCGGACTGCGGCGCACGCGCTATCCGATTACCAACTGGCCGCCGTTGGTGGAGAAGTGGCTCGGCACAATTGGTATGATCTCGAAGTGACCTCGCAGGCCGTACTGGTCCGGCGGAGCAGGTGGGTACGTCGGGGGATCCAAGGGATCGTTGCGATCGGCGCCTTCGCCCTTATCCTGGTCGCCTCGGGCGCAACCTACGAGTCGGTCGGCTCCGCTCGCGATCTCCGGCGATACCCGCCCCCCGGCCGAATGATCGATGTCGGTGGCTACCGCCTCCACCTCGTCTGTGAGGGCACCGGCAGTCCCACCGTCGTGATGGATGCCGGGCTCGGCGACAGTTGGCTCGCATGGGGATCGATCCAGCCAGTGATCGCGCGCAGCACCCGGGTCTGCTCCTACGACCGGGCCGGGCTAGGGTACAGCGACGCTGGGCCCACGCCGCGCGGGAGCGCCCAGATCGTACGCGAGCTGCACGCACTGCTCACGGCGGCACAGCTCTCACCACCCTATGTGCTCGTCGGGCATTCATTCGGCGGCCTGAATGTGCGGCTCTTCACCTACACGTACCCATCAGAGGTCGCGGCGCTCGTGCTCGTTGATCCGTCGCATGAGGAGCAGTTCCCCCAGTGGACAGCCTCGGAAAGCGACGCCTACGATGGATACCTGAGTGAGATGCGCCACCAAGCGACGCGCGCCGTCTTTGGTCTCCAGCGACTCACGCGCACCTCCGCGGCAGATACCAACGCGGCGGCTGCCAGCCAACGGCCACTGGCCATTACCCTCGGCTACCGGCACCAGTGGTTCCAGACGCTGCGCGATGAGTTTGAATCATTCCGCACGCGAAGCCCGGCAGAAGTCCGCGCGGCACGACGTCCGCTCGATATTCCCCTGTACGTGGTTGACGGCAGCTACCTGCCCGAAGGCCTTCGTCCTGGGAGCACCCAGAGCGACGCCGACTCCAATCGAGCGGTCTGGCACCGACTGCACCGTGAACTCGCGCAGACATCCTCCAACGGTCACCTGATCGTTGCGGAGCGAAGCAGTCACTACGTACAGTTCGACCAACCAGACCTCGTCGTCCAGGCCATCACGGATGCCGTTGCCACGGTTCGGCACAGTGCTTCGTCGACCTCGACGGAGCCAAGGGAGTGAGTCCATGAAGGAACTGCGAGCCATTGTTAATCGCGCATTGCTCCTTCCCGCCGTCGCGATGCTCGTCTCCGGGTCGCTCTCCGCCCAGCAGTCCAATCGGCCAACTCTCGACGGCAACTGGACATTGTGGCGACGGCAACCGCACGGCATCGACACGCCGCTCCGGGTCGAACTGCAAACACGGGGTGACTCACTCACGGTGACCGCACCCAATCAGCTGCGCCTGCAGGGGCGATCGACGTCGTCTGGTATCACGCTCAGCGGTATGGGGGCCGATCAAACAGGCGAGTACGCGATGACGATCTCCGCGAGCTGGTCCGGCGACTCGCTCGTCGGACGCGGCATACAAGGCCCTGACACCATCCGCGTGCTCTGGATGGTGCGCGACAGCGAGCGTCGTTCCTCGACACCAACGCGCCAGACGGTGCACCCCGCGGAGTTCTTTCGCGTCGTCTCGGCAACGCCACGTCCGCTGGCCCACCTCTGGTCAGGTGACACGGTGCGGACCGAGACCATCGGCGCCGACGGGATCGACTCGGCGGGGAAGCGTCGCTCGGAGGGCGGAAATCCTCTGACCGGCCCGTTCTACATCGAGAACTCCCTACCCGGCGACGTGCTCGTCATCCGGCTGCTGCGCGTCCGCACGAATCGGTCGTGGGCCGTGAGCGGCGCGACAATCGCACCGGATGCCCTCGAGCCTGGATACGGCTCGAGTGGGGGGAATGGCGGCGGCGACGGCCCCGCGACGTGGACGATCGATGCTGCCGCTGGCATCGTCCGCCTGAAGACGCCGAGCGCAAAGCTCACCCACTACACAGTGCCTCTCCATCCGATTCTCGGATCGATCGCCGTTGCGCCGGGGAGTATCGGACGCGCCGAGGTGCGGAGTACCGGCGTGCCAGGCTCGTTCGGCGGAAACATGGATTACAATCGCCTGGGCGAAGGGACGACGATCTACCTGCCGATCTCGCAGCCCGGCGCCTACCTCTATCTGGGTGACGGCCACGCGGCACAGGGTGACGGCGAACTGACCGGCGACGCCCTCGAGACGTCGATGGACGTTGAGTTCTCGGTTGAGCTGATTCGACGAAAGCGCATCGGCATGCCTCGCGCCGAGGATGCTGCATTCCTGATGGCGTCAGGTATGGGTGGGTCACTCGACCAGGCGTTTCGTTCGGCCACTACCCGCCTCGCGACCTGGCTGGAACAGGATTACAAGCTGACGCGCAGTGAAGTTGCGCTCCTGATGGGCACCGGGGTGCAATACGACATTGCCGAGGTCGTCGACGGGGTGCTTCACGTAGTCGCCCGGTTCCCGAAGCAATTGCTGAAAGGGATCACTCCATGACCGTTCAGGGCTTCATCGACGGCATACGCGCCGGAGACTTTTCCCGAATGGCGCCTGCGTTCGAGGGCGCACATCCCCTCGCGCAGCAGTGGGATGAGAGCGGTGCATTGGTGGCCACCCCCGACGTGCGTGCCGAGGCGCTGACCTGCGCTTGCTTCCTGGGGGAGATCCGCGTTGCCGAGTATTTCCTGGCGCAGGGGATTGACCCTGCGGCGGGTGCGGCGACAGGGCTCAACGCGTTTCACTGGGCGGCGAATCGCGGTCAGCTCGAGATCGTACGGCTGCTTATTCAGCGTGGCGCGCCGCTGGAAAGCCGAAGCATGTATGACGGCACGGTGCTGGGCACGGCGGTCTGGGCGGCGGTGCACGAGCCTCGTCCCGCGCACGCGCAGATTGTCGAGGACCTCCTGCGGGCCGGCGCTCGTGTCGAGGACGCGGAATACCCCAGCGGCGACCCGGCCATGGATGCGCTATTGCGCCAATTCGGCGCGTCGGAGGGCTGACATCTGGGCTGGCGATCACGCGCAGAAGGCGGGCCGGCGTAACGCTTGACGCCGATACCGCTACTGCAACGCGCTCCGCGGATCGACCGATGTCGCACGATGGGCCGGTAACCACGCCGCCGCCCCAGCGATCATCGCGAGGAACAACACCGAACCCCCCAATACCCGCAGGTCAAGCGGGCTCACCTGAAAGAGCATCGCCGTCATCACGCCCGACAGCGCGACTGCACCAAGAAGCCCGACGAGCACACCGATCGCGGCGACGATGAGTCCCTGCCGCAGGACCATCCCGCTGATCGTTCCTCGCGCCGCGCCGAGCGCCATCCGGATGCCGAACTCCCGGGTGCGCAGCTTCACGCCATAGGAGAGCACGCCGTACAGACCGAGGGCGGAGAGGGCGAGTGCCATGGCGGCGAAGGCCACCAGTAGCCGCAGTGTGAAGAGCCGCTGCGACGCACCCTTGCCGATTGCCGCATCGAGCATCATCGGATGGTACATCACCAGCTGAGGGTCATCAGTGGCGAGCTGACGCAGCACCGCGGCTTCGATCGTGGTGCGATCCCCGGTGAAGAGAATTACCTGCTGCAACGGCCAGTTGCGGTCGCCCGCGAATTGCTGATGCGGGTGATAGACGTAACCATCCTCGCGCCCTTCGTTCGTGACCGATACATCGCCCACGACACCGATGATCTCCGATCCGTGTGAGAGCGACAATGTCTGGCCCACTGCACTGATACCGGGAAAGAGCCGCGACGCGAGAGTCTTGCTGATGATCACGTGCTGTGTGGCCCGATTGTCATCGCGGGCATCGAAGAACCGACCTTCGAGGAGCGGGATGCCGACTGCACGGAAGTACTCCCCGGAGACAACGCGGTTCTGGGCGCCGGTCCGGCCCCGCTGAGCGTCACCCACGAGCGGCCCGCTGGTGACGGCCATTCCCCACTGATGGTACGCTCCGGTCGCGGGCAATCTGGAGATTCCGCCGGCAGCGCTGACACCCGGAAGCGCCGCAACTTCTCCGGCGAAGCGCTCGAAGAATGCGGCCCGCGCAGTGGAGTCATATCGCACGCTGGGGAGGTTGAGCTCGAAGGTGAGCACGTTCGCGGGTTTGATGCCGAGATCGAGATCGCCGAGCGCGCGGAAGGAGGCGAGCAGTAGTCCTGCGCCGACCATCAGCACCAGCGCCATGGCGACCTGCGAGATCACCAGCCATTCGCGAAACTGGAGCGCGCGCCCACCACTGGTGCCGCCGCGGGTCTGATCGCGCAGCGCATTGCCTGGCTGGGTTCTCGCGGCGCGAATGGCGGGCGTCAGCCCGAAGAGGACGGCGCAGCCCACGGCGAGGACGAGCGAGAAGCCGAGGAGTCGCGGGTCGAGTGTCAGGGTATTGAGTCGCGGAATCGTGCCGGTGCCGAGCACCACGATTGCCGATACGGCGAATCGCGCGACCAGGAAGCCAGCGAGCGCGCCGGCGATCGCCAGCGTCAGTGACTCGACCAGCAGCTGGCGGAGCAACCGCGTCCCGCCAGCGCCGAGGGCCGATCGCAGCGCGAACTCCTGGGTGCGCTCCGAGCTGCGGACCAGCATCAGGTTGGCGATGTTGACGCACACGAGAATCAGCACCAGCCCGACCGCGCCGAGCATCACCTCCAGCGCACGGCTCGAGGAACCGACGATGTCGTCCTTGAGGGGATCGAGGCGGGCACGCTCGAGCTTCTGCCCCGAATACTGCTCTCCCAGCCGGACCGCGACACCACCAAGCTCAGCCTGCGCTTGCTCGATCGATACGCCCCCACGGAGCCGAGCAATCGCCGTCAGGTAGTGGTTGCCCGCCTGTGTCGGGTCCGTCGCCAGCCGGAGGTCAATCGGCACCCAGGCGTCGACGGCGCCGGCGATCGGATCCTCGTATCCTGCGGGCATCACGCCGACGACCCGATACGACTTGCCGTTCATCAGCAATGACTTGCCCACAGCGCCGGGATCGCTCTGGAAATTGTCCTGCCAGACCTGATGCGAAATGACGGTCACCGGGGCTGCGTCGAGATTGTCCTCAACTCCTGGGCCGATCTCGTCCTCCGGCGCGAACGAATTGCCGAGGGAGGGGCGTACCCGGATCACGTCGAAGTAGTTGGCGCTGGTGTAGAGCAGGCGAACGCGGCGGGCCTGATCGCCACTGCCGATGTCGGCGCCGACATTGCTGTAGGTGTAGATCGCCGCAACGCCTTCAGCGGTGGTGAGCTGGCTCCGGTAGGCACCGAAGTAGACCGGCGAGAGGAAGTTGTGCCCGGCGAGGTCCTGGGTACTGGTGCCGTAGATCCGCACCAGCCGACCCGACTCCTGATACGGCAGTGGCTTGAGCAGCACGTGGTCGACGGCGCTGAAGACCGCCGTTGTGCCGCCGATGCCAACGGCGAGCGTGAGGATCACCACCGCCGCGAACCCGCGATTCCGGCCGAGGTTGCGCAGGGTGTAGCTGATGTCGCGGAGCGCTTCCTCGAACATCTGCGTCCCGCGTGCGTCGCGGACGGCGTCCTTCACCTGCTCCACACCGCCGAGGGCGATGCGACTCTGGCGAGCGGCCTCGCGGTCCCTCACGCCGGCGTGCTCCCGGAATTCGGTTTCCATCTCGACGTGAAAGCGGAGCTCTTCCTCGAGTTCGGCTTCCTCTGCACGACGGAAGAAGAGGGCGCGAAGTCGGACGGCGATGTCGGAGAGAATGCTCATGCGTCGGCCCCGGCCCAGTTTGCGGTCATGATGAGGTTGATGGCGGCGACGGTGCGGAGCCAGCCGCCGTGTTCAACGGAGAGCTGTTTCCGTCCGGCGGCGGTGAGGGCGTAGTACCTGGCGCGGCGGTTGTTCTCGGTGATCTGCCACTCGGTCTTCAGCCAGCCTCGGCGCTTCATCCGCAGGAGGGCGGGGTAGAGCGACCCCTGCGTGACCAGGAAGACATTGCCCGAACGTTCCTCGATCCGGTGGGCAATGCCCCAGCCGTGCATCGGTTCGTGGGCCAGGGTCCGGAGCACCAGCATTTCGAGGGTGCCCTGGAGCAGTTCGCCGTTGTCGGTCGCCATTTGTGCCTCCTTCAGATGATCTGAAGATAAGACAACCGGCGGGCGAAAAGGGTTGCAGGGGGCCAGGGCTGCCGGGGCCGAGGTTTCCTGTCAATGCAGAGGGGGCGCCTGCGCGCGCTAGATTCATTCGGCACTCGCGGACCACGGCGGTGCCCAACCTCTGTCGCGAGGACTCGTGCGGCTTTCAGGGCTGAGTTTGCTTCCCCTGCCACTCCTCTTTGCCGCTTGCACCAGCGGAGTGCCGGCACCGCGTCGGCTCACTGGTCCCGGCGTTTCTCCCGCGGTGTGGGGCATCCTTGAAGTGCCCGCAGCACCGGGCCCGCACCCTGCCGTGCTATTGCTGCCAGGATCGTATGGCTGGCGCCCGGATTACGCGCGGTTCGCCAGGAGCTTTGCCGACTCTGGTTTCGTCGCGTTGGCCATCGACTATTACGCGGAGAGTGGTCGGGGCGCATCACCGACGGCCGAGGGCCGCAACTGGCCCGTGTGGCAGGCCACCGTCCGCAATGCCGTAGCCTACCTCGAGAACACACCAGCCGTCGCTGACATGCCTGTCGGAGTGGTCGGCTATTCCCGCGGGGCGTTCCTGGCCATCTCCGTTGCTGGCTCGACACCGGACATCAAGGCCGTCGTAGATTTCTATGGTGCCGGGAGCGACGCGGACCCCCCGGACGACCAGATACCACGGTTTCCACCCCTGCTGATTCTGCACGGCGAGGCCGACAGCGAAGTCCCGGTCGCGCTCGCGCATCGGCTGTTCGACCGGATGCGCGCCCGTGGTGGCGACGTCGAGATGCACCTCTACCCTGGCGCACAGCACGTCTTCAATGCCCCTTGGGCTCCGAGTTACTCGGAGCGGGACGCGATGGACTCCTGGCGTCGAACCATCGGTTTTCTGAAACGTCATCTCAAGCAATGACAGGTCGCCAACGGAGCCCGCGCATGCAGCAGCAAGACACGGTCGATCGCCCTCAGAAGAGACACCACCTCCTGATGGGGCTTGGGCTCGCGCTCTTCATCCCGTTGGCATCGCCGCGCACCCCGCCCACGCAAGGGGCACCGGTTGCGCCGCCCGCGATCGTCGGTCGCTGGGACCTCACGGTGCGTTCTACCGGTGGCTCCTATCCGTCGTGGCTCGAGGTCGAGTTGTCGGGGAACAGCACCCTCGTCGGCCGATTCGTCGGTCAGTTCGGCAGCGCGCGTCCGATATCCCGAGTGGAGTTCAAGGACGGCGCTGTGCACTTCGCGATTCCACCTCAGTGGGAACGCGGCACCGGTGATCTCGTCGTCGAAGGAGCGCTGGACGGCGGCACCCTCACTGGCTTCCTCACTGACCCCGCTGGGACACGCTCGCCATTCTCGGCCGTGCGGGCGCCTGCGCTCCGCCACGAGGCACCCGCGTGGGGAGCTGCAGTCGCGTTGTTCAATGGCAAAGACCTGACCGGATGGAAGGCCACCGGCCTGAACCAGTGGATCGTGAAGGACGGAATTCTCACGAGTGCCAAGCCTGGGTCGAATCTGATCAGCGAGGCCCGCTTCACCGACTTCAAGCTGCACGTTGAGTTCAGGGTTCCGAAGGGCGGCAACAGTGGCATCTACCTTCGCGGCCGTTACGAAGTGCAGGTGGAAGACAGCAAGGGGATGGAACTCGACAGTCATCACCTGGGCGGCGTGTATGGATTCCTGACGCCCAACCGCGACGCGGCGCTCGCACCTGGCGAATGGCAATCGTGCGACATCACCTTGGTCGGGCGACTCGTGACCGTCGTCCTCAACGGTGTCGCGATCATCGTGCAACAGGAGATTCCTGGCATCACCGGTGGCGCGCTCGACAGCGATGAGGGGGGGCCGGGGCCACTGATGCTGCAGGGTGATCACACGGCGATCGAGTATCGGAAAGTGGTACTCACCTCGCCGCGGTGAACGAGCTTCGTATCTTGCTTCGCGTATGCTGATTCCCGATCTGCTCCTTCTCGCCGCCGTGCTGGCGCTCGCGACGTGGCGGCTGATCGCGCCAGAATGGCGCGGGAGGGAGCGGATCGTCGCCGCCTGCGTGGGCTTCTGCCTGGTGGCGGCCAAGTGGTTTCTCCTCGGCTTCACCTGGCAGGATCTCCCTGCCTGTCTGCTGCTAGCGCTCTGCGCCCTGCCGCCGCTGCACACCGGCACCCTGATCCGACTGGCAGGTCGCATCGGTCTCGTCGCGATAGCCGCAGCATCCGTCGGCGTCTGGATCCTCCCTGCAGTCCCGACACTGCCGCCGCCAGATGGCCGCTACGCTGTGGGAACCGAGGTCTACCGCTGGACCGATACATCGCGCAGCGAGCCGCATACCGCCGACTCGAGCGACCGGCGCAGCGTGATTGCTCAGGCCTGGTATCCCACGACGCGCTCCGAGCAATCGGGCCATGGTGCGCGGCTCCCCTACATCGACGGCACTGACAACATGCCGAGCCAGGTCAGCGGCCTCCCCGGCTTCCTGCTGCATCGCTACGGCCAGATCGACTCCCACGCCGAGGCGTCGGCGCCGCTGGCAGAGAGCGCTCGGCCCTGGCCGGTGGTGATCTTTTCGCCGGGATACGGCGCGCCGCGCGCGGTCTACACCGGCCTGGTGACCCGACTCGCGAGCCGCGGCTTCGTCGTCCTGGTGCTCGATCATCCCTTCGAGTCGGGGGTGACGCAGCTGCCCAACGGCAAGGTGGTGGGAACTCAGGAGAACTTCGCGCCGGGCCAGCGGGACCGCACCCGCTACATGGCCGACCAGCAGCTCGTGCGGACCGCAGATATCCGTTTTGTCATCGACCAGATCGCGCGTCCGGACGTGTTGTCGCCGACGTTGCGGGGCGGCAGAATCGAAACCTCGAAGGTGGCGGTGATCGGCCACTCGTTCGGGGGAGCGGTCTCGGCGATGGTGCTGAGCGACGACCCGCGCGTCGTCGCCGCCGCGAACATTGACGGCACTCCGTATGGTGATCTGCCGGACCGCCAGTTGACCCGCCCCTTCCTGCTGCTGCAGAGCGACCTTATCGAATCCCCCCACGGCGACCTGTTCCGCAGCGGGAACGGCAAGCTGCTCGCGAACATGACCGCACCAGGCTTCCGCTACGAGCTGGTGCACGCGAACCACTTCTCCTTCACCGATGCGCCGTTCTTCTTCGCCCCGCCGGGTCGCTGGCTCCTGGCCCAAATGACGGGCGGCGAACGTGGGCCCGCGGCAACCCAGCAGGCCGCGGCCGACATCCTGGCGGCGTTCCTCTCAGGCCCGCTCACTGGGGTGTACGTTGATATCGCGGCGAGAATCGCCGGTTACCCCGACCTGCTGGGCGGGCCCGTAAATCCCGCACCGCAAATGGAGCCCAAGTGAATCTCGGCGTACCGTCCCGGCTCGTTGCCCTTGTTGCAGTTCTCCTGATCGCTGGTTGCAGGAACGGCCCTTCCGCGCAGCCTGCCGCGTCCGTTGATGCCAGCACGCTCGTCGGAGCGTGGCGCTCGACGATTGCCTTTCGAACTGGCCCGTTGGCCGGGATGAAGAATCTCGAGTTCCTGTATGCCTACAACGCGGGCGGCACCATGACCGAGTCGTCCAATTACGACGAAGCCGCGAACTCCTCGCCGCCGGCGTATGGTGTCTGGAAAGCGGTCAAGCCACGAACCTTCGAAACGAAATACCTCTTCTTCACGACGGCGACGCCGGATTCAGGTGATGCTGCAGTCAAGGGTGGCGATTGGTGGCCGGCTGGTCACGGAGTCCTCACCGAGACGATCACGTTGTCCGAGGATGCGCAATCGTACACCTCAACAATCAAGCTGACGATATTCGACAAGGCCGGGAAGCCGATCGCCGGTGATGGCGATGGCATCGGCACGGGCGTGAGAATCGTGTTCTAAAGGTGTGCAGCAGGAATGGAAACCCACTTTGAGGAGATCCGGATGCGAGCATTCCTTGGTCTGACTGTCGTAACGCTCACGGTGTCGTCCCTCTCCGCACAGGCGCCGCGGGCGATCAGTGCCGATCCACCGCGCGATCGTGCCCATCCAGCTCGCATGGAGGTGCTGCATATCCCCTCAGGCGGCGTGAAGATCAACGGGGTCGCCTATCTGGCCTCGGGCGCTGGCAGGCACCCCACGTTCGTGTTCTTTCACGGGCTCCCCGGCAACGAAAAGAACCTCGATCTGGCCCAGGCAGTCCGGCGTGCCGGGTGGAACGCCATCACCGTGAACTACCGCGGGTCGTGGGGCAGTCCGGGCGAGTTCCGTTTCGGTGGTAATCTCGAGGATGCCGATGCGGTGCTCGCGTTTGTGCGGGATTCAACCAATGCTCGGCTGCTTGGCATTGATGCACGGCGCATCGTCATCGCCGGTCACAGCATGGGCGGCTGGGTCACGGCGCTCACCGCCGCTCACCACCCGGAACTACGTGGCGCCATCCTGATTTCTGCGGCTGACATGGGTCTTTACGGCACCGTGCGGCGCGACTCACTGGCAGTCGAGATGGCCGACAATATGGAGTCACTATCGGGGGTCACTGCGCTGAGTATGGCCGAGGAACTCAATGCCGGTGCGGCACGCTGGCGATTCGATACTGCACCTCAAGGCCTGGCTCATCTCCCGATGCTGGTGTTGACGTCCGACGACGGGCTGGCGGCGCACACTGATCCGCTCGTGAAGCGCATGCGTGCACTGGGAAATACCCGCGTCACGACGGTGCATCAGCCGACCGATCACTCCTGGTCCGACAAGCGCATCGCGCTGCAGACGGCGGTGCTCACCTGGCTCGCGCGGCGCTAGCGGCGCAGCAGAAACAGAGGACGTACTCCCTGTCAACGGAGAGCTTCGTGCGGGCCATTCGGCATCTCGTGACCGGTCTCCTGATGGCGATCCCGGTTGCACTCGCAGGTCAGGGCGGCGCGCCCACCCTCACTCTCGGCAAGCCGCGGTTCACCACCGACCAGCTTGAGCTCGACCGGGTCCGCGGTGCCGGCCTCCTGCCGGACGGTCGCATCGCCATCGCGAATGCCGGCACATCGAACGTGGTCATCCTGAATCGACGCGGAACAGTGGACAAGCGCTTCGGCCGGGCCGGGGCGGGGCCGGGTGACTTTGGTGGCCTCGACCGGCTCACCACGTTCGGCGACACCATCGTCACCTGGGACGGGCTCCTGCTTCGGATCACGCTCTGGCGAGCCGACGGCACGGTGATCCGGTCGTTTTCTCCTGAGGCGCCTCCAGGTCTGAAAGGTCTGGTCTCGCTCGAGTCGATCAAGTCGCCTTCGGGCTACGTCGCGACGGTGCGCGTCTACGACAAGCAACCGCGGAACGGCGTTTATCTCAACACCGTCGCGCTCTTCGCCGCCGACGGCACGACTCGCACCTCTCTCGGCCAGCATCCGTGGACCTACAGTTATTTCTACGGCGAGAAGAGCGGCTCGGCCTCGTACGCGACCCCGTTCCTGGGGGAGTCTCTCGTTGAATCGGCAGCGGGAAAGATCGCGCTACTCACGCTGGGTGAAGCGCGCGTCGCGCTCCTGCACGCCGACGGAACTCGCGGCAGTGTCACCCTGCCGATCAAGCCCGTGACCGGGCGCGAACGCGCGAAGGTCTATGGGGATGCGATGATTGCCGCCGAGAAGGCTCCCGACCCGCAATGGGTGCGGAAGATCCGCCTGATGTTCGGGTCGGATTTCCCGATGGTGGAGCGGCAGGGTGTTGCGCAACGCGCGGTCGCTGTAGGTAGCAATGTCTGGTTCCAGGAGTTCCGGCAGCCGCAGGACTCGCTCGCGTCGTGGTGGATCGTGGATGCGCGGCATGAGACCCTCATCGGGCGGGTTGCGCTGCCTGCTACCGCAAAGGTCCTCGGCGGCAACGATCAACAGGTGCTGGTGCTGCGGACGGATGCGGACGGTGTCCAGAGCGTGGCCGTCTACGACACTCCGAGGCGTTGAGCGGGTGCCCACGCTCAAGGAGCAGTTTGGCGCGATCGACATCTACCTCTTCGATCAGCTCCTGCGTGGCAATGTCTCGCAGGGGATGACGATCTTCGACGCCGGCTGTGGCACCGGCCGGAACATCGTGTACCTGCTCCGCGAAGGGTACCAGGTATTCGGCGTCGATCCCGACCGCCAGGCGATCGACGCCGTCCGCCGGCTCGCGCCGCACCTGCCGGCTGACAATTTCCGGGTCGAGGCCGTCGAAGCACATTCGTTCCCGGATCGCTTCGCCGACGTGGTCATCATCAACACCGTCCTGCACTTCGCGCGAGACGACGAACATTTCCAGGCGATGCTGCACGGCTGCTGGCGGGCACTCAAGCCGGGAGGGCTCTTCTTCTGTCGGCTCGCATCCACCATTGGCGCTGAAGGGCTCGTCCGACGTCTGCACGATCGCTGGTACGCGGTGGCCGACGGCAGCGAGCGATATCTGGTCGACGAGGCGATGTTGATGCAGGTGACGCAGGAGCTCGGCGCCGAGCTCGTCGACCCGATCAAGACGACAGTGGTGCAGAATATGAGAGCGATGACGACGTGGGTGCTGCGGAAGTGGTAGGCGCCACCACGCTTTCGCCCTCCGAATTTCCGTGCTAGCTTGGATCCAGGCGCCCGTCGGAGCGCCCCCGGTCCGCGGGAAGGGATGGTCCCCTCCGATGTAGTCCCAGCAACGCAGGGCCCCGACAACTCTCTCTTTTCGGACCCACCTGGCGGACACGGGTCACCACGAAAGGAGATCCCATGTCCGGCACCCGCCGCACCCCCGGCTCGCGCGACCCCATCCCGGTCAGCTCGCGCCCCCTCCCGAACAATCCCAGTCTCGAGTACGAACGGAAGAACGCCAAGGCGTTCCTCAAGCAGCTACACGCTGGCGACGCCGCGGCGCTCACTCGCGTGGGGACGACGCATCCCGCCTCCCTGCGCGACCACGGCCCAGGTCAGCTGAAGCTTGCCGACGCACAGCATGTGATTGCGAGAGAGTACGGCTTCACGAGCTGGCCCCGAATGGTGGAGTATTTCGAGGAGCTGGAAAGGCATCGGAACGCCCCGCGCTATAACGTCGACAACTACGGGGTCGACCGATTGGAATCCTTTGCCCAGCAGGTGGTGCGCGGGCATCAGGGTGGCAATCCGCTGGTGGCGCGGCAGTTCGCGCATTTCGTTCCACGCTTCTTTGCGCGGCCGATCGGAGAGATTCTCGCGACACCCATCACCGACGACGAGGCTCGGCTGGTAGTGGCGCGCCAACGCCGGCGGGCCAGCTGGGATGAACTCATCCTTCGCGGGCAGGACCCACGACCGGGTGGCGGTGACCACGTATGGGACCTTGCGAACACTCCATTGGCGCGCGCTGCGCACGCGGTGAAGCATCATGACATCGCTGGGCTGACGGCCCTGCTCGATGCGCACCCAGAAGTGCTCACCCCATCGATCGCCGACCGTGAATGGCGCAATACCCTCGGACCGAAGGCGCTTCGGGCTGAGCGCGACGCGACAACCCCCGACGCCCGGCACGTCACCGAACTGCTTGCTGCCCGCGGCCTCGACCTCCAGCATGACCTCAATGAGCTCCTCCTCGGCTGGCCTCACGACGGCGGGTTTCCGGCTCGCCCGATGCCGGCGGAGACCGTGCGCTGGTACCTCGATCGCGGCGCCGACCCGGATTGGCTGCCCCCCAGCGGTATCCCGATCCTCGAATACGCCATCGTTCGCTACCGAAATCCCGCCGCCGTCGACCTGATCGCTGCCCGGGTGACTCCTCGGTCGGGACTCTGGATCGCAGCGGGCCTCGGTGATGTCGCGGGTATCCGTCGTTTCACGGCGGGGCGGGGGCGGCTGACTGCCGAAGGGCGCCTCAATCGACCGGACCTGATGGCACTGGCCAGCCCGACGGGCTACCCGCCGCCGCTGCATGACGCCGATGATCTCGAGATCATGTACGAGGCGTTCCAGATCGCCGGATGGAATCAGCGGTGGGCGTCGATGGATGCCCTGCTCGCAGCAGGATTCTGTGTGGACTATTCACCATTTGGATGGCCGTTGATTCTCGATGCCGTGGAGAACCTGACAGTGTCGCTCGCCGAGTATCTCGTCAGCCGCGGCGCCGACCTCGACCGGGAATGGCCGAATCACGGCTCCGCGCGCGCGGCTGCCAGGTCGCTTGTCAAGAACCTGCACGATCCGAGGCAGGAGTCGGTCCGACAGCTGCTCGCGATCTGTAGTGCGGGTCCGCTCGAAGAAATTCAGGCGGCGCTCGACGCGACCCGGCCATCGCCACCTCCGATGAACGAGATGGCGACCCGTGTGCTGCAACTCGCTGCCGATGACGCCGCACGCCAGGGGCAGGGGTCGATTATCGTCGAGAACATCCTCATCGGCGTGCTCAGGGTACAGGAGGGAATATTCCTCCAGTTCCTGTTTGGCACTGACGCGGATATGCCGCTCTTGCGCACCCGGATGGGTAGCAGGCTACTGCCCGACCTCGACCCGCTTCTCGGTGAGGAACTGCACAGAGACGCAGAGGCCGAGGTGGCGTTCAACGTGGCGACGCGCGAAGCAGATTCCCGCCGCCGCCCGGGGGTCGGCCCGTTGCATCTCTGGTACGCCGTGATAAGCCAGGAGGTCGGCGACGGTGCGCGCCTGCTCCTGGAGGTGGGGACAGACTTGGCCAAGCTAGGCGAACGATTGAGGTCGGCGTTGTAGCGGAAGTGTTCACGTGCCGTTTCGAAGTACCAAGCGATACGCGCGTCCCAAGCCATCTTTCGAACCATGGCCCATTCGTTGAGAAATACCGGGTTTGTTGCACCGGCTTGCGGTCGTCCGCTGGTATGACATATCATCATACCAGGGAGGAGGCCATGGCCAAAGCGAAGATTGCCGTCACACTCGACGAGCCGGTGCTGACTCGGCTCGACCGCATGGTGCAGGGAGGGTTCTACCCGAACCGCAGCCAGGCGATCGAAGCCGCAGTCCTGGAGAAACTCGATCGCCTGGAACAGCATCGACTCGCGGCCGAATGTGCAAAGCTCGATCCGGCGTCCGAGCAGGCACTCGCTGAAGAAGGCCTCGGCGCGGATGTGGGCGCATGGCCCGCATACTGAGAGGCGAGATTCGATGGGCCGACCTCGACCCAGGTCGCGGTCGGGAGCAAGCCGGCTTGCGTCCGGTCCTGATTCTCAGCCAGGATGTCTTCAACGAACGGTCGGGCACGGTCATCGCCCTAGCGCTGACCAGCCAGCCGCAGCGAGCGGGTTTCCCGCTGACCCTTGAACTCGCTTCCTCCACGCTGCCGAAGCAATCCTGGGTCAAGATCAGTCAGATTCGCACTCTCTCGGTGGAACGTATCGGCAAACGGCTTGCGAAGGTATCACCAGAAGAACTCGCAACCGTCGTCGAAGGGCTCAACGAGATAATCGGGACCTAGACGCTTCCCAGCTGACTCACTCCTTGTGCTTCACGTGCATGTTCGACTCGGTGACTGCATCCTCGCCCTCGACCGGATGATCGTGGCGCGCCAGATCCTTGGTCAGTCGATTCTTCTCGCTCTTCATGTCGGCATCATCGTGCTGCTCGCGGCCCTCGAACATCCGGTCCTTACCCTTGTCGTCGTGCTTGGCAATTTCTTCGGGGTCGTGCCCGGGGTGGTTATGCGACTTGGCCTCGGTGGGGGCCTTGTCTGATTCGGCTGCGGCATCGAGCGCCTTGTCGCTGGCGCTGTGCTTGTAGCCGCTCTGGTCCTTGCTCATGATTCGCTATCCTGGTTGAGGCGCATTGTCATCCGGCATCCACTCGCGGGGACGCGGTCGAGGCGCCGTGTGAACACATGGCGCAGGAACCTTTGCCAGGCCGGCTGCGAGGTAGGTTTCTGTCGTTAGCGCGCTGTGGCACATGACATGGTCGGCTGGCCAGCACAGGGGAGTCCAGGAGACATGGCAAATACCGAGTGGTGGCAGCGTGGCCCGGTCGAAGGGGTCCCTGCCGTCCTGCAGCCAGTTGCGCACATCCTGCTGCAAGTGCGCGAGAGTGTCGGCGAGATCGTGGAGCCGTTGACGGAGGAGGAATGGAACGCCCGCCCCGCTGGCGTGGCCTCCGCCGCATTTCACGTGCGCCATATGGCCGGCGTCATCGATCGCCTCTTCACCTACGCCCGCGGCAACGCACTCTCGGCAGAGCAATTGGCGTCGATTCCGTTGGAGGGTCAGGAGCTTCTCACTGCCGACGTCGCGACAGCGCTGGGTGTACTGTCTGCGCGAGTCGACGCGGCCGTTGCTGAGCTTCGCGGCATCGATGTCACCACACTCGGCGACTTCCGCGGGGTAGGGCGGGCCCAGCTCCCCTCCACGGTCATTGGCTGCCTCGTGCATGGGGCAGAGCACGCGATGCGCCATGTCGGGCAGCTTTCTGTGACCGTTCGGGTGGTGCGGTCCGGCAAGGATCAAACCTGAGTCAGCGCGAGCGCATCACCGGGGATAGCTGATGGCTGCGAGATTCACCGTTGGCGACTGCGTGCGGGTGCCGGACGGCCGAATAGGCCGGGTGCGTGAGCGCGTTGCTCTGCAATGGCGCGTCCGTGTCCGCCGCACCACCAGCGCGAGCAACCAGTTCCTGGTATTGTCGCCGAGTCAGTTACGCCGCGTCCAGACGCCGGAGGGATGGATGAGCCCGGCAGGATACCGTAGCTACCTGAAGACAACACTCTCGAAGTTGCGGGCTCGGCGTCGGGAGGGGTGATGTCGCCATTCAACCGCCGTTTGCGCATTGATCGGGGAGTCCCTGAATAGCGACCCAAACCCTGCGGAGAAGGCGATGAAGAAGCTCGGCCTGGTAGGCGGAATCAGCTGGGTCTCCACGATCGACTACTACCGCCTGATCAATCAAGGCATCAATGCGCGCTGCGGCGGCCTCACCTTCGCCCAGTGCGTCATCGAGTCGCTGAACTTCGACGACTTCACGCGGAACAATACGGCTGGCAATTGGGACGCCACCTATCGGCTCCTGGCTGATGCCTGCGCCACCCTGACCGGGGCCGGGGCCGAGGGGATCGTCCTCTGTGCCAATACCGCGCACGCCGTCTCCGATCGGCTCGAGCAGGAGCTGTCGGTGCCGCTGATCCATATTGTCTCCGCGACAGCTTCAGCGATCACCGCCCGTGGGCTGACCCGAGTGGGCTTGCTTGGCACAAAGTTCACGATGGAACTGCCGTTCTACCGTGAACGACTGCGCCATGCCGGGATCGAGGCAATGGTGCCTGGCCGCCAGGAGACCCGGGACTTCATCCAGCGGACCATCCGCGACGAGCTGGGCACAGGCGTCTGCCTGCCGAAAACGAAAGCCGCCTACCTGACGATCATCGATGAACTCATCGCCGAGGGCGCGGAGGGGATCGTGTTGGGCTGCACCGAGCTGCCATTGCTGCTTTCAGCCGCCGATACCACCGTACCAGTCTTCGACACTACTCAGATACACGCGGCGGCCGCAGTAGATTTCGCCCTGTCGGAGGACAGCTAACCTCGAAGTCGCCCATCTGGTGGCCGCACGGAGTGGAATCACATGTCACGAGTCCGCGTCGCAAGCTTCTCCATCTCGCTCGACGGCTATGGAGCCGGCCCTCAGCAGAGCCTCAACAATCCGCTTGGGCTCGGCGGGACAGATCTCCACCAGTGGGTCTTTCCAACCCGCACCTTCCAGCGGATGCTCTTCGGCAAGGACGACGGTACCACCGGCGTCGACGACGACTTCGCCGCGCGTGGCTTCGAGAACATCGGCTCCTGGATCCTCGGGCGGAACATGTTTTCCCCCGATCGCGGGCCCTGGGCGGACCTGAACTGGAAAGGGTGGTGGGGCGACGACCCACCGTATCACGTGCCGACCTTCATCCTGACGCATCACCCTCGCGCATCCATCGAGATGGCAGGCGGCACCACCTTCCATTTCATCACCGGCGGCATTCACGAGGCGCTCGAGCGGGCACGCGAGGCGGCCGGGAACAAGGATGTGCGCATCGGCGGCGGCGCGAACACCATTCGGCAATATCTTCGAACCGGCCTCATCGATGAGATGCACTTCGCGATTGCGCCGGTGCTACTTGGCACAGGAGAACGGCTCTTCGAAGGCGTCGATTCGCGCGCTCTGGGATACGAATGCGTGGAACTGGTACCGTCGGAGAAGGCCACGCACGTCGTCCTGCGGCGCCGGGGTTCCTGATGTCCGATGGTCCACGGATCTACAGCGACGAAGAGTTCGCGCTCGTGCTGCGGAAGGCGGCGGAACTGGGGCGGCAGGCGGAGCCAGCGCTCCCATCATCTACCGGGCTGACGCTCACCGAAATGAAGGCCGCGGCTGCGCAGGTCGGCTTCGACCCCGCGCTCGTCGAGCGCGCGGCACGGATGCTCGCCACCACGGTCGCGCTCTCTCCGTTCGAACGGCTGATCGGTGGACCGATGCGGCACGAACGCCAGACCCGTTTCCCCGTCATGCTCGACGACACGACAGCGGCTCGGCTGCTGTCAGCCGTTCGTGTCGGCTCGAGTCTCGCTGGCCGGCAGGATGTCGGGCACTCCAGTGCAGTAGGCATGACCTGGCACGACGGTGGCGACACCCAACCACTCAGCGTCACCGCACGCCCCGACGAGAGTGATGTCGGCGTGTCCGTCGTCCTCGACCGCCGCGGCACCCTCGGCATGGTCGCGCTGATCTCCGGAATCCTGATCTTCTTCACAGTGATCATTGCGACCTTCGCGCTGTACCCTGTGGCTCCGGCGCTTGGGATTGGCGGTTTCATCGCTGGAGTCACCAGCATCCTCACTGTCGCACGTCGCTACTGGGTATCGTCGACACGCAAGGCGCGCGAACGGATCGGTGTCGTGATGGATGCCATCGATCGGACGCTCATGCGACCGGAGTCGAAACCGTGAGCCGCGTGGTCACCAAGCTCACGCTCGCCTTCGCCGGCTTGCTTGTGGGCGGACCCCTCCACGCGCAGGTCAGTACCCTCCTGCCTGAGCACGTCCGGGATTCCACCGTCGCCGCTGAGGCCCGAACGCCTGCCGTGCTCCGCGTGCGCCAGCGCTATCTGGACTCGCTCGCCGCCGGGCGGCGGCGCTGGGCTGCTGCCGGTGTGATCGAGTACCAGATCCAGGCACACCAGGAATGCTTCTGCTTCGAGGAACCGGACTCGACGACACCGCTCCTACTGGTAGTTGTCAGGAACGGCAAGATTGTTGGTCGGGCCACCGGCCGGCCGGCGGATGGAATTCCCCAGCTCACGACGATCGATTCCCTCTTCGCGTTTGTCGAACGAGACCTTGTTGATCCTGGTCGCATCGTGGATCGGCTTCAGCTCGACCCACAATTCGGCTTTCCGCGTGACTACCTGGCCTTGACCGCGAACATTGCTGACCTCTCACTGCGCATTCGCGTTGACAGCTTTGCAGTTGTTCAGGCGAAAGCAGGCGTAAAGCGGGCGCGAGCCTACCAGCCGTAACTGCGGGTCCGGTACACCCACCGCATCTTCACACCGTCTTAACTCGCGCGCCCTAGCTTGCGTGACGTTCGCTCTTGGCAACGTCCCGCACGCGGTGAGGCAGCAACAATGTTCAAACGCAGACTCACACTTCTCGCCGGTCTCTGCACCATCCTTGCCACGGCCCCGGCAGCGGCGCAAGACGGTCCACCGCCCGAGGTCCGCGCCGCGATCGACGGCGTCCTCGCGATGCTCCGCGCTTCGGACGATGCGTCGCTCGCCACGTTCGCCGCCGATCATCTCGCGCCATCGTACCGGACCAGCTTCGCGGGCGACGCGCTCACCCGACATCTCCGCTCGCTGCGCGACGCAGCCCGCGGCCATCTCGACGGCGTCGGCGTGGAGCGCGGCGACGATGATGTGCTCATCCTCATGCTCGGCGGTGAACAAGGGGTGAAGGTCCGCCTCGCGCTCGGCGACGGCGGTAAGGTCACCCGGCTCGAGCTCGCACAACCGGTGAAAGCAGGGCCGACCGAGCAGCCGGCGCCTCCGAAACAGATCAGCTACCCCCCGGCGACTCGCGCCGATGCGCGGCCCTTCCACGTCCGCGCGCTTTTCGGAGTTGGCAGCATCTCCCTCGACTCGGCGATGACGCTCTTCGACCGGCAGCACTTCAGTGCGGCCTACCTCAAGTCGACCACCCCCGCAGAGCGGCGAGCGCTTCTGGGTCAGGTGCGCGAGGCCGCGGCCGCCGCGGGCAACGTCCGCGCCAATGAGGATGCGTCGGGCGTCCATATCCAGCTCGAAGGTCCAGGCTCACCGGGCGTGATGGTGGACTTCACCATGGAAAACGCGACGCCATTCGGCATCGCGACGCTTCATCTCCGTGCCATGGGTGCCGCCGACCGTCCGCCCGCTGCTCCACCGCTGACCTGGGACGGGTTGGCCGCGCGGCTGCGTGAAGCGGAGGCCGCTGGTGTGGCGGGGCAGATCTATGCCCACAGGGCCGGACAGGATGCCACCCGGACGACCTTCGGCATCGCCGATCGCACGTCCGGGGCACGAACGACTCCAAACCTGATCTACTGCATCGGCTCGACCCCGATCGATTTCACGATGACTGCCGCCAGCCTGCTGATCGAACGTGGCCGCCTCGGCCTCGACGAGTCGATCGCGAAGTACTTGCCGGATGTCCCCGCCGACAAGGCACCGATGACCATCCGGATGATTCTCGAGGGCCGCTCCGGGCTGCCGAACTTCCATCATCGTGAGGGCGATGCCGATCCCGACCTGACCTACATCGATCGCGCGACTGCACTGCGCCGCATTCTCACGCAGCCCCTGCTGTTCGCGCCGGGAGCGCAGCGGCAACCATCGCACTCGTCGTTCGCGCTGCTCGCGGCCATCATCGAGTCGGTGAGTGGCAAGAGCTATCCCGAATTCGTGCGCTCCGAGATCCTGAAGCCGCTGGGTATGACCCGGACGGGGTTCTACGGCGAATCGCTCGGCCTTGCCGACCACGAATTTGCGCCAGGCTACGGCACCAGGAGCCAGGGCACCCCGAATATCCCGCCCAAGTGGGGCCCGGTCTCCTGGCTGGTGATGGGGAGTGGCGGGATGTTCTCGACCCTTGATGACCTGCGCCGCTACTACGACGGCATGGCGCGCGGTGCACTCTTCGCGGATCACCACCCGGTCAATCGCCTCGGCTCGGTGGTCGGGGGCTCCGACCGCGGCTTCATCTTCACCCGCACCGCGAATGGGGCGGGCGACGAGGTCTACCTGCTCTCGAACACGGAGCAGGGGCCCGCGACGCAGGCGTTGGTAGAGAGCCTGATGAGTCTGGTGCCGCTGCGGCGGTAAGAAATGGAGTGCAGTATGCTTCAGGGCGGGACGACGACCAGTTCGGCGTCCCGCCAAGGCACCGCATCATCTCACGCGGAGCACCACTCCATGAGTCCTGCAGTCCCAACTCCCCAATCCCCAGCAGAGCGACGCGCGGCCGAGGCCGAATTGAAGGCGCTCCTCGCCAGGATCGCTCCCGACCATCAAAGGCTCGCGGCCGCGGTACGGAAGTTCGTGCAGAAAAGACTTCCTACGTCGCAGGAACTGGTTTACGAATACGCCGACAGTGTCGTGCTCAGCTTCACGCCGAACGGGCAAGGGAAGGATGGCGTGGTTGCCATCCGCGCAAGCGCGGACGAAATCAGGCTCTACCTGAGTGGGAAGGGGTTGCCGGATCCCCAGAAATTACTGAACGGGGCGGCAACGACGCGATGGATTGTGGTGGAGGGTGCCTCGACGCTCACTCAGCCGGCAGTCACGGCGCTGATCGAGGCCGCCATCGCACGCAACAAGCTCCCGTACCCCACCACCGGCATCGGGTCGGTGGTGGTTCGTGCGACAACTGCGAGCAAGCGTCGGGGGTAGGCCGGCTCACGGCCCCGTGTAGGTGAGCCGCATCGTCGGAATCGCCACATCGGTTGCAATCGCGGCGTGACGCGTCGTCGCGCCACCGCCAGCGGTCACGTCAAAGCGCACGTGCATCGTCTCGATGGTGCAGGTCATGTTCGCCGACGGATTGGGCACTGGGCAGGCGCTGGTCGGCGCATCTGACGTGAAGGAGATGGTGCCGTTGTTGCCGTTCCACTGCGTCACCGCACCGCCGTTCGCGACGTTGAGGAAGAGCGCGTTGACCGCGCCAGTGCCGATGGGCCCAGACACCGTGGTGGGCGCCGTCGCCGTCTGGTTCTGCGCGAAGCCGCTTACTTCCATCACACTGGTCAGCGCCTGGGGGTCGTCCATCCCCACGACGTTCCAGGTCGAGAACGACCCGGTCGCGCGCTCGATGACCCGGTGGATGCCGACGAAGTAGAGCGGTGCCGTCGTGAGATCGGTGGTGACGTTGATTCGCGTCGCGGTGATTCCGGCCGTCAGTACCTGGAACGTGGAATCGAGCAGTGACTTGAGCGAACTATTCCCGGGATTCGCCCCGACGACCACCTGGCCCACACTGTCGAGCGCCGAGACCTGTCCCGGCGTCAACAGGAACGAATCGCCGGTGGGGGGCTGGTGTGTCTCATCCGTTGGTCCGTTGGGCTGGAAGAGCAGCCGAGGGCGAGGGCGGCGGTTGCGGCCATCGCACCGCGAACAGCAAGATTCTTCCATGAAGGGCGATTCGAGAACATGATGGCTCCAGAGGACGGGTCTGCGGCGGTATGTATCGTATCTCCGAGGGGACCCGACTAACGCCGGTGGCGTCACATCATGCGGGCTCATTGCAGGCGGAGCGTGAGGAGGATGGCCGTGGCAGAACGTCGCCGACCCACCAAAGCAGAACTTCAGGCAGCAGTCCACCGCCGGCTACCCGACCTGATCGCGCCCAACCTGAGGGTGCTCTTTTGCGGCACCAACCCGGGGCTCTACTCGGCGGCGCTCGGCCAGCACTTCGCCCGCCCCGGCAATCGCTTCTGGAAGGCGATGCACGCATCGGGCTTCACCCGCCGTCTCCTGTTGCCCGAGGAGAGCGGGGAACTACTGGAACTCGGACTCGGGCTGACTGACCTCGTCGCCCGCGCTTCGGCCGGTGCCGATGAGCTGACGCGGGAGGAACTTGTCGCCGGGCGCCGTCGGCTGCAGCGCAAGGTGGCCAGATACCAGCCCCGCTGGGTCGCCATCCTTGGCATCAGTGCCTACCGGATCGCCTTTGCGAAACCGGCCGCCACGCCAGGGCATCAGCCGGAACTCATCTCGGGCGCCCGGCTCTGGGTCTTGCCCAATCCGAGCGGATTGAATGCTTCTCACCAGCCAGACGCCCTTGCCGAAGCCTTTCGAAGCCTTCGGCTCGCTTCGGCCGTTACCTCGAGGTAGCGCGGCGGGCGCTACTTCATCGCCATCACATGCCCCACGAACTGATCCACGGCGATCTCGGTCCCCTCATAGAAGCCCGACGTCTTGTTGGTCTCGAAGTCTGCTTCGTTCCGATGCAATGCCGTGAAGACGTAGCGGGTCCCGGTGCCCTCAGCGTTCATCGTCATGATTCCGGTGATCGGCACATCGTCGAAGACGGCCGGGCGATAGCCGGGGAAGAGCATCGAGGTCCAGACCAGGCGTTCCATCGGCACGACGTCGAGGACGCAGCCGAGGTTGGGGATATCGGGGCCGTCACCGACAGCAATGTCGATGGCGAAGATGCCGCCCGGTCGCAACTCCATTTCGGCCCGTGCCACGCGCCCCCAGGCCTTGGGCATATACCACTCCTTGATATGCTCCGGTTGCGTCAGCGCCTCCCAGACGAGCCGCGGGGGCGCGTCGATGAAGCGTTCGATGGCGAAATCGCGTGCGGGATTGAAGGCGAACTGGTTGCTCATGACCTGGATTCCTTTTCCTTGAGGTGTTTGACGTGCTGGTCGAACCGGTCGAGCCGGGCTTCCCATTCCTTGCGACGCGCGACGAGCCACTCTTCGGCGACCTTGAAGCGTTCGGGCGCGAGCTCATAGGTCCGCACCCGGCCGCGCTTGTGTGACTTCACCAGGCGGCTCGCTTCGAGGACCGAGAGGTGCTGCACGAACGACGGCAACTGCATATCGAACGGCGCCGCCAGGTCGCTCACGGTGGCCGGCCCCGCCGAGAGTCGTTCGAGGACTTTGCGCCGAGTCGGGTTGGAGAGGGCGTGAAACACGTCGTCAGTGACTGCGGCTTGAACCATGTCCGACACCGTCCAGTGGCTGGGGTGGTCCGATCGTCCTCAGGGGAGTCTATCAGCCGGGAATACTTCTGTAAAGGCCTAAGTATCAAGGGGCCCCTTTCCGGACTCCCGGTTTCGAGCCACTTTTGCCCCCTGACGCGCTGATTCTCACCCTGAAAAACTCAAGGCAGACCACCCTGACCATTTCGTCTTTCATCACGCGCTGCGCCCTGACCGCCTTCCTTCTGGTGGCCGCAGCGCACGCTCTCGTCGCGCAATCGCCGCGCAAGTCCACTCGAGCCTCGCGGCTCACGGGGGCGCCGCCACAGATCGATGGCGTCCTCAATGACGCGGCCTGGGCCGCGGCGCCCGTCATCTCGGATTTTGTGCAGAAAGATCCCGATGAGGGGAAGGCGCCCACGGTGGTGACGCAGGTCCGGTTGCTCTACGACAACGACGCGCTCTACATCGCAGCGCGGATGCTCCGGCCGGACGCCAGGGCGATTCGCCGATCGATCAGCCGGCGCGACTCCGATAGCGATGCCGAAGTCTTCACGGTGTCGCTCGACCCGTACCATGACAGGCAGACCGGATACTCCTTCTCGATCAACTCCGGCGGCGTACGCGGCGACTTCTATCATCCGCAGGATCAGGAAGGCGGGCGGGAAGCGCAGTACGATCCGGTCTGGAGCGCGCACTCCCGCGTCGATGATCAGGGGTGGTCTGCCGAAATGCGGATTCCGTTCTCGCAGTTGCGCTTCAACGCTGGCGAGGGCCAGGTCTGGGGACTGCAGCTCACGCGCAATCTCCCCGACAAGAACGAACGGAACACCTGGGTCCTGATCCCGCGCGACGTGGCGGGTTTCTTCTCGCAGTTCGGGCAGCTCGATGGCATCAGCGGGATCCCCACGTCGCGACGGCTGGAATTGCTCCCCTACGTCACGGGCGGGCTGACCTACCGTGCCAACGCCAATCCGGCCAACCCGTTCGAGCAGAAGGCTACTGGTCGTGTCGGCGGTGATCTCAAGATGGGGCTGGGCCCCAACCTGACTCTCAACGCGACCGTGATGCCGGACTTCGGCCAGGTCGAAGCCGATCCGGCGGACGTCAACTTGACGGCGTTCGAGACCGTGTTCACCGAACGGCGGCCGTTCTTCACCGAGGGGGCCGAAGCCCTTGCCGGCCTGGCGCAGAATTTCATCAACCGGCCAGTCTACTTCTACAGTCGGCGCATCGGGGCACCACCGCGAGGCAGCACCAGCGGCGACTTCATCGATCAGCCGGTCAACACCGACATTCTCTCGGCCGCCAAGGTGACGGGGCGGCTCAAGTCCGGGCTCTCCGTCGGCGTGCTCGCGGCCGTGACGCCGATGGAGCACGCGCGCTCCTACGATTCGCTCGCCGACCGGATTGATGCGGTCGCCGTCGAGCCGGCAAGCTCCTTCGCCGTGGTGCGGCTGCAGCAGGACTTCGGCAAGCAGCAGTCGAACGCGGGGATCAACCTTACCCACGCGCACCATTTTGTCGACGAGCGTGGCGGTCTGCAGGACATCCTCTCCCGCGATGCCTTCGCCGGGGGCATGGACTTCAAGCTCCGATCACAGCAGGGGAAGTACGAGTTCACCGGCTTTGTCGGGGCGAGTTATGTCGAAGGAGACTCGACGGCCATCGCGCGATTGCAGCGCGGCAGCGCCCACTATTTCCAGCGACCCGATCAGGATCACATCCGGTTCAACCCGGGCCGGACCTCGCTCAGCGGTTACACCGCGTCGCTGCGCCACGACAAGAACGCCGGCTATTCGTTCTGGGGCATCCAGCTCATCGCCCGTTCTCCCGGCTTCGAGATCAACGATCTTGGCCGGATGCAGACCGCCGACGACATCGACTTCAACGCCGACTTCGGCGTGCGCAATGCGAGGCCGAAGAAGTCCTACCGCTTCTACAGTCTCAACTGGGCCACGCGCGCGGGATGGAACTTCGGCGGCATCCGCCAGTACTCCAACCTCGGCCTCAACACCAGCCTCACCTTCAACAACTTCACGCGGGCGTCGCTCAACTTTGCCTACAACATTCGCTCCCTGAGCGATGTCCTCACTCGCGGCGGCCCGCTGATGGGAACCCCGAACTCGTATAGTCTCTCCAGCGGCTTCAACAGCCGGCCGAACATTCCGGTGACCTGGAGCGTCAACCTCGCCCACACCGACGACGAACTCGGCGGCTGGTCGTGGACTGCGCGATCAACGTTCAGTGTGCGCCCCGGTGCGCGCTGGCAGGCGTCAGTGGATCCGACGTATACGCGATCGGCCGACGCCAGGCAGTACGTCACCACCAAGAGCGGCGGCTCGGCGGCGACCTTCGGCAGCCGCTACACCTTTGCCTTTGTCGACCGGAGTCAGCTCTCGGCGCGATTCCGGCTCAACTATGCCGTCACACCCAACTTCACGGTGGAGGCATACGCGGAACCGTTTGCCGCGAGCGGCAAGTACTCGAAGTTCGGCGAGCTCTCGGCGCCGCGGAGTCGCCAGCTGCGCGGATACGGGGAGGCGGGAACCGGCACTGCGATTGTCCGCAACTCCGACAGCTCCTATACCGTGACCGATGGGGCCCAGAGCTTCTCGCTGCCCAATCTTGATTTCAACCGGCTCTCTTTCCGGTCGAACCTGGTGCTGCGGTGGGAGTGGCTCCCGGGAAGTACGGGGTATCTGATCTGGCAGAACAACCGCCAGACCGCGACGCCTTACGGGACTCTGGTAAATGCCGGCCGTCTGATCGATGCGCTGAGCGGGGGCGGGGATAACTTTCTGGCGCTGAAAGTGAGCTACTGGATCGGGGTGAAGTGACGGGCTCACTGGAATGGCACACGGAGCTGACCATGCACGATGCGCCGGGGTCCCGTCGGGATTTCGTGAAACAGGCCGGCCGCGCTGCGTCGGCGGCCGCGCTCGGTAGCACGCTTGCTCCGGCGCTTGCGACTGCGGCCGAGCCTGCCGCCGCTCCGGCGACAGGCTGGGATCTCAGCTGGCTCGCGCGGCTCAAGCCCGCCACTGATCGCGCCGTCTTCGACTGGCCCTCGCTGGGGAATCCCGCCGATCCGATCATGCTGGAGCTTGCCGAGCGTTACCTGGCGAACTGCGCCACCGCGTATGGCGCCCAGCGCTATGACGCGCGGATCGTGATCAACATCCGCACCCAGGCGGTGCCTGCGGCGCTCGACGATGCAATGTGGCAGAAGCTGGGGCTGGGCGTCGAGTACAAGACCCAGGATCCAGCGACAGGGCAGCCCGCGGAGCGGAACCCGTTCTGGTATCGTGCGCCCGACCCAGCGCCGGGAGTGACGCTGCCCAGTCTCGGCGGGTTGCAGGCTGGCGGAGCGATCATTCTGGTCTGCGATTTCGCGCTGACCAATCTCGCGAAGCGGCTCGCGGCCAAGGCAGGTGTGACGGCCGACGAGCTCCATACCACATTGCGGGCGCATCTCGTCCGCGGTGCGTATGCGGTGCCATCGGGAATCTTCGGTCTCGCCCGCGCGCAGAATGCTGGCTGCGCGCTGGTACACGTGTAGGCAATGGAAGTGCGTATCGTGCGTCACTGTCACGCGAGCATCATGGTGCCGCTGCTGGCGCTCCTCCTGATGGGCTGCCACCGCGAAGTTGTTCACGCACCCGCCGCGATTGTGGACCGCATCGAGCTCCGGACGCCGCTGCCGGAGGCGTTGCTCTCGAGCCCGCTCACGGTGGAAGGGAAGGCGCGGGGCCCCTGGTTCTTCGAGGCGTCGTTTCCCGTCTATCTCCTCGATGCCAAGGGTGACACCATTGCCGCAACCCCGGCCCATGCAATCGGCGAATGGATGACCACGGAATTCGTGCCGTTCAAGGCGACACTCTCCTTCAGTCTGCCCGCCTCAAAGACCGGAACGCTGATCCTGTCCAAGGACAATCCATCGGGGCTGCCGGAACATGCGGCGGAACTCCGCGTTCCGGTGCGGTTTCAGTAGCGGCGCTCTGATACCCGTTTCTTCGGAGGCAGGAATGAAGGCATCCTCGCTCTATCGTATCGCTGCCGTGCTGTTGGTTCTGTTTGCGATCGGCCACATGCTCAGTTTCAATCAGATTGATCCCGCCTGGGGAGTCGACGCGCTGCTCGCCTCGATGCGGTCGATTCACTTCGAGGTCCAGGGATTCAACCGCAGCTACTGGGACTTCTTTCTCGCGGCCGGATTCACGGTCGGGGTCTATTACGTTTTCGCGGCAATACTGGCCTGGCAGCTGAGCGGCCTCTCCGTCGCGACCCTGGCGCAGCTGCGCGGCACGACCTGGGCCTTCGCCATTTCGTTCGCTGCCATCGCCGCAGTGAGCTGCCGGTATCTCTTTATCATCCCCATCGCGTTCTCGGCCCTGATTGCGATCTGCCTGACGGCGGCGGCGTGGCTGTCGGGGAAGCAGCTTGCCTCCTGACTTGGTTGCGCCGCGCAGACTTAGGGTGGGCACTATTCCATTGTCGGCTACACGTGGCGCCACTGAAATTTGTGGAAGGGAGGGTGGAGTTTGCCCGAGGCCTATCTTTATCATAGGCCACCGGTTCCGGTCAGCCACCGCCAACGCCAGTCGAGGGTGATCCCATGTGCGGCATTGCGGGACTGTGGCGCCGGCGTGGCTCTGATCCTGCCGACGGCAGCCGTGTCGAGCGGATGGCCGCGACGCTCTATCACCGTGGTCCCGACGATCACGGCTTCCTTCTCGCCGATACCACCTCGGGCCGCTCCTCCGCCGGGCGATCGGTAGCGGCATCGTTCCTTCCCGACCTGCTGCTGGCCAGTCGTCGCCTCTCGATCATCGACCTCGGTCCGTCGGGGCAGCAGCCGATCGCCAATGAACGCGGCGACATCTTCGTGGTGTTCAACGGCGCCATCCACAATTTTGTCGAGCTGCGCACCGAACTCGAGTCGCTCGGCCACACCTTCCGCTCGGCCACCGATACTGAAGTGATCGTCCACGCTTATGAGGAGTGGGGCGAAGCGTGTACCCGGCGCTTCAACGGGATGTGGGCGTTCGTGCTCTGGGACAGCCGCCGCGGTGAACTGCTCTGCTCGCGCGACCGGTTCGGCATCAAGCCTCTCTTCATCGCGTGGCACGGCGACACCTTCTACTTCGCCTCCGAAGTGAAGGCGATCCTCGCTGGCGGTGAGGTCCCACCGACGCCGGATCCCGCATTCGTGAGGCGGTACCTCACCTTCGCGTGGTCACCTGACGGTCGGGGCAGCGCGTTTGCCGGGATTGCGCAGGTGCCCGCCGCTCACAATCTGGTGATCACGCGCGACGGTGTGCGGGAGAGTCGTTACTGGTCGTGCGCCGACCAGTCGGAAGCGTACGACTATCGGGATCCCGCGGCCACCTTCCGCGATCTGTTCCGTGACGCAGTCCGCGTCAGGCTGCGCTCCGATGTTCCCATCGCGCTGTTGCTCAGCGGTGGACTCGACTCCTCCTCAATTGCCGTGCAGGCCCGATCACAGGGTGTGGGCGGAGCGATGCATGCGTTCACGGCGACATTCCCCGGGTTCGAACAGGACGAGAGCCAGCACGCGACACTGGTCGCCGCAGAAACAGGGATGCCGCTGCACTGCGTCGAGTACCAGCCGGCCAACTTTTTCGACGACCTCGGCCACCTCGCGCACCACCTGGATGCACCACCACACCGCTCGCAGGAACTGGCGCGATGGGCGCTCCTGAAGGCAGTCGCGGGCCATGCATCGGTGGTTCTGGAAGGGCAGGGTGCCGACGAGGTGCTCGCTGGTTACCCGGACCTCTACGCCCGACCCTACCTGCACGCCGAATTCGAAGCGCTTCGGCCGTGGAACTTTCCCGTGAGGGGAGCACGGATGGTTTCCGCATGGCGGCTGCTCAACCGGCTCGAGGGCCGCCCCCTTCTCGAGTCACTGCATCTCAGGAAACGGCCTCAGGCGCCGCCCGAACTCTCGCTTCTGTCGCCCGCCTTCGCGTCGTCCACCGACAAGGGGAGCTGGCCGGTTCCCGATGCGTTCGGAGACCCGCTCACTCAGGCGCTGTACCGTGACACCACGCTGAGGATTCTCCCAGGTCTCCTGTACTACGGCGATGTGATCAGCATGGCGCATTCGGTCGAGTCACGCTTGCCTTTTCTCGATCACCGGCTGGTCGAATTCGCGTTCGGTTTGCCGTTCGACCAGAAAATGCGCGGTGCGCGAACGAAGTACGTGATGCGGCGAGCATTTGCACACGACCTGCCGCCGGCAATCCTGGCACGCCGCGACAAGGTGGGGTTCGGTACTCCCGTGGGCCGGTGGCTGCAGTTGCACCTGCCGGCGATTCGTGAGGTGCTGACCTCGCCCCGCACGACTGCGCGGGGTGTGACCGATGAGGGTGCGGTCGCCAAGTGCCTGAGCCGGTTCGAGGCCGATGGTTCCGAACGAGATCAGCTCTTCCGGTTGATCGCGCTCGAAACGTGGTATCGTTGCTGTGTGGATGGCGAGCGCACGCCGGGATGAACCTGGCGCATCGCCACTTTGACAGGAACCCGCGATGACATTCCTTACGGTTCGCATCGGCTCCCACTCATTCGCAGCCGTGCTCGAATCCGAACGCGCGCCACGGACGGCCGCCGCGTTCCTCGCTCGCCTTCCCTTCGCAGGCCAACTGGTTCAGGCGCGGTGGAGCGGGGAAGCCGGCTGGATTCCGCTCGGCGACTACGATCTCGGCGTCCCCAGCGAAAACGCCACGAGTCACCCGACCGCGGGCCAGGTCCTCTGGCACCCGCCGGGAGTGAGCGAGGCGGAGCTGCTGGTGCCGTACGGACAGACTTCGTTCTCGAGCAAAGTTGGCCAACTCGCCGGGAACCATTTTCTGACGATCGTTGATTCGGGAGAAGGCCTCGCCGGGGTGGGCCGCAGGTTGCTCTGGGAGGGGGCGCAGGAGATTTCGTTTGCGCTGGCCGAGTCAGGGCCGGGAGAGAACTGACACTGCCATTCACCCCATACCACTTCGGTCCGGGCCTGCTGATCAAGGCTGTCGCGCCGAGTCGCTTTTCATTTGCGGCGTATGCTGCGACGCAAGTCGTCATCGACCTCGAATCGGGGTACTACCTGTTCTCGGGGCAGGTGCCGGTGCATCGGACCCTGCACACCTTTCTGGTGGGCGGCGTTGTCGGCGTAGTGGTTGGAGCGGGGAACAGCATCGTCGGGCGCCGCTGCTTTGGCAGCACGGTCGCGCGCGCCGGCAGCGTGCTGCAGTATGAGTTCCACCTCCGGCCATCGCTCTGGGGTGGACTCATGGGCGGGCTGCTGCACTCGCTGCTCGACGGCATCATGCACGCGGACATCCGCCCCTTCAGGCCACTGACCCAGGCAAATCCACTCTACGGTGCCGTCGCCTTGCCGGCGCTCCATCTCGCTTGCATTCTCTGCGGAGTGATCGGCGCTGCGTGGCTGGCCCAAGCCAGGTACTGGCGGGCTGGTGTCACCTAGACAATCCCGGTAATGTCGACGAGTCCGCTATGAGGTGGCACGTGCTCAAGCATCTGATGTGTGTTCTTGCAATCCTCGGTACGCCGGCTGGCCTCTCCGCACAGGCGCTCCATCCCGACTCGCTTTTCCCGCGACTCATCGGGCGGTGGGTTCTCAGGGGCACCATCGCGCGTCAGGCTACGGTCCACGACGTGACCTTCGCGTGGATGCTCGGTCGCGAATACGTGCAGATGCACGAGGTGTCCCGTGAGCGCACCGCCAACGGCACGCCAGCATATGAGGCCGTGGTGATCTTCGGCCGGGATCCCAAGTCCGGCGAATACGCCTGCCTCTGGATGGACAACACCGCTGCCGCAGCATTTCCTCCCGAGGGCACCGGCCGGGGCGCGGTTGCAGGGGACTCGCTCCCGTTCCTCTTTCTCGATGCCGGGAAGCCGAGCTTCCACACCACCTTCGTCTATCGGCGCGCGAAGGATGCCTGGGAGTGGCATATGGACAATGACAGTGTCGGGGTGCTCAAGCCGTTCGCGCGAGTCACCCTGACGCGACGATAGACATGATCCCCCGGCGGCCGGAACGACAGAGGTACTTCCTGAAGCACACCGTTGTCCTGGTCGCGCTGGTGTGCGTGGCCGGGTGCGAGGGCACCAGCCGCGCGGTCCGCAGCCAGGATACGCTAGTGGCCAGCACGTCCGTCGACTCAAGCTTCCGGAATGTCCCGGACTCGGCGTGGGTGGCGGTCGACGGCCCGACGCTCATTGCCTTCTACCCCGTGGTCTCCAACGACTCGCTCACGGCCGACGCGGGCCTCGCCACTGCCCTCGATGACCTCTCGTACCATATCGGCACGGCGATGGACTCCCTCATCGCTGCGGGGTTCACAGTGCAGTATCGCGGTGGAGATACGCTCTGGCTGCGCACCGCAACCCGTCGCTCGCGCGTGCTCCGGTCAACCGACAGCGCGACTGTGGGATACCTCTTTGCCGATCCCGCTGGACACCTGGCGCTGGTCTACGGCGTAAGGGGCTACACTGACCTGATCGCCGATGCCCACGAATTCAGCCGGACCGGCGCCGTTAGCCGGCTTTCGGCTCGCTGAGGGAGGTTGTATGAAATTGCTCATCGGGCGAATGGCCCTTCTCGTCGCCATGGCATCGCTTGTCGCGACGCCGCGAGTCATCGCTCAGGCACCGCCAACGGCGCTCGGCCACCAGGTCGGCCTGACGCCACTCCGTCTCGCACTTCCCGTGGGACTCCCCGCGGCAGAGCGCATTCGGGGAACCACCGAAGGAAGTGCAACCCCTGTTGCGCCCGGGTTCGCCAACAGGGCGAGCCATGCCCGCGCCGCTGCTCCCGTGTCGGCCGGTCGCCTGCTCCTCGGCGCGCTCATTGGCGGTGCCGCAGGCGCTGGCATCTGCACCTGGATCGCCAACGATATCAAGGATGTCAGCAACCGGTTCGTTGGCTGCACGACCAAAGGGTACGTCTTGTCGATCGGTGCGGGCGCCGCCCTCGGAGCGCTCCTGGTCGTCCTGATACGGTAACGGGGGTTTCCGCTCGCGGGCGTGCTCGGGGTCCGAGCTAGGTGGTTTCGTTCGCGAAATGTTCGCGCCCGGATGATCTAGCCGCCGGCAACCGCCGCCAGCCGATGTAGCCCAGGCCGAGCATCAGGAACAGCAGACAAACCTGACCGACGACATCGATCGGAGTTGTCGGTACACCCAGCGAGGTGCCGCCGGAGACGATGAATCGTCGCAGGCTGAGCCAGCCGTAGGTGAGAACGGCGCCCATCGACGCTGCGAGCACAGAGGTCGGCCCCCATCCGGCTCGACGCGACCACTTCCCGAAAAGAGCCAGCGAGCATGCCACGATACCGATGAGGCTCAGCAGCGCGAAAGCGGCGTTCACACCGTGGCGCGGTGCGTAGCCGAACCAGAACTGGAACGCCGAACAGAGCAGCAGTGATGCGACCAGGACCACACCGGCGGATGGTAACCGACTCGTCGAGGTCGCTGAGGGATCGTCACTGGAACGGAAGCCGAGGAAGGCGACCGCCGTGGCCAGCAGGATGCACACACCAACCGCGGCGAACTGACCCACCGAAGCCACGAAGTGAAAAGTGCGCAGGGTGAAGCTGGTGGTCATTGCGCAGCCGATCAGGAAGAGGAAGCTGCAGACGAGCAGGCCAGGGAGACGAAGCCAGGGTTCGCGCCAGCGCGCCCCGGCGAGCCCCTCGGCGATGGCGATCGAGCTGCCCAGGCTCCAAACCACATGAAGCGTGAGCAGATAGGTCGTGAAATGGAGCGAAGTGCCGAGCGCAGGGATGAAGCCGTACGCGAGAAGATGCTGACCGGCGTAGTTCGGGTTGAAGAGAGTCTGGTTGGTAAACCCCTCGGTGATCAGGGCGAAAACCAGCGCCAGCAACAGCATCGTCGGCCAGCCGCGATTGGTGCGTCGCGTGACTTCGCGCGCCAGCAACGCACCGCCGCCATACTGCGGGACGAAGACCAGCGCGAAGGCAATCTGCCGGATATTGAAATCGCCGAGCAGGAACTCTGCAATGAGGGGCGAGATGATGAGCAGGGCCAGTGCCGGCCCGATGCGACGAATCGTCATGACCCTGATTCTCCCGTGTCTGCATACTGGGCGCGAATCGCCGCGGTATTCCAGCCGAGACGACCCGTCCCGAGATCGGCGGCAATCCCGCGCAACCAGGCGAGTTCGGCCTCCGCGATCGCGTTCAGGTATTCCGATTCGAGCAGAAAAAGTCGCGGCACCGCGCCGGAATGCTCGGCGAGCATGCCGGCCAACCGGAGCTGTGCGGCTTCCAGGGCAGCGCGCCGCCGCGTGAGTTCCTCCAGCGCCACCTCCGGCTCTAGCAGGTACACGAAGGAGAGCGCCACCGGGAACTCCGGAAACTCGGCGGCCCTGGTGCCCAGCATTTCCCGCAACCAGGAGTGCAGCGTCGTTCGCCCGAGTTCGGTGAGCTGATAGGTGGTCCGCTCTGGCCGGTGCTCCGTCTTCGCGACGCCCTGAACCTCGATCAGGCCATCGCGGTCGAGGCGAGTAATGGTCTGGTAGAGGCTCGCGCGGTTGCGGATGTTGACGAGCTGGTCATTACCGCGCTCCCGGATCAGCTGCTGCATCCGGTAGGGGTACATCGGGGCCTCGTCGAGGAGCGCAAGGACGACGAGGGCGAGCGGCGAGAGGGTGCTGGGATGCCTGAATGCCATAGTCATAGTATGACTAATGGGACGATTCGTGTCAATAGCCTCCCGCGGCGGGCATCCGGCCCCCATTCGGGCTGGAAAACACACAGGCCGCGCTGGCAATGGCCAGCGCGGCCTGAGTGTTACCCCAACTCCGAAGAACTACCGTCGGCGTTCAGTGCGCGCCGGCGAAAGGTTGGAGCCGAGCTGATAGCTGGCCTGCAGCATCACCTGGCGCCCAAGCGTTGCCGTACGCGACTCACGGATCGAGCTGGTGCTGCTCGTGATCGAGAAACCGTTGTTCTGGTTCAGCAGGTCGCTCCCCGAGATCCGGAGTTCGGCCCGGTTATCCATGAACTGGTAGCCGAACGACGCCCCGAGCAGGAAGATGTTGTCGCGCGGGCCGAAGATCTTCTGGTCATAGACTGTGTAGTTCGCGCTCGCGTTGGCCGAGATCGCCTCGCTCACATACCAGGTAGCGTTGCCAGAGAAGTTCTTGTTGACGTACTTCTGGTTCAGCGCGGTGTTGATGGAGTACTTCACCGAGTTGAAATCCAGGTTGGCGCCCGCGCTGATGTCGAAGATCTGCTTCGAGCGATTCTGCAGGCGGAACCCGATGCTGTGATTGCCGGTGTGGCTGACATTCTCGACCTGATTCACCAGTTCCGAGCCGCTCGTCCGGTTGTAGCTGTAGTCGAGGTCGGCCTGCAGCCCGAGGGCACGGATCGGCGAGCCATAGCTGCCGCCGAGGTTGCTGTTCCAGCCGTCGCCGAGGTTGATCGGCTTCACGGTCTGACGACCCTGGGCGTCGATGTCGCGCGAGTTGACGATCTGGTTCCGGTTGTAACCCATGTTCGCGAAGAGGTAGATGCTCCGGAACGAGAACTGGTCGAAGCGACGGAACTCGGTCCGCAGCGAATGCTGGTACTGCGGGGTCAGGTCCGGGTTACCCGCGTAGGTCCGGAGCGGGTTGGTGTTGTCGACGAACGGCTGCAGTTCACTGAGCGACGGGTCGCGCGTCGAGGTCCGGTAGTTGACCGAGAAATTGCTTCCCGTATTGACCTGGTAACGGAAGTTCGCCGACGGCAGCAGGTTCGTGAAGCCGTTGGAGATCGACTCGTTCCGATTGATGATCTTCCCTTCGAGATCGGACTTCTGGGCCTCAAGGCCGAGCACCCACCGCAGCGACTTGGTGTTGCGGCTGAGGCGCGTTCCGCCGTTGAGATACGAATAGGTCCGGTCGAACGCCTGGCTCAGGTCGGTATTCAGTACCTGCGTGCCGCCGACGATGTCGTTCACGACGTAGTTCTGGGTCTCGGAGATCGCGCGATGCTGCCCGAACAGCTCGAGCACCGTGCCGCGCTTGTCCAGCGGGTTCGTGAGCCCGAGGCGCTGTCCGGTCGTGAAGGTCCGGCTGTTTCGCCGCTGCGACTGCAACACGTCGCGCTCGGTGATCCCGCCAGCACCATCCGTGAGGTCGGTGTTCGAGTTCAGATTGGAGAGCTGCTTGGGCTTGCTGAGGTCACCCCATGCCTCCGCCACCAGCGTCCGCCCAGCCTGGTTGAAACGACGCGAGTACGTCACCCGGCCATCGCCGCCAAGGTTGTCGGCATCGGTCGACACGGCTGACGTGGCGCTGTTCTGGAAGGCGCCATTCGGCAGCAGCGTCGTCTGCTGCGAGAGGTTGTCCGAATTGCTCGGGCCGCCGAAGAAGTTGCCGCGGAAGCGGAGTTGGCTCCAGGTGCTGAACGACTTCTGGGCGTTCAGGTTGACGCGGTGAGACTGGCTGTTCGAACTGCTGTTCGCGGTCTCGCTCCGGTTCGCCGAAACGCTGGCACCCTGCAGCAGCTGTTCGTCGGTGACGCTCTGCCGCCGGTTGTCGCTGGTGCTCAGGAAGTAGCTGCCACGGAGCCAGCTGTCCTTGCCGAACTGCTGTGAGCCATTGAGGCCGATCGCCATGGTCTCGCTGAATCCACCGCCACTGCCGCCGCCGCTGCTGCCGCGACCGACATCGGATACCGGTCCGAACGTGAAGCCGGAGTTGCCGGTATTGTTGCGGTTCGCGATCAGCGAGAGCTGCGTCGTCGGCGAGAAGCGATTGAGGTTGAGCAGGCCGGTGTAGCGAGCATTATCTCCCTTGGAGCCGGCAAACGCTCCGTCGCTGCCTTCAGGCGCGGGACCGACCCCGGCGACCGAGCGACCGAAGTAGCCCACGCGGGCGTTCGGCTTGAGCACCAGGTTGATCGTCTTCTGCTGGTTGCCGTCGTCGATGCCCGAGAATTCAGCGGCATCCGACTTCTTGTCGAGGACCTGCACCTTGTCGATGGCCGCGGCGGCAATGTTCTTCGTCGCCATCTTCGGGTCGTTGCCGAAGAACTCCTTGCCGTCGACCAGGACCTTCTGTACCGTCTGGCCCTGCGCCTTGATGGTGCCGTCGCTCTCGACCGTCATTCCGGGCAAGCGCTTGAGCAGCTCCTCGACGGGAGCGTTGACGCGAGTCTTGAACGCCTCGGCGTTGTACTCGAGCGTGTCCGGCTTGTTGACGATCGGCACGTGCTCGGCCGTGGCGACCAGCTCATTCAGCTTGACCGGCGCCGCCTGCATCACCACGGTGTCGGCCGTGATGCCGGTATTGGTGATGGTGAAGTCACGCTTCACCGGCCGGAAGCCGATCGCGGTCACCTGGAGGATGTAATTCCCCGGCTTGAGCCGCGCGAGCTCGAAGCGACCGGTCGAACCAGTGGTGGAGAAAGTCGCGATCGTGGAGTCGGTGCGCGTCAGTGCGACGACCATCGCCCCGGCCTTCAGGGCCCGGTTCGAATCGACGACGACGCCCTTGACGCTGTACTGCTGCGCGGCGAGGGTGGCAGGCGCCGCAAGCGTGGCTACCAGCGCGGTGCGAACAAGGAAACGCTTCATTAATCAGTTCCCCCGCCCACGACGGCCCTTCGACATCTCGTCCATCTTCTCCTTGACGATCTTGTCGAACTCGGCGCGGGTCACCTTGCTGCCCTCCGATGGCGCCTTGATCGGTGCAATCGCGGTCTTGATGTCGATCGCAGTGGCCGTGTAGACGACCTTGTTCGAATCGACCGTGAGGGTCAGGATCAGTCCCGGCAGGCCGCCGTACTGGGCCGGCCCGGCGGAGACCGGGATATCGGGGGCGAACCAGGCCTCGAGCGTGGTGCTGTCGACCTTGGCCTTGGCCTGCAGGACCGGGTGACCGAGGAAGGTGGCCTGCTCGCCGGTGAGCTTCCAGTTGAAGGTCGGGCGCGCTTCCGGGATCCGGAAGCTGCGGCCGAGGAACTCCCGAACTTCGATGTAGCTACCATCGGCGAGGTTGGTATAGGCGCCAGCCACCGTGCCGGCACCGGGGCCACCAGGGCCTCCGAACGTGAACATGCCGGGCGCGCCCATCGCCATCTCGCCGTCCCGGCGAATTTCCATCGCCTGGCCCGGAGGGCCACCGCCACCCATGAACACGGCGTTACCCGGGCCAGCCGTCATGACTCTGGTCTCGCCTGCCGCGCCTGGAGGGCCGTCGATCCGCGGCGCCAGGGCGAAGAGTGCGGCCTCAGGAGAAAAGGTCAGCTGCATCGGCTTGGTCGAGGACTTTGGCAGACGGCCGGCCATCGGGCTGTTGGGCGGCAGCTTGAAATCGAGCGGGATCGTCTCGTCGTAGCGGACAGTCCCTGACTGGGCAGACGCCAGGGCCGGGAGTCCGGCGAGCAGGGTTGAGAGCAGCAGCGGGCGGAACTTCACGTCGACTCCTGGGACAGGTGACAAGGCGTGTACTCGCGGGGGTTACGCTTTGGAGCTTCGTGGGGTTGATGCTCCGTGGGCCCGAATCGTTGCAAAACGACCCGGGCCCGATGCCATCTGATTGGACGTTTCGTCCACGAAACGTCTAATCGCTAGCTCTGCGCCGGCATCGGGAAGCGTTCCTGCAACCACGCTTCCCAACGAGGCGTTACCTCGGCGAGCGTTGTGTCGGCCTTGTCGCCATAGAGATAGAGGTTCATCGCCACCATGCTCGGACCACCGGGGTAGCCGGCAATTCCGAGAGCCGCGACACCGGGTGCTGGCTGATCGAGCCGAAGCAGCGCATCGAAGGGTTCGTCTGTCACGTATTCAATCACCCCGCTCAGCGGGGGAGAACCGGCAGGTGCCGTGAAGCGCTGTCCGACCTTCATCCCGCTCAAGCCCAGCGATGAGGTAAGGTCTTCCCAATTCTCGGCGTCGGTGCCACCGCCAGGCGCCCTCAACTGCGTCACCGCCGAGTGCTGGCCGCGGAAATGGGCGAGATAGAGCCGCAGGATCACGAGGAAGGAGGCGAATCCGCCCTTCGCCGATTCGAGCTGGTTGTCCCATTCGTCGGTGCTCGCAAACAGGCTCTGCACGATGCGAATCACGCAGCTGCCACCCGCGCGCGCCTCGACGGTCCACTCACTCGCCATCGCCGGCGAACCCGGGATCCAGCCGGGGGCTTCCGTGGCATACATCCGCGGCGGATCCCATTTGGTGATGTCAGTGCGAATCACCATCCCCGGACCCAGGTCCACTACAATCGCGACACTCTTGCCGTCGCGCTGCTCGACTTCGGTAGGTGCGAACCACGACGAGAATCCCTTCGCGGTTGCGATGGCCTGCCAGACTTCTTCCGGCGTGCCGAGCACCTCGAATTCGGTCTCCACATACCGGCGACCGGACGGGTCTGTCTTCACGTTCATTGCAGCTGCTCCTGGAGTGCGGGTTTCTCGGGAAGGGGATGCGCCACCAGCACAAGTCGATGGGCGCGGCCGCCAGGGGTGTGGGCATCGTGATACTTCGAAACGAGGGAGGCGATGGCTGTGGTGAGTTCCGCCGTGAACGCGGCGCGGTCAGCCGCTGACTTGAAGCGAACCTCAGTGTCGATGCTGAGGGTCGCAAGGCGCTTTCCCGTTTCGCCCGCGCGACGGACAAGCGCGCCTACCTCGCGGACCATGCGGGCACCGAGGGCAATGAGATAGCTCGCCGAGAGGCGATCGACGTGCCGGTCCGGATCGATGGCTGCCGGGCCCAGGGCGCTGGGGTTTACCACATAGGAGGCTGCTGTCGCCACGAGGAGCCGCTCGGTGAGTCCGCCCCACTTCCGCTCCTCGGCCAGGCGCACCAGCCCGTGCGCCTCGAGGGCGTTGAGATGGTAATTGACCTTCTGCCGAGTCAGGCCGACCCGGGTGGCCAGCGTGGCCGCCGACCTGGGGCTGGCCAGCTCGGAGAGGAGCCGACTTCTGGTCGGCTCGAGAGCCACCGTGGCGGCCGCGGGATCATCGATAACCTGGACGTCTAGCATGGGGAGACGATACCCTTGACAGTTTTTCTTGTCAAGGGTGCTGATGACGTCTGCCGGGGGCACCTGTCCCGGTTGTCCCTCTCGTGAACGCGCGTTCGTCGTACAGGGATCAACGGTTTTTCAAACAAACGGTGAAGCGGAGGTTGAGCGGTGACGACACGCGACGTGGTGTTCGGCTTTCTCGAAGCGGTGAGGGCAGGGAAAGCGTGGGAGGCCTTCCTCTCCGAGGAGTTGCAGTTCACGAACTTCACCGAGCCCGTGAAGCGGGTGATGGGGAAGGAAGCAAGCGTCGCTGGACTTCGGCGTTTCTACGCCATGGTAACGACGATAGAGGTCGGGAACATCCTCGTCGACGGACATCGGGCATGCGCGCTGACGCACTACCAGCTGCAGCCGCCTGGTGGTGCTCCATTCGAGAGCCATGTGGCCGAGCTGTTCGAGGTCGTTGACGGCAAGATCGCCGCGTTCGGTATCTACTTCGATAGTGTGCCCTACCCCCGTCCGGCGATGCCAACGGGATGACCGCCCCAGGATCCCACTGGGAGGGAGCCCCGATCAGGGTCGCTCCAGGTGAGCGAGTGCAGATTGAGACACGCTGAGCGTCTCATGGCGATCGAGGGACGGCCGTATTGCCTTTCGGTGAGGCGGAGCTAGAATGGGAACTCCTGCCCGCCGTGCTTCCCGATGGCCATACTGCAGTCCCGTCCGACGGTCCCGTGACCTCAGGGTGCCGCGCCGGATGGACGGAAATTTTTCGCATGGGAAATGACGAATGGTGAAAGCCATGAGCCAGAGTGGTACGAACGCCCCAGGACTTCCGAAGGCTCCCTCCGGGATCCAGGGACTCGACGAGATCACCGGCGGCGGCCTTCCTCGTGGCAGGCCCACCCTCATCTGTGGCAGCGCCGGTTGCGGCAAGACGCTCATGGCGATGGAGTTCCTGATCCGCGGGGCCGTCGAATTCGGCGAGCCCGGCGTCTTCATGGCCTTCGAGGAGACCGCCGAGGAGCTGGCGCAGAACGTCCGCTCGCTCGGCTTCGATCTCGACGAACTTGTCAAGCAGAAGAAGATCGTTGTCGACTTCGTGCGCATCGAACGCAACGAGATCGAGGAGACCGGCGACTACGATCTCGAGGGACTCTTCGTCCGGCTCGAATACGCCATCGACAGCATCAAGGCGAAGCGGGTCGTGCTCGATACCATCGAGGCCCTCTTTGGTGGCCTGTCGAATCAGGGGATCCTGCGCGCCGAACTTCGACGGCTCTTTCGCTGGCTCAAGGAGAAAGGCGTCACAGCGGTCATTACCGGTGAGCGCGGCGACGGCGAACTCACCCGGCACGGACTCGAGGAGTACGTCTCCGATTGCGTGATCTCGCTGGACCACCGGGTGATTGACCAGGTGTCCACTCGACGTATCCGGATCGTCAAGTATCGCGGCACGGTGCACGGTACCAACGAGTACCCGTTCCTTATCGATGAGGATGGCATCAGCGTCTTGCCGATCACTTCGCTCGGATTGCAGCACTCGGTGACAAATGAACGGATTCCGACCGGGGTCGCGGGGCTCGATGCGATGCTCGGAGGGAAGGGGTACTTCCGCGGGAGCACAGTGCTGGTGTCGGGGACGGCGGGAAGCGGGAAGACGAGTCTCGCCGCGCACTTTGTCGAGGCGGCCTGTCGTCGTGGCGAAAAGTGTCTCTACTTCGCCTTCGAGGAATCACCGGGGCAGATCGTGCGCAACATGCGGTCGATTGGCGTGGACCTTGAGCCCTGGGTGAAGAAAGGACTGCTCCACTTCCACGCGATGCGTTCCACGATGCACGGGCTGGAAATGCACTTGGCCTCGATGCACAAGTTGATTCAGAAATTCCGGCCCAGCGTGGTCGTCGTCGATCCGGTCGGCAGTCTGCTCCAGGTGGGGAGCCGCCGGGATACCAACGCGATGCTCACCCGACTCACCGATTTCCTGAAGTCGGAAGAGATCACGGCGTTCTTCACCAATCTCGTCTCGGGCGGCCAGGAACTCGAGACCACCGATGTCGACATCTCGTCGGTTGTCGATACCTGGCTGCTGCTGCGCGAGATGGAACTGGCCGGCGAGCGGAATCGTGCGATCTACGTCTTGAAGTCGCGCGGGATGGCCCATTCCAACCAGATTCGCGAGTTCGTCCTCACCAGCCGAGGCATCGACCTGCTCGATGTCTATCGCGGTCCGGAAGGAGTGCTGATCGGGTCGGCCCGTCTCGCCGCGCTCCAGCAGGAAGCCGAGGCGGTTGCGCCGGTGGCCAAGCGCGCCGCATCGCCTGTCAGTTCCAGCAGGTCCGAACGGAGTCGCAAGTGAGCGAACCTGAAGCCGAAAAGTGGCAACTGCGCCTCTATGTTGCCGGGAAGTCACCCAAGTCCCTGGCGGCGTTCGCCAATCTCACGAAGTTGTGCGAAGAACATCTGGCCGATCGTTATACCATCGAGGTCATCGACCTCATCGAACATCCCCAACTTGCGGCGGGAGATCAGATCGTGGCGATCCCGACACTGGTCCGGAAACTGCCAGAGCCGCTGCGACGGATCGTCGGCGACCTGTCGAATACCGAGCGCACACTGATCGGGTTGCAGTTGCGACCTGCCCTCTCGCCCGACTGATGCCGGCATCGGAGTCCACAATGAAGAAGGAGCCCGACTCCACGGCATCCTATGAGCAGTTGCTGACGGAGACCGCCGGCGAGCGTTACCTCCTTCGGCTCTATGTCACCGGGATGACGCCGCGGTCGACCGAGGCGATCGCGATGATCAAGTCGATCTGCAAGGAACATCTCGAGGGGCGCTACGATCTGGAGGTCATTGACATCTATCAGCACCCCCAGCTCGCGAGAGACGAGCAGATCATCGCGGTGCCGACACTGGTCAAGCTCCTCCCCGCGCCGTTGCGCCGCTTCATCGGAAATCTGTCCGACAAGGATCGAGTGCTGCTCGGTCTGGACTTGCGCCGCAAGCACTGAGACGCCGATATGTCGCGTGACGCAGAAGTCGAGGCGCTCCAGCGTCGGCTGGAGGAAGCCGAAGAGACGATCCGCGCGATCCAGCAGGGGACCGTTGATGCCTTCGTGGTCGAGGAGCCAACGGGCCAGCGGGTGTATACCCTGCAAGGCGCGGACCGCCCCTATCGTCTGCTGGTCGAGCAGATGCAGCAGGGGGCGGCGACGCTTCAGGCCGATGGCACCATCGTCTACTGCAATCAGAGTCTCGCCGACCTGCTGAAGGTGCCGCACGAGAAGCTGCTCGGCGCCGCACTGCACGATTACTTCGCTCCGGACGATCGCCAGCAATACGAGAATCTGCTCTGGCAGGGGCTGACACGAATCGGCCGTGGCGAGGCGCGCCTGCGGCGATCTGATGGCAGCCTCGTCCCGGTCTACATGACCTTCAACGTGCTGCCTGCTGATTGTGGCGCCATCACCGGCGTGCTGGTGACCGATCTGACCTCCCAACGGCATCACGAACAGCTGAGTGCTGCGCACCATGCCCTCCGCGAAAGTGAGGAGCGCTTCCGGCTCATGGCGAACGCCGTGCCGGTACTGATCTGGGTCAGCGACACCACCAAGGCGTGCACCTGGTTCAACCAGTCGTGGCTCGATTTCAGCGGTCGTCGGATCGAAGAACTCCGGGGTGATGGGTGGGCGTCTGATGTGCACGAAGCCGACCTCGAGCGGTGCCTGAATACCTATTTCACCCATTTCGATGCGCGGCTGCCGTTCTCGATGGAGTATCGTCTGAGGCGACACGACAGCGAGTACCGCTGGGTGCTGGACAATGGCGTCCCTCGCTTCGACGCCGACGGAGAGTTCGCGGGGTACATCGGTTCATGCGTCGACTTCACCGACCGGAAGCACGCCGAGGAAGGGTTGCAGGAGGCCGACCGCCGCAAGGACGAGTTTCTGGCCACACTCGCCCATGAGTTGCGTGGTCCACTGGCTCCGCTCCGCAACATGCTGGAGATCATGAAGCGCTCCGAGGGCAACCACGCGGTCATGCATCACGCGCGGGAGACGATGGAGCGGCAGCTCGTACAGATGGTGCGGCTCGTGGACGACCTGCTCGAGGTGAGCCGGATTAGCCACGGCCGAATCGATCTCAAGCGCGAGCTGGTGGAACTTTCCACGGTGCTGCATCAGGCCGTCGAGGCGTGCCCCCAGCCGGAAGGGGCCGCGCCCACCATCGAGGTCACGTTGCCGCCGGAACCGATCTACCTCAGTGCCGATCCGGCGCGACTTGCCCAGGTCTTCGGCAACCTGCTGAACAACGACTGCAAATACACCGAACCTGGCGGCAGGGTCTGGGTCACCGCAGCGCGGCGCGGCAGTGAGGTGGTGGTACGAGTGCGAGATACCGGCGTTGGCATCCCGCCCGAGAAGCTCGGGAGCGTCTTCGATCTCTTTGCGCAGGTGGATCGGTCGCTGGAACGGTCGCAAGGCGGGCTTGGGATCGGCCTGACGCTGGTGAAGCGGCTGGTCGAGATGCACGGCGGTAGTGTGGCGGCGTTCAGCGAGGGCTCGGAGCGGGGGAGCGAGTTCGTGGTCCGCCTCCCTGTTCTCCCGGGGACGCCTGCGGTGTTGCCCATTGCGCCGAGCGCCGTTCCTGAACCTCCGGCCACCGCCCGCCGGATCCTGATTGCTGATGACAACGCGGACAGCGCCGCGTCGCTCGCGATGTTGCTGGCGATCTCGGGGAACCAGACGCACACTGCATGTGATGGACTGGAGGCGGTCGAAGTGGCGGAGCGCATTCGCCCCGACGTGGTGTTGCTCGATATCGGGATGCCGCGGTTGAACGGATATGCTGCCTGTCGGCGCATCCGGGAGCAACCGTGGGGTCACAGGATGATCGTGGTGGCGCTGACGGGCTGGGGGCAGGAGGCGGACCGGCAGAAGTCGCGCGAGGCCGGGTTCGATCACCATCTGGTGAAGCCGGTTGACTACCCCGAGTTGATGCGGCTGTTGGCGCTCAGGCCGCTCGGGCGGGAGACGAACAGCCGCGCCGCGCACTGAGCGATCCATCCACCATCCTCGCGATCCAGGCACCTCCCCCGGAAGGAAACTCACCGATCATTTGCGCTCCCGGGTCGCCGGGGCGTAGTTCCGGCAACTTCCTAATCATCCACCCGGCCGGCGAGAGTCGCCTCAACGGTGACCCCGGAGGCGTGATGTCCGAGCAGGTGCTGGATCAACTGGCCGTACTCGTCCGGCAGGAACGCGAGCCCATGCTCGTGCGCTGGCGGGAGCAGGTGCGGCACCTCCCCTCGGCGCGGCATCTCGATGTGCCGACGCTCAATGATCATATCCCCGGCCTGCTCGAGGAACTCGCGGTCGCCTTGCGAGCGGACTCGGGGGAGACGATCGCCGAGGTCTTGAACGAGGGGAGTCCTCCGGTGCATGGTCTGCAGCGCCTGCACGATGCGTTCGACATCGAGGAGGTCGTGGCAGAGTACAACATTCTGCGCGGTTGCATTCACGATCTCGCCGACGCGAGCGGCCTGAGCCTGCAGGGCAAACCATTCCATGTGCTGAATCGGGTATTCGATCACGCGATCGGCCTCGCCCTCGAAACGTATGCGACGCAACGCGCGCTCGACGTCCAGCGACGCCGCGAGGAATATCTCGCCTTCGTCGCGCACGATTTGCGTACGCCGCTGAATGCCATCTCCCTGACGGGGCGGATTCTGGAGGCACGCGTCTCCGGGCAAGGCGCCGACTCGGTCAAGCTGCTGGCCACCTTGCGCCGGAACGTCCACCACCTCGAACGGCTCGTCACCAAGGTGCTCGAGGAGAACACCAACCTCGAGACCGAGAGCGGGGTCAAGGTGGAGCGCCGGGAGTTCGAGCTGTGGCCTCTGGTCGAGGCACTCATTCATGATCTTCATCCGGTCGCGGGGACCGACAGTACCCGACTCGTCAATGCCGTGCCCGATGATCTGGTCGTGTATGCCGATGCCAGTCTGTTGCAGCGGGTGTTCCAGAACCTGATCAGCAATGCGATCAAGTACACGCCTCGCGGCGAGGTCCTGATCGGTGCACTGCAGACCGGTACCGATGGCGCGGTCGAGTGCTGGGTGACCGACAATGGTGCGGGGATCCCCGACTCGCTGATCGAGGCGATCTTCGAGAAAGGGGAGACCGATCCGGAACTTGCTGGCGGCACCGGACTCGGCCTCGCGATCGTGAAGGCGTTCACGGAGGCTCACGGCGGCAGCGTCACCGTGGAGAGTCAGGAGGGTCTCGGCTCGACGTTCCGAGTGACCCTTCCCGGGTTGGCGGATCGGCGGGCAGCAGGTAGTCTCAGGGCCACGTCGGCAACCACCCTGGAGAGCCAATGAACGACGCCATGCCTGCCGCCCTGCACCATACCGCGTTCCTGGTCCGCGACCTCGAGGGAACGGCTCAGCGACTCGCGAATACCTTCGGCATCGGTCCGTGGAACATCTGGACGATTGACGTGGCGCAGGGAAAGGTCCGCGGCAAGGACAATCCCTTCTCGTTCCGGGTTGCGCTGGCAACGGTCGGCGGTGGCACCTTCGAGCTGATCACGCCGCACACTGGCCGGACGATTTACGACGAGCACCTGGAGCAGCACGGCGAAGGGTTCCACCACACCTGTCTCGTCTATCCGAGTATCGCCGCGGTGCGAGCGGCGAAGGCGGAGCTGCTGCGGCAGGGGCGAGAACTGGTGCAGGAAGCGCGCGGCGGCGAAGCCTTCGAGTTCGGTTACTTCAGTATTCCGGAGCTCGGCTCGCTGGTGGAGTTGCTCTTCCTCGATCCGGCGGCGTTGCCGGCGCCTGAGGTGGTCATCCTTCCTGCGGCGTAGCCCGTTCGGGAGGAGAACTTCATCTTCATGAACTACCACGCGACGACTTACCACGGAGAACAGTGATGGCAAGAATCACCGGAATCGGCGGCGTCTTCTTCAAGAGCACGGGGGACAAGGACGCGCTGGCGGCGTGGTACCAGAAGCATCTCGGGATGCCGGCAGAGGCCTGGGGCGGTACGGTGCTTCGGTGGCCGGCTGACACGGCCGAGGACAAGGGGCTCACCGTCTGGACCCTCGCAGGGAAGGACAGCAAGTGGTTCGCGCCGAGCGAGTCGTCGTTCATGATCAACTACCGCATCGACAATATGGACGAGATGGTCGCGCAGCTGCGCGCCGGCGGCGTGGAGCTGCTCAAGGGCCCTGAATCGCACGAGAACGGGAAGTTCGCGTGGATCATGGACCCGGAGGGCAACAAGGTCGAACTCTGGGAACCGATGCTCTGGGACGACAAGAACAAGGCCGGCTGAGCCCAACGCTCCACCGCGAGGCTGCGAATGACTCCATTCATGTCGTTGCTGGTGCCGATCGGCGTCGCTGCTGTCGCCGTCTTCGTGCTCACGCTGATCATTCACATGACGCCGTGGCACAAGCAGGACTACCTCCGCCTTCCGGATGAAGACGGGGTGATGGCCGCGCTGCGCCCGTTCGCGATTCCGCCGGGCGACTACACCACGCCGCATCCCGGGTCGACCGAATACATGCAGTCGCCGGAGTACGATGCGAAGCGCGCGGCGGGGCCGGTGCTCTGGCTCACGGTGGTGCCGTCGGGCCCGTGGCAGATGGGTCAGATGATGGGCTTTTCGTTCCTCTTCACGCTCGCGATCGCCGCGAGCGTCGCCTGCATCGTCGGAACGATCGTGCCGCCTGGCGGCGAGAGCCGCGCGGTGTTTCATCACGTCGCCACCATCACCTTCCTGGTGTATGCGATGGGCGGGGCGCCGCTGTCGATCTGGTACAACCGCAAGTGGTCCACGACCTTCAAGAACGCGGTGGACTCCGTGCTCTATGCCCTGGCCACCGCGGGGATCTTCGTCTGGTTGTGGCCCAAGGCGTAGCTGCTGGTCCCCCCTGAGCAGGAGTGCACATGCGTTGGTTCCGGATTCTGTCGCTGGTGCTCGTGGCTCTTCCGCAGGCCAACATCCTGCTAGCGCAGTCGAAGCCAGCCCGCGTCGCGATGGGCGCGGGAATGCTCATTTCGGATAACGGTGAGGACGGCAGTTCGCTTCGTACCCTTGGTGCGGCTGGCTTCGTACGACTCGGCTGGAAGGGCTCGCCGCTGCTACTGGAAGGATCGGTCCAGTTCGTACCGCTGACCGCCGCTTACGAGACCATTCCTTGCCCGCCGTACCCGGCCTCGTGTGGTCCCGAAGCATTCTCGGGCCCGACGACTTCCGTCACGTTCGCCCCCGCTTTGCAAGGAACCAAGCGCCAGTCTCCCGGAGCCGGCGTGGCGTGGCAGTTTCGGATTGGGCCGACGCTGTCGTGGCGGATGGACCGCGAGCCGGGGTCAGATGCGTTCGCGCTTGGCGCTCGCGCCGGCATGAGCGCGCGACTTGGCCATCACGACCATGGCTTCCTCGTGTCGGCGGATGTCATCCGGCTCTTTCGCACTGGGCTCACGCCACGATGGTACGCACCGATCACCCTGGGGTGGCAGTTCTGACAGGTGCTATTTCGATGACAGCACGAACTGATTGCCATCCGGATCGCGGAAGATTGCCGCCGTCCCCCAGTCGGCCTTCTCGGCTGGCTGGTCGAACTCCACACCGCGCCCGAGCAGTTCCTGGTACGTCTTCTCGACGTCATCGGCAACAAAGGTCACTGTGGATTGCTGGCCGATGAGGGCGCGGTGGGCGTCGGCTGTGAAGAGGACGACTCGCGTCTCGCTGCGGCCGATGCCGAGCTCGATCCAGCGCTGGACGCCGTCGAAGGGCTGATCGGTGACGATCCGGAAGCCGAGCTTCTCGGTGTAGAAGGCGAGCGAGACATCCTGATCCCGGCAGGGGATTGCGACGAACTTGACTCCACGAATCATGATTGCTCCTCTCGGGTTGCGGCAGCGCTGACTCCTCCGCAATACTATCCCGCACCCGTTGCGCAGCAAGGGTCGCAATTGCTACTATGGCAACTGTTTCCATAGCCAGAGAAATGCATGACGACGATCCCCATCGATGCCTACATCCTCGATACCCTCCTGCCCGATCTCGTGGGGCACGATCGCATGCCCTCGGCCGCGTTGCTGTACCTGCATCTGTTCCGGCGCTGTTATCGCGCTCCCGAGGCCGGTGTCCAGGTGAGCCTCACCGATCTGGTGCTGGGGACAGGACTCTCGAAGCGCTCGGTGCAATCCGCCCTCGGGCTCCTCACGCAGCGCAGGCTGATCACGGTGACGCGCGAGAGCGCCACGGCCATTCCGCACTACGCTCTGAAGCGCCCGTGGCTCCGCTTTGGGCGGCGGGAATGAGGCTCCAGCGCTCTTGGGGGAACACGTCACCGTGACCACCATTCGCCCGGCTCTTCCATCGGAGCAGCGGCTGCTCGAGGAGCTTCAGCGACGTGCCTCCCTGAACAATCCCGGCGACCGGGAGGCGATTCTCGCGCATCCTGACGCGATCGAGCTTTCGCTCGAGCAGCTGTCGGCAGGCGGGGTCTTTGTGGCGGAACTCGCGGGTACCGTTCAGGGCTTCGCGGCGATCCTGCCACGCGACGATGGCGATGTCGAGCTCGATGCGCTCTTCGTTGAGCCGGATGCCTGGGGTCACGGTCTTGGTCGGCTGCTGGTCGACCACTGCGCCGAGGTTGCCCGCGCGCAGGGAGCGCGCCGTCTGCATGTCATCGGCAATCCGCACGCGGAAGGTTTCTATCTGAGGTGCGGTTTCGAGTTGGCCGGCACCGAGAACACCCGATTCGGGCCCGGCCTGCTGATGCGCCGGACCTTCTAGACACGAAACCATTGCCGGCACATCCTCACGACGGGATCAGTATGCCGCGGGGGCATCGACCAGCTTACGGCGCCTTGGCACTGAGCGCATTGGCCGCCGCGTCCAGGATGACCCCAGCAACCGCGGCCGGGTCCGAAATCATCGCGAGATGGCTGGTATTCAACTCTGTCGTCGTCGCGTGCATCCGCTTGGCAAAGAAGCGCTCGAGGTCCGGTGCAATCGCGCCGTCGAGCCGGGAGACGATGTACCACGACGGCTTGGTCTTCCAGGCAACGCTCGAAACCTGGGCGTTGAACGCCGATCCAGCGATCGGCCCCTGGGTAGCGGCCACGACGCGGGCGTCGCTCTCGGGGAGGTCCGAGGCGAAATGCTTCACCACCGCGTCGGTGGGGATCCGGATGAATCCCTGGGCATCGACCAGCGGTGCCGCGAGCGCCGGCGGCGGCGGGTAGGGCGCACCGAGTGCGCCGATCACTTCCCCCTTGTCCGGCGCGAACGCAGCGACATACACCAGTCCGGCCACCTTCGGGTCGACTCCCACCTCGGTGATGACCGCGCCACCCCAGGAGTGACCAACGAGGATGACGGGCCCCTGTTGTGCCGCCAATGCCCTCCGCGTCGCGGCGATGTCGTCAGCGAGTGACGTCAGCGGAAGTTGTACGGCGGTCACGTTGAATCCCTTCTCCTGCAGGATTCTGATGACCTTCGCCCAGCTTGATCCGTCCGCAAAGGCGCCGTGCACGAGAACAATGGTCGTGATGAGCTTCAACATGGTGATCTCCTCTGGTCTTCACCTGGTGTGAGCCGCGCCTGCGTCAGGAGCGGAGCGATCGAAACCCCTCGCGCATTTCTCGCGCAAACAGCGCAGGCTGTTCCCAGGCTGCGAAGTGCCCGCCCTTGGGCAGCCGGTTGAAGTAGATCAGCTTGGGATATGCGCGCCGCGCCCAGCTCTCGGGCGCGGCGTAGATCTCGTCGGGGAAGACCGTAACAGCGACCGGGATCTGCACGTTCTTGGGGTCGAAGAACCCCGACGTCGCACTCTCGCGGTTGTCCCAGTAGAGTCGCGCCGAGGAGACCGCGGTATTCGTGAACCAGTAGAGCGAGATGTTGTCGAGGATGTCATCGCGCGTGAGGCCCTCGGGGTGACCATCGAAGACCCGCGCGATGAGCGAGTAGCTGCGGGCATCGTGGTCGAGTATCCACGCTGCCAGTCCCACCGGGGAGTCCGCGATGCCGTAGAGGGTCTGTGGCCGCAGCGCCATCTCGTTGGCGTACCCCAGACCCTTCTTGTAGAAGGTGTCGAGCTGCGTCCAGGCGTTCAGCTCCTCGGCAGAGAGGGTTGACGGCGCCGGACTCCCACTGGCGAGCGCCTTGCTGATCTCAGCCGGAACGGTCGCGGCCATGTTGGTCGAGATGCCGAGGAGTTCGGGTGGGGCGAGAAGCGCCATCTGTTCCGAGACCGCGTTGCCCCAGTCGCCACCCTGCGCCACAAACTTCGCGTAGCCAAGCCGCTTCATCAGGGTGACCCAGGCGCGCGCGATCCGTGGCGGATCCCACCCTGGCACCGTCGGCTTGCCAGAGAAGCCGTGACCCGGGAGGGACGGGATGACGACGTCAAAGGCGTCCTCAGCCTTCCCTCCGTGCGCGACCGGATCGGTGAGCGGGCCGATCACCTTCATCTGCTCGATGAACGAGCCCGGCCATCCGTGCGTGATGATCAGCGGCAACGCGTGCGGCGCCTTCGACTTGACGTGGACGAAATGAATGTCCACGCCGTCGATCGTCGTGACGAAATGGGGCAGGGCCTTGATCCGCGCCTCCGCCTTGCGCCAGTCGTAGTCACCGCTCCAGTGCGCGGCGAGCTTCTGCGTCGTCGCCAGCTGGACGCCCTGTGATTCATCCTTCACGGTCTCTGCTTCCGGCCACCTCGTGGCCTTGATGCGCCGACGAAGGTCAGCCACCTCGGCGTCGGAGATCGTGAAATGGAACGGGCGGATGTCGCTGCCGTGACTCTCGCCTGTCGGCGAAGCTGCCTGAGTGAGCGTATGCGTCACGATGTCCCCCTGCGTAGTGAGTGATATGGCCGTGGCCGCGGCGAGCTGGACAAAACCACGGCGGTCGAGATCGGATGGTCCTCGCATCTGTCTGCCTCCCTGACGATCCCAGTGGTCGAGTGTTGGTAAGTGTACGATCCGGTTATCGCCAGAGCGATTGGACCTTGGTATTGCCAGCCGCTGCGGCCGCACGGAGGCGTGGGGCCAGCCGCGGGGGACGATGATTCCCGGGCGAGAGCTGCAGTCGGATCGCCATCTCGACCAGCTCGGCGAGGGAGTCCGCAACCATCTTGCGCATCACCTTGCCGCGATGTGCCTTGACAGTGATCTCGCTGATGCCGAGTCGAGCGCCGACCTGCTTGTTGAGAAATCCTCCCACGACGAGGAGCATGACCTCCCGTTCCCGTGCGCTCAGCGACCGGTATCGCGTACGCAGCCCCTGTAACTCGCCGTCGCGGCGGAGCGTCTCGCTGCTCCGCGCCATCGCGTCATCGACGGCGTGCACCACCGCCTCGGCAATCAGCGGCTTCACCAGAAACTCGACGGCGCCGGCCTTGATCGCCTGGACTGCGGTCGGCACATCACCGTGCCGGGACGTGACGATGACCGGCATATCCGCGCGATCGGTGACGAGACCTGCAACGACTCCCAGCGTGTCGCGATCGGGGAGAGTGCTGGAGAGGAGGAGGCAGCTCGGTCCGGGGACGGGTGGCTGATTGAGGAATTCTTCCGTCGAGGCAAAGCACGCCGGCCGCCAACCGGCGGCGCGCAGGATCGTCGCCAGAAATGCACGGACGGGAGGGTCGTCGTCGACGATGAAGACGGTTGGGGGGAGGGCCGGCATGGGGGAATCCTCACGATCGTGGTTGCGCTGGCGCCCCCGGCGGGGGCGGCGATACCACGATATCGTGCGGTGCGATTCCTCGAATCGCCCGATTGGCGCAACACGGACTAGGCCATTTGGGCTAGGGACGGCGCTCCCGGCGGAGACTACGGCAGGTGGATGAGGCCGCGCTGGAGAGCGATGGTTACCGCTTCGGTGCGATCGGCCGCTTCCAGTTTCTCGAGGATGTGGAAGACGTGGACCTTGATGGTGGCCTCGGCCCGACCAAGCTCTGCGGCGATTTCCTTGTTGGTGCGGCCACGCGCGAGGTGCGTGAGCACTTCGAGTTCACGCTCGGTCAGGTCGACACGCGGGGTAAACTCGGCAAGCCGCCGTGCCACGTCGGCAGGGATGACTCGCATGCCTCGATGCACCTGCCGGATCGCATCGGCGACCATTTCGCTCGCGATGTCCTTCAGCAGGTAGCCGCGTGCGCCAGCCTCGAGGGCGCGATGAATGTCGCCGTCGCCCTCCCAGGAGGTCAACGCGATGATCCGTGCGTCGGGAAACTCCCCTGTAATTGCGGCGATGGCATCGACCCCTCCCATCACTGGCATGCTGAGATCCATCAGCGTGACGTGCGGGCGATGGGCGCGGAACTGCTCGATCGCCTGGCGGCCGTTGGCAGCCTCCGCAACCAGATCGAACTCGACATAGGTCCCGATCAGGGTTGCCAGTCCGCCGCGAAAGATTGGATGGTCATCCACGGTCATGACCCGGATCGGGAGCGTGGGTTCATGAGGTGGACCAACTGCGCGCGGAGTGTGTGCCATGATGAAGTGTGGATCAACCGATCAGAACCGGCAATACACCATTTGGCCTATTGCGAAGCCTGATGGCAGCCTGGCAACGCGGCCGCACGTGGTCATCAGGTGGGGCCGGTGGGCAAGGGAAGCTCTACCGCGACGACGGTGCCGCCCCCGGCTCTCGGTCGCACTTCGCAGTGGCCGCCAAGGCGATCGGCCCGGCTGCGCATCCCGCTCAGCCCTAAGTGGCCGGAGAGCTGAGCTTGCTCGCCGTCCTCGAAGGTGAATCCCTTGCCGTCGTCGCATACCTCGAGGCGCAACACGGTGGGTGCAAAGTCGACCACGATATCGATCCGCTGCGCCTCGGCGTGACGGACCGCATTGGCGATCGCTTCACGCCCGATCCGGATCGCGGCGATCTCGACCTCCCGCGACACTCGGCGTCGTTCGCCGCGCGAACTGATAGCGAGGTGAATACCGGTCGAGGCCACGAGTTCCGCTGCAGCAGCAGCGAGGGCGCCGGCGAGATCATCCTGGCCGAGGTCGGTTTCGTGCAGGTCCATCACGCGCTCACGCGCTTCGCGAAGTGCCTGTCGGGTGAGGCGTTGAACGTGCGCCAGCATCTCGGCGGCCAAATCAGGTTCGTCTGGAAGGGCCCGCTCTGCGGCTTTGAGTTGCATACTCACGCCGGCAATGCCCTGAAGGAGGGTGTCGTGCAGATCCTGCGCGATGCGGGCGCGCTCGGCCAGGGTGGCCTCGTAGCCACGTCGCAGGAGTTCTTGCGCTCGGAGATGCCGCTGTCGCTGGACCAGCGCGATGGTACCGGTGGCAAACCCGACAATCACCAGCACGGTGCCGAGCTGGAACCAGCGAGTCTGGTACCAGGGTGGCAGGACGCGAAAGGTCCAGGCCGATCCGGTCTCGTCCCAGACGCCATCGCGATTTCTTGCGGCGATTCGAAAGCGATAGTCACCCGGCCCGAGGTCGTTGTAGGTGACACGTCGCTGGGTACCGACGTCGTGCCAGGTGGAATCCTCGCCTTCGAGCCGATAGCGGAACTGGACCCGGTCCGGATTCGCCAGACTGGTCGCCGTATAGTCGATTTCGAGGTCGCGCCCCCCGGCGGGGATCGGCACCGGGTTGGTTGGCGACAGATCGCGGCCGTCGACCCGAACAGATTCGATCAGCACCGGAAGTGATCGGTCCGGGGAGATGCCTCGGGGATCAACGCTTGCGACTCCGCTGTCGGTGGCAACCCAGATCGTGCCGTCCTGGGCGCGTGTCACCGGCGAACCCCAATCGCTGACGGTCACCGTGCCCGGCAACCCGTCCTCCCGATCGAAGGTCCGATAGCGAATGTTGTATGTGGAATCGGTGAGAGCACGGTCAGCTTCGCCGGGCGGGAGCCGCAAGACTCCGGTCCGGGTCACCATCCACCACGCTCCACTCTTGTCCTCAGCGACGCCGAACACGGTCTTCCCTGGCACGCCCTGGCGCACCGCAATGCTGCGGAATCGGCCGTTTTCGAACCTGCTCACGCCGCCCTCGCCGACGGCCCAGATCTTTCCGGCGTGATCTTCGAAGACTTGCAACACCAGCCCCGCCGGCACACCAGCGGCTTCGCCGTACAGGTTGAGCTTGCCGTGGTCATACAACGCCACACGATTCAACTGACCGATCCAGAGTCTGCCTTTCGAGTCACTGCTTAAGGTGCCGCGACGGGCCACCGGCTCGTAGAGCGTGGCAACCGGGATGAGCCGGTCGTGGTCGAGTCGGAGCAACCCGGCCACTTCGTCGAGGAGCCAGATCGTTCCCTGAGGATCGATCGTCATGCCGATGAGGTCGATCGCAATGATCTTCCGGAGGGGCAGGGCGACAAACCCCGCTCCCTGCAACTTCAGGATGCGGTGCGTGCGGACCGAGTAGATGGCACCGCTGGAGTCCTGTGCGAGATTGGTCACAGCAAAGCCGGCCGAGACCATCGACGAGCCCTGGTGCGTGAGTCGCACGAGCCCGGCGACATCTTCGGCGGCAATCCACAGCGAACTGTCACGGCCGGCAAATACGAATCTCGAGTGCGTGGGATGTGGCAAGGCGACTGGCGTGAAGGCCCCTTGCCGGAAGCGTTCGAGCCCGACCGGCGAGGCAACCCAGAGATCACCCTCGCGGTCTTCGAAGAGGTCCGTCACCTCGTCTGAGAGCAGCCCATCCTTCGTGGTGAATTGCTCGGCGTCTGCGCTCGTGCGGAGAATCACTTTTCCCTTGAAACGCGCCGGGTCGATCAGCCGCCGGAGGCCGTCGCCAGCGGAACCGATCCACAGGCTCCCGTGTCGATCGATGAGCACGCTCGTTGCCCGCACGCGGACTTCGCTCGGATACGTCGTGTCGGTCGCAAGGCGGAGGGTGTGCGCGGAGCGGCTCGATTCGTTCATCCAGACGGTGCCGTCCCGCTGCTGGGCGAACTTGGCGGGAGTGGGTCGGTCGCGGAGCACCATCCGCGTCTCGACCAGGTGCGATGCACCAGCCGGCAGGTAAAGTACCGATTCAACCGTTTCGACCCACATCACGTCATCACGGTCGAACCAGATACTCCTTCCCTCGAGCCCGGGTGCGAGCCCCCACGCCGTTCCGGCGTCCTGCCATCTCCCGTTGCTGAATCGTGAGATGCCGCCCGCCGTTCCGGCGAGGAGTACGCCGCGGCTCGACTCTGCGAGATGAAAGGCGGGTGGCAGGCCATCCCGTGGGCCAAAGGTGACGACTTTGCCCCCACTCTGGCGGCTGACTTTGCCATTGGCCCAGACGATCCAGAGGCTGCCATCCTTTGTCGTCAGCAAGCTCGAGATTGCGGTGCCAGCGAGCGAGTCGCCCGCAGGAGGTGCGATGCGGACAAATCGAACGCCGTCGAAGCGGAAGAGGCCGTTGTCGGTCCCAAGCCACAAGTACCCTTCGCGAGTCTGGGCGAGAGCGCGAATATCGGCCGGGGCGCCATCCTTGGCAGTCCAGCTCGTGTGAACGAGTTGGTGGATGGCGCGCGCCGGCAGGGTGTCGACGGGCGACACCCCGAGCAGGAGCAGGGTAAGGCAGGGCAGGATCAGAAGAGGGAGTGCTCCCGATCGGGTTCGCGGCTCAGCGAGGGATCCACCTCACCCAATTATGTGACGGCGTCCGGCCTCCCGCCATTCCCTCCGTTACACTAGACCTTGGCGACCTCGAGTACGGCATCGGCGAAGGCGCGCGGAGCTTCCTGGGGCAGGTTGTGACCGACACCGCCCTTGATCAACCGGTGCGCGTAGCGGCCCGTGAACTTTCCGGCATATGCCGTGGCCTCAGGGTGCGGCGCGCCATTGGCATCGCCCTCCAGGGTGATCGTGGGGACGGTAACGACCGGCGCCGTGGCGAGACGCTGTTCCACGGCGGCGTACTGCGCCTCGCCGTCGGCCAGCCCGAGCCGCCAGCGGTAGTTGTGAATCACGACATCGACGTGGTCGGGATTGTCGAACGCTGCGGCGGAGCGATCAAGCGTCTCGTCGTCAAACGCCCATTGCGGCGAAGCGAGCTTCCAGATGAGCCTCGCAAATTCCTTGCGATACTTCTCGTACCCGGCGCGACCCCGCTCCGTCGCGAAGTAGTACTGGTACCACCACTGCAACTCTGCGGCGGGTGGCAATGGCGTCCCGCCTGCTGCCTGGGCGCCGATCAGGTAGCCGCTCACCGACACCAGCCCCCGGCATCGATCGGGCCAGAGCGCCGCCACGATGGCAGCGGTGCGGGCGCCCCAGTCAAACCCGGCGATCGTCGCGCGCTCGATGCGCAGTGCATCCATCAGGGCGACCGCATCGAGCGCGAGGGCGGCCGGCTGACCGTTCCTCATTGCGCTCCTCGACCGGAATGATGTGGAGCCAAAGCCGCGCAGGTACGGGACGATCACTCGGTAGCCTGCGGCGGCGAGAAGTGGAGTGACCTCCGCAAAGCTCCAGATGTCGTAGGGCCACCCGTGCAGCAGCACCACGACTGGGCCGGTGGCCGGACCCGCCTCGGCATACCCGACGTTGAGTACCCCCGCATCGATCTGCCTGATCGGCCCCAGCGGAGGGGCCGACAAGCTGCTGCTGCTGGTGCGCGCCGCTGGATTCGTTCCTTGCATGATTCCCAACCTCGTGCCCGCGAGGGCCAGGATCGCGGCGCCGACAAATTCGCGGCGATCGCGGTGGTGTGGGTTCGACATTGGTATCGCTCCATTCGTGGTGGCGCCATACGCACTCTCGGTTCTAGTTACTCACCGCTCCGTCTGCTCGATATTGTACTTTGGTGCCGGGGCCTTGCCGATACCAAAGTCCGATAGTCGCGCCCGTTTTCAAACCGTATCATTGCTGCAGCGGCGTCAGTGCAGGCGTCGACTGTGCGACATCCTGTGATCTGGAGGTTCTGATGTCGTTGTCGCTCCTTCCAGCCGGAACCACGGCTCCTTCATTCGCGCTGCCGGATGCGCCAGGGCAACTGCGCACCCTGGAAAGTTTTCGCGGGCGACCGCTGGTGCTCGCCTTTTACCCAGCCGATTGGAGTCCAGTGTGTGGCGACCAGATGGCGCTGTATAGCGCGCTGCGATCGGAGTGGGATCGCCTCGATGTGGCGGTGGTCGGCATCTCCGTCGATGGCTCCTGGTGTCACGCAGCCTTCAAGGAGGGCCACAGCCTCGCGCTGCCGTTGTTGTCGGACTTCGAGCCGAAGGGCCAGGTCGCTCGCGCCTATGGTGTCTACAACGAGCAGGAAGGCACCAGCGAGCGGGCGCTCTTCGTGATCGACGCGGAGGGGATCATTCGATGGTCGTATCTCTCACCCGCGGGCGTGAACCCGGGTGCAGATGGCATTCTCGAGGCATTGGAAAGTATTGGCTCAGCGTGATCCCACCACATCAAGGAGCAAACCATGAGCGCACCGGAATTGAAGCCGCCAGTCGGCCCCACGGATCACGTGGATGGGGATGAGCGCGCCGAGGTGACCCTCGTCGAATACGGCGATTTCGAGTGTCCCTATTGTGGTGCCGCCCATCCAGTCCTCAAGCGGGTGCGTGAGCGCCTCGGTCATCGGCTGCGCTTTGTGTTTCGCAGCTTTCCGCTCTCCGATATGCATCGGCACGCCGAGCACGCGGCGGAGGCCGCCGAGGCGGTGGCCGCTCGCGGTGGCGCGGAGGCGTTCTGGACGATGCACGATCTGCTGTTTGTGCACCAGAACGCACTGGCCGACGGGGATCTGGCCCGGTACGCGGTAAAGGCTGGAGTCGATGGTGAGATGCTGCTAGATGACCTGCGGGGAGGGCGCTATCAGGGCATTATTCGCGAATCGTTCATGGCAGGCATTCGAAGTGGGGTCAATGGCACGCCGACACTGTTCATCGACGGCATCCGCTACGATGGTCCCCGAGATGAGGAGACGCTGGTGAAGGTGCTCACCCTCGTAGCGGACAAGGCCGGAGAACGGCGCTAGCAGCAGCGGTCGGAGCCTACCCCTTCAGCGGCGTCGACACGCCAAGCTTGAAGCCGTCGAGATCCTTGAACTGGAACATCCGGGCGCCCCAGGGGCGATCGGCGGGCTCGCTCAGCAGCGTCCCACCAGCCGCCTTGATTCGCACTGCCGCGCCATCGACGTCGGCATAGCTCGGCACGTTGATCTGGAGGTAGATCCCCTGGCCCTTGATCCGGTCCCAGCCGAGCTTGCCATCGTCCTGGTTGAGGACGATCTGGATCTGGCCCGAGCTGATGATGGCGCCGGCGATCTTCCCTTCCTGCTCGAAGGTCATCCCGACGTTGAAGCCGATGGCGTCACGGTAGAAGGCGATGGAGGCGTTGATATCCTTGCAGGTGATCGAGCAACCGAGCACGGTTGCGTTGAGCGGGGAAGCGGTGTCGGTCATGAGATTCTCGGGTCGGGGTGAGCTGCGGGTGGCAATGATAGTCGCGGTTCAGGGGACGGGCGAGACTGGAACACCGGTCGCTCGATGGCGGTTCCGCCACGGGACGAGTAGTCTCTGTTTCAGGGCCATCGCGCGCGCGGCACTGGTCGGGCGCCCCAGTAGCAGGAGCTGAGCATGCAGATATTGCGACGGATCCGGGGACTCATCGGAACGGCGATTACCTGGGCGATCGTGGGTGGCCTCCTCGGGGCCTCGTTCTACCTCATCCGATATCAGCCCTGGCAGGCCGGTACGGTATGGGGTCGCGCCTTGCGGCTGCTGGGCGCGTTTCTCGGAGCGGGGGCGCTGTGGGGAGCCGCATGCGGGCTGGCATTTGGCCTGGCCATCTGGGGCCTCGGCCGTCACTCGCAATTGCACCAACTTTCTGTGCGGCGCGTCACCTGGTGGGGCGCACTTGGTGGCGTCAGCTTTCCGCTCCTGCTCTACACGCCGCTCGTCCTCGTGAGTGGTGCGGTGCAGGCCGTTCCGCTCTTTGCAGTGTTGACCGTGATGAGTGCAGCGCTTGGCGCGGTCAGCGCGCGGGCGCTCTTCGCGGTGGCGCGTCGCGCGCCCGAGCTCCCGGGTGAGCGGGGAATTCTCGGTATGTCGCCGTCCGCAGTGGTCGTCGAAATGATCCCGCCTCAGGAGAGTGGTTGATGCCGGATACTCCGCACCAGGTGCTCGAAGTACAGGCCGCACCCCGACTCGTTGCGGGCGTACGGGCACAGGTCGCCCGTGGGAAAGTGGGGCAGGAATTCGGCCTTCGCCTCGATCAGATCTATGCGGCGGCGAAGGCGGGCGCCGTGCAGCTCGATGGCCAGAACATCTTCATCTATCGCTCGGCGACGCCGACGACGCTTTCGGTTGATTTCTGCGTCGGTGTCACGGCGCCATTCACCGCAGTGGGAGAGGTGCAGCCGCTGCAGACGCCGAGCGGCCCGGCGGCGATGACCACGCACGTTGGCGACTACAGTCGGCTCGGCGAGGCGAATGCGGCGATTCACGAGTGGTGCCGCGCCAACAACCGCTCTATTGCCGGCCCGTCGTGGGAAGTGTACGGGCACTGGAGCAATGATCCGGCGGAGCTCAAAACCGAGGTGTACTACCTGCTGAAGGAAGGAGAATCGTGACGAGCGTGACGCTGGGTCTCATCTGCGGCACCCTGTTCGGGGTGCTTGCCGTCGCGATGATGCTGCCGATGAATTTCCCCGACAAGCGCGCCGCACTGCTCGCGGCGTTCATCGACCGCTTCGCCATCGGCTTCGTCATCTGCGTGGTGGTGCTCCCCTGGCCGCCCTGGGTCACAGGGCTCTCCCTCGGCCTCCTCCTCAGCGCACCGTCGGCGATCGTCACCAAGGCATGGCGGCCGATCCTGGCGATTGGCGCACTCGGTGGGATGATCATTGCCATGGTGGCGGCGCGAGTCGCGAGCTGAATCGCTACCTTTGTCGCCGGAGTGATTCGCCCTGGGCTCGGCCCAGCCCCGTTTGCGCCCCCGAGGACCCCCGATGAAGCCATCGTTCCAGAACCGGCACCGCCGGGTACACATCATCGGTGCGGGGCCCGTGGGTCTCCTCATGACGGCATTGCTCCAGCCGAGAACGGGGTTCACGGTCCATCTGCATGAGAAGCGGAGCGACTACACCCGGACGCGTATGGTGCAGCTTGCTTCCTACCTGGTGGCCGATTCGGCCGAGAGCTATCGCGCCGACCATATCGACGGCGAGAACGTCGAGGCCGTGTTCGATCCGCAGGAACTCGAGGAAGGGCTGACCTTCCGGCGGTCGATCCCAGCCGACCTCTCGGCGCTTCTGCACGAGTGGTCGCGCGGCTTTGTCCCGCTCAACGTCATCGAGCGCTCACTGAGTGACCTGATTTCCGCTCGGGTGTCGACTCCGGTACAGCGATTCTCCGGCCTGGTCTCGGCTGCCGACGCGATCGCGATGCTGGAACCCGATGACATCCTGATCGATTGCACCGGGGCGAGGTCATTGCTGCGCGATCAACTCGTCCCGGGGGGAGATGCGACCAGCGCAGGGTCGAATACCGTCGACATCCGGCTCGAATACGCCATCGTGATCACCTTTCTCTATGGCCAGCCGTACGAGTGCAACGAGTACTGCAAGTACTACAAGAATGCCGACAACCCGCAGTACAAGTTCATCCCGGCCGTGGGCCGGACCTGCTACGATGGCGCGGTGAGTCATGTCACGGGGATCGTGAACATCACGGCGGAGGACTATGCCGCGATGCCGCCCCGGTTCGATGGCGAATGGCTCCGCGCAAACTTCCGCGATGTCGCCAATTCGATGGACCGGTTCATCGAGAAGATCAAGGAGGAGACGCACGGCGAGATCATCGGGGAGCTGGAGATCGTGCGGATCCCGCTCAATCTGTATCGAGCGCGCAACGCGACGAACCGACAGTGGCTTGCAAATGGGCCGGGCGAGCATCCCTTCACCCGCTCGCCGGTGTTCGTGGTGGGCGACTCGGCGATCGGCTCGCCCTACTTCCAGTCGATCTCGCTCGGCTTCGAATGCGCGATGTACCTCGCAGGGCTGCTGGACCAGCGCGACCTCCCTTTGCCGGAACTCCTCGCGCGCCACGAGCTCTATACTTACAAGCAGTGGCTGCGCGTCTACATGCGCAGCAAGATGATCAAGCACAACAAGGATCTGTTCGAGTGCGTTGACAGTCCGATGGCGCTCCTCGACAAGCTGCACATCTACTAGTGGCCGCGCACGCGACGGACGTGCTCGCCCTCCGCATCATCGTGCGCGACCCGGTCCCTGGCGTTGCACTCCGGATGCAGTCGGGGCAATTCAATCTGATCGAGCCGACCTCGGCCTCCCCAACGGCCGTGGTCTTCGATTTCAATGTGCGGGTCAGTCTTCCGGAGAGTGACGGGCCGGTCGGGTTCTATGGTCCGGTCACCCAGGGGCCGCCGGCCAAGCGGTTCGTCTATATCAACGTCGGGAGCTATGCGGGCCAGGATGGAGGCGGCTGGAACCGGCGTGCAAAGATTCCGCTCACGGGCATCAGCGCCGAACTGGTCCGGCGAGCGCTGGCGGAGCCGGGAAGCGTTCTCAAGGTATCGATCGCGGGGCGGGGCCGGGATGGTACTCCCGTGTGCGCCAGCGTGAAGGTCCCACCTGACGCCTGGCAGCTCGGCACGAGCTGACCCGGTTGCACCGCCCTTCGTTCGACGCCATTCTTGATCGGTGACGCGATGCGTCCCTCGTCCGCGCCGCATCCTTTCCCTGGCGATGAACCGTGACACTGCCTGAACCACCGCGCCCCCACCGCAAGCGCTGGCTCGCCACGCTTGCCGAAATGTCGGCGATCGTGATCGCCGTCGCGTCACTCGGCATCACGCTCTATGAGGCGAAGGCAACGCGCGAGCACGACCGGATGTCGGTCTGGCCGCGGCTCGCCCAGGAATCGTCAGACTCGGCCGGACGTTACGACCGGACCATCACCAACGTCGGCCTCGGTCCTGCGCTCGTGAAAGCGTACGAGGCACGCTGGGACGACACGGTGCAGCAATCGTGGGCGCCGGTCGTGAAGGGGCTGCTGTCGGGACAGGAGCCGAAGGGCTACTTCTTTTCGGCGGTCGGGCCGGGGACGGTGCTCCTGCCGGGCCACACGGTACACGTGCTCACAATTGTCGCAGGGAGTCTCAGTGGCAACGCCATGGCGCAGGATCATCGCCTCACCAGCCGGATCTGCTACTGCTCCCTCTACGGTGAGTGCTGGCTGACACGTACGGGAGTCGCGGAGCCCGCGCCGATCTCCGAATGCGCGGCAAGCGATACTTCGCGGATGGATCACTAGGCACTCGACGAGGCTAACGATGTCGAACGCGCGACGCTGCTGGTTCCTGCTTCCATTTACACTTGCCGCCTGCACACCGTCTCCCCCGCAAGAGACTGTCATCCCCGCGACCGACTACGCCTTTCAGACCCCGAAGGAGATGCCAGCGGGGCCCGCCACCTTTCGCCTCGATAATCGCGGCAAGGTGCCGCATGAGATGGCGCTTGGTCAGCTGAAGGTCGGCATTTCGGCGGATTCGATGCTGGCCTATGCGAGCAAGGGAGGCGATCCCGGAGATCTCGCCGACGGCGTGGTCGGAATTCTGATCGCGCCGGCCGGGCAGCGCTCACTCGGGACCGTTTCCGCCACCCTCGTGGCGGGCCGGACCTACGTGATGATCTGCCAGTTCAAGGACGCCGATTCGCTGCCGCCACACATCGCGATGGGGATGCAGGCAAGCTTCATCGCGAAGTAGTTGCAGCTCGCTGTCACGCCGATGGAACCTGACCGGGGAGCAATGCGTTCGCTCCCCCATGAACGACCATCAATCGCTGCAGGTCCGCCCCGCCACTGCTGACGACAGCGACGCGCTGCTCTCCCTCTGGGAGCGGTCGGCGCGCGCGTCGCACAACTTTCTCACCGAAGCCGACATCGAGTCACTGCGCCCGCTCGTGGCTGTCGAACTCGCCGGCAACGCGATCGGCTGGTGGGTTCTGGTCGGCGACAATAGCGAGCGAGCCGGCTTCCTCGGCTTCGCCAACAACGCCATCGAAGCACTCTTTCTCGATCCCGAATATCAGGGAAGGGGCGGTGGCACCGCGTTGGTGGCCATCGCCGAGGGGCTCGCGAATGCGCCGCTCCGGGTCGATGTCAACGAACAGAATCCGGCGGCGTTGCGCTTCTACCAGAAGCAGGGCTTCGAAGTCGCGGGCCGCTCGGCAACGGACGACGGCGGCCGGCCCTTTCCGATACTCCATCTCGTGCGTGCGTCGACATACCAGATCGGGATGGCGCGGCCCGACGAGATCCCGCGCCTTGGAGAGATCGAAGTGGCCGCCGCAGCGCTCCTTGCGGGGCACGCACCAGCGGCGGTGCTTGCTGAGACCACCTCCCCGGAGAGCCTGCTCGCGGCGCAGCAGCGCGGGCATCTCTGGGTCGCGCGACGGAGCGACGTGCCGAGCGGCTTCGCGCACGTGGAGATCATTGAGGCGGGGAGTGCGCATCTGGCCGAACTTGACGTGCACCCGGATCACGGTCGCCGCGGGATCGGGCGACGACTCGTGCGCGCCGTGTGCGACTGGGCCGCGACCTCTGGCTGCCGCGCAGTGACGCTGACGACATTCCGCGACGTTCCCTGGAATGGGCCGTTCTACGCATCGATCGGTTTCGAGACGCTGACGGCGAAGGAGCTATCGCCAGCGCTCGGGCGTGTGCTGCAGCGTGAGGCTGAATCGGGATTGGATCCGGCGCGTCGCGTGGCGATGCGGTGGCGCAACTACCCCATCACACCCTGAGGCACGATGGCAACGTTCAACGCACGGCGCGACTTGATGCTCATCCTGCTTCGTCTCGTGGTCGGCTTCGGATTTGCGGCCCACGGGTATGCCAAGCTCGCCCGAGGTCCGGAGCACTTTGCGGAGATCCTCGTGTCGCTGCACGTGCCTGCACCGCACCTGATGGCGTGGCTGACGACGGTGGTGGAGTTGGTGGGTGGCATCGGGGTGATGGCGGGGGCCTTCGTCTCGCTGCTCGCCATCCCGCTCACCATCGTCCTGGTGACGGCGATGCTGACGGTGCATCTGCAGTATGGCTTTTCCTCGGTGCGACTGCTGTCGGTCAGCGATTCGGGTGCGACGTTCGGCCCGGTCGGTTACGAACTCGACCTGCTCTATCTGGCGGCCTTGCTGGCGGTTGCTTCGGTTGGACCTGGAAACGCCTCGGTCGACGCCTGGCGGGCGGCTCGCCGGTTGCAGTCCTCACTGGGCCGGAGGGCGTCGTGAGCAACGTGCCGATTCATGTGCACGGGGGTGATGCGCCGGCACTCCATGCATTACTCGACCAGCGCATCAATGAATTCAATGCGGCCGCGACCGGTTACCACGATGCGGAATCGTTCTCTGCGGCGCATCAGGACTCGCATGGTGCTGTGCTCGCGGGCGTCTATGGCTACACCTGGGGCGGTTGCGCCTATGTCTCGCATCTCTGGGTGGCCCAGTCGATGCGAGGGCAGGGTATCGGGTCGGCGCTACTCGCAGCGGCAGAGTCGCACGCGAGAACACGCGAATGCCGAGTGATCTTCCTCGCCACGCACTCCTTTCAGGGCCCGGAATTCTACGCGCGGCTGGGGTATTCGAACCAAGGGGTCCTCGAGGACCATCCGGTGGGTCATCGCAGCATTCTGCTGGAGAAGCGGCTGCTGGCCTGAGGAGGCACTGCTGACGGCGGGGATCGTCTATGCCGGACGACGATGGATGCGGGTACGGCTTTAGGGAGTCGCGGGTTTGAGTGCATTTCTTTGGCCAGCTCGTAGCGGCCCATCTTGCTAGGTGTTACCGGTGACGGTAACGTTAATAAATGGGCAAGCTTCGACGGGGCGGCTTCATCTTCGTCACGTGGAAGGGCGATGACCCGCCGCGGCACGTTCACGTATACCGGGATGGGACGCTTGTCGTGAAGTGGGATCTCGACAATCGGGTGGCGATGAAGGGCCGGGTCACGGATCGGATTCTCCGTCTTATTGCGGAACTAGAGCGGGAGGGCGAGCTGTGAAGATCCAGGCCGTAGCGGCGAACAACAGGAAGAAGGCATTTGAGGTTCGGACCCTGCGGGAGACCTTCGTCTATCCCTATGCCAAGCTGGCCACTCCGCCGACGAGCGACGATCGGGTGGTTGATGCCTTCCCCGATGCCGAGGCTGGCCGGGAGGCGTTCACCTATCGGCTGGAATCCGGTGCGGAAGACACGGTCCATCTTGATGCTGTTCGGGAATACCATCAGGACCCGGATTATTTGAACGAGGTGCTGCTGCACCGCCTGACGGTGGAAGCTGGCAAGGCGATGGAGGAGAGCGACCTCGCCAAGCGCGAAGTCGTGCGCCGTCTCGGGACCTCCGCGAGTCAGCTCTATCGGTTGCTGGATCCGGGTCACTCAGGCAAATCGATCGGGCAGTTGCTCGCGCTCCTGCATCTCCTCGGGCGCGAGGTTGAGCTGGTGGTACGCCCGACGAAACCGGCGAGACGGCCGGTGAGGGGAAGAAGCAAGATGGCAGGAAAGACTAGAGGCTAGAGACCAGGCAGCCAGGAGGGCAGTATGGATCCGGAGACGATCGCATTTCTGAAGGGCGTGACGGTTTTCGTGCTGGTCGCGGGGACCGCACTGCGGGCCTGGCGTCTCTCCCTTGGCGCGCGCGAGCAGCGACTCGAGGCGCGGGAGAGGGAGCTGGTCGCGCTAGTCGAGGAGGCACAGATCGCCCGCGAGACGGGGCTGCAGGATGAACTCGCTGAGCTGCGGGCACATCTGGCCGAACTCGACGATCGGGTCGACTTCGCGGAGCGGCGACTCGCGTCGGAGCGAGATGCGCCGCCGCGGATCGAGCCGCGGCACCTCACGCCGGTCTAGCGGGCTACTTCGCGGGCTTGCGGTTGAGCGCCACCGCCGCCTTGATCAGCGCCTTGAACGCGCGCGCGTTGACCTCGTTGCCTTCGTGGATGTCGATGGCGCGGCGGGTGCCGCCATCGAGCGAGGCGTTGAAGAGCCCCGAGGGGTCGGGGAGTGCCGCGCCCTTCGCGAAGGTCAGCTTGATGTACGTCTTGTAGGTCTCGCCGGTGCAGACGATGCCGTCGTGCGACCAGACCGGCACGCCCGCCATCTTGTTCGACGCCTTCTTCCATTTCCGTTCCTCGATCATCTGGGCGTCGGCCTCGACGATGAGCGCGCGCATCCGGTCGAGCGCGTCGACGCGCCAGTCCGCTGGTGTGGCTGCACTCTTCGGCATCAGATCCTCCCGAGCAGGTCAACGAGTTTGCCACCCATCATCTTCCAGCCATAGCGCGCGCCACCGAAGTTCTGCTTCTGGTCGGGCTTGAAGCCGGACTGGACCAGGGTGAGGTGCGAGCCCGACGGTGTGGAGGTGAGCGTGAAGGTCACCACGGTGTCGAGCATTTCGCCGACGACCCAGGCGTAGCTCAGCTTGCGGGGCGGATCGACTTCCAGCATGCGGCACGCCACGGTGCCGTCCCATCCCGGATAGGGCTGCGTCTTGAACGAGAACGCGGTGCCCGGTGCAAGCTGCATGTCGAACACCGGCAGCAGCCATTGCTCGAGCAGGGCGGGGTCGGTCAGGGCACGCCAGACCTTCTCGGGCGGGTGTGCGAGATCGAACTCGAACGAGATGGCATCGGTCTGCGCGGCGGCGGTGGTGTCGGCGAAGTTCATGGGTCCATGGTCTCCAGCAATTGTTCGAGGCGGTCGACGTGTTCGGTCCAGAAGGCGCGGTAGTGGGCGATCCAGTCGATGAGTGGCTTCATCCCTTTCGGTTCGACGCGATAGAAGACGTTGCGGCCCTCGCGGCGACCGTGCACCAGACCGGCGTCCTTCAGGGCGGCGAGATGTTGCGAGACCGCAGGCTGCGAGATGTCGAAGCGGGCAGTGAGATCCTTCACGGCCGCCTCGCCGCGGGTGAGCGATTCGAAAATCGCCCGCCGAGAGGGGTCAGCGAGGGCGAGGAAGACTTTTCCTTCGAGGGCAGGGGCGGAGCGCATGGGAGATAGATAAGTCTGGGCTTATGGAATGTCAAGGAGGGGGAAGCGGGAAGAGGGAAGGGGGAAGAGGGAAGGGTGACGGACGGAGTGGTTTGTAAAACGGACGGCCCGGTCATGTTAGCGCGCGGGGTGGTCGCCGTGACGGACAGGGTAGTCGGCGTGACGCGCGGGGTGGAATTCTTAGCGCGCGGGGTGGTCGCCGTGACGGAACGGTCGGTCGGCGTGACGGAGGGGCCGGTTTGTAAAACGGAGAGCCAGGTCATGTTAGCGCGCGGGGTGGTCGACGTGACGGAGCGGTCGGTCGGCGTGACGGAGGGGCTGGTTTGTAAAACGGAGAGCCCGGTCGTGTTAGCGCGCGGGGTGGCCGCCGTGACGGAACGGTCGGTCAGCGTGACGGACGGGGTGGTCACCGTGACGAAGCGGTCGGTCGGCGTGACGGACGCCCTGTGTTCAGAACGAAGGAGCCGGTTCGCGTGACGGACGAGGGTGGCGGCGTGACGCGCGGGGGTGGCAGCGTGACGGAGGGGGTGATTCGCCCAGAGGATGAGCCTGGCGACTCATTGGTGCGGGTGAATTCTCGAGGGACGAGTGCGGCAGTGCCCGAAAGGCGCTACACTCATCTGCCAAGCGGGGTGTACTTCCTGAGGAGGGGTTGGTCGTGGCAACCAAGCGCGCGAAGACCATCGCGGAATACATCGCCGCGGCGCCGACGGTGCGGCGGCCGCACCTGAAGCAGATCTACAAGATCCTCAAGAGTGTGGCCCCCGACGCCGAGGAGGCGATCAAATGGGGCAACCCCTTCTTCATCGAGCCGCGCTTCCTCTTCGCCTTTTCGGCGCACAAGGCGCACGTCTCGCTGGCGCCATCGGCCAAGGCGCTGAAGGCGTTCGCGAAGGAGCTGGAGAAGTATCAGACCACCGACAACTTCCTGAAGCTGCCGTATGATGAGCCGGTGCCGGAGAAGCTGGTGCGGAAGCTGGCCGAGTTCCAGGTGAAGGCGTTAAGGGCACGGAAGGATGAGAATTTCTGGTGAGGCGTGCCCTGCTCGCCTGCGCGATGACATTTGTCCTGCTCGGCTGCGGGCGCCCGGTTGCTGATGTCGAGGGACCGCAGACTCCGGTTGCCGGGATGCTCGGCCTCGCCGATTCGCTGGCGCGGTTGGGTGGGTGCCCGCGTGGGGATCTTCCCCCGATCCGGGTCTTTCAGGATTCGGAAAACCCAGTGAGCGAGGCCGAGATCTGCGGATTCGTTACGGCTGCGCTCCGGCGCTTGGCCGCTCGGCGTGATTCTGAACCCGTGTATGCGCGAAGCGATACTGCCAGAGTAAGACAGGTGATCCTGATGATCGCCGCATGGAAGGTGTTCAACGCAGATGGGCGCTATTCTGGCGTGACGGATTCCATCGTTACGGTAAACCTCGATATCCCCGGACGCGCCAAGCTGGTCGGCACCGAGTACCGTGGGGGAGGTTGGCGAGAAAGCTTCGGGACGTGGGATCGCGAGGCGCCCCCTGAATGAAGCAGTGCACCCTCGCAGGTTCGTTCCTGTTCGCTGTGATGATGCTTGCCTGTGTGTCTTCCATCCAAGCACAGGAAGCGTCGGGACCCGATTGCTCGACCCCCGGCTACTACCTCCAGTGCGCCCTCATCGCCGCAAGGATCCCTGAGCTTCGCGATGTGAAACTTGGCGCCGGCGAGCGCGAGATCCGCTACTGGAACACGAGCGGTAATATGATGCCCGACCGTGTTCTGGTGCTGCGGCAGCACGGCGACACGGTGAGCGCCCAACTGTTGCTGGTATGGATCGGGGAGACCATCACCTGGCCGTTTGCGACCACCCTCTGCGGTGAACGCTGGTCGAACAAGGCTGGCGGCCTCTGCATTGGTCGCTTTGCGCAGGAGCAGGATTGGCGGGCGCTGCTTCAGCGATTGGACAAAGCACACCTCGCGGAGGTCCCGCTCAAGCGAGTCGGTGGAACCCCCTGCAAGCCGCCGAAGGGGACGCGGGTCGAGCCGGAGGAGCACTTCATCTGCGTTCGATTTGACGGCTTTAACGAGATAGTGGAGGTCAGATCGCCACAGTTGTACTGGCGGTATGACTTTGCTGGCGATCCGGACCGCTCTTCCGACGGCTACAAGCGCGATGTCGCGTTGTTGAAGATGTTCCGCTGCGCGTCCAAGAAAAGCGGCGACGGGCCGTGCCGTGAACCCTGATCGCCTTGCGCGTCGCTACGCGGTAGGTGGACTCCCGGTCATCCTCGTGCTTGGCCTCGCCGCGGCTTGCTCGTCAGAGACCGCGACAAATCCGTCCAGGCATTTCATCATCGACAGCGTCGGCGTCGCGATCATTACCAGCAATGCACCCGAACTCGCCGATAGTCTGGCCTATCGCGTTGACTCGGTGCCGTTCCTGAATCTCGACGGTAAGGAAGGTGGTCGTCAGGGATTTGCTGGAGCTCTCCTCGCCACGCGGTCGCAGATCGGTTGGATCGTTGCGGCAGATCTCAGCAGCAGGCAGATCTACTTCTATGGCGGAGAAGGTCGGCTGATTCGGGTCGTGGGCGGGGAGGGAACCGGGCCGGGCGAATTTCGCGCGATCAACTTCGTCGGCACACTCCCGGGCGACTCGATCATCGTGTCAGATCCCGCGCTGCATCGGCTCACTGTGCTGGATGCCGGCGGTACCGTGCGGCGCACGGCGCTACTCCCCGAGGCTGGACCAGGTGCGCCTTTCGCCGTCAACGGCACGTTCCGCGACGGCGTTCTGCTCGCCACGACCTTCTTTCCGGCCGGCTGGCAACCACGACCCGGGCCGCATCGTGACACCATGCCCATGGTGACCCTGCGAGCGGATGGCACGCTGCGATCGACCGTTGGGGCCTTCCCCGGTCCGGATGGTGTCGTGTTTGTCGATCCAGGCGAGGTCGTGCGCACAGCCCGTACCCCCTACGGTCGCGTAACCCGCCAGAGCATCTGGGATACCCTGCTCGCCGTGGGAGTGGGCGACAGATATGAGATCAGCTTTTACGCCCGGGATGGTCGCGTTGTTCGTCAGCTCAGGTGGAAGCATCAACCGGTCCCTGTGAGCGGGGATGATTATCGCACGTACGTTCGCGAGCGCGATGAAGCCTTTCCGCTGGAGCCAGCCGGCAGGACAGAATTCTACCGCGAGCTACGTGAGATGCGGTTCCCGAAGGTCCAGCCACCATATGACCTGATCCTCACCCGCGGCAACGGCGAACTCTGGGTTCGCGCCTATGTCGGACCATATCTCCGGAAGAAGCCCTCGCTCTGGAGCGTCTTTGATCGCAATGGCGTCTGGCGATGCGATCTCACGATTCCGGTGGGAGTCGAACCGAAATACATCAGCGATGACGCAGTTCTCGGGACGTGGCAGGATGAGGATGAGTCGTACCACCTGGGGCTGTACCGATTGCGAACCGGGCAGTGATCCCGCCCCTTGCGGGGTAGCCGGTACCGGCGAATGCTTCTGCCATGACCTTGGTCCCCGGTTCCCGCCTCGGAAGGTACCAGATCGTCTCGATGCTCGGGGCCGGCGGGATGGGTGTGGTCTACCGCGCCCACGACGAGCGGCTTCAGCGCGATGTCGCCCTCAAGGTGTTACCGCCGAGCATCCTGCTCGACGTATCGGCCCGCCGCCGTTTCCGGAAAGAGGCGCTGGCGCTTGCCAAGCTCAGTCATCCGAACATTGCCGCGGTCTTCGATGCTGGTGAAGAAGGGGATACTGCCTTTCTGGTGATGGAGTGTGTTCCAGGAGAGCCACTCTCGAGCATGCTGCGACGCGGTACCCTCCCAGTAAGCGAAGTCCTCGGCTACGGTCTCCAGATCGCGGATGCACTGGTCGAAGCGCACGAGCACGGCGTGGTGCATCGCGACCTCAAGCCGGCGAATGTGATGGTTACGCCACGCGGGCAGGTGAAGGTGCTCGACTTCGGCCTCGCGAAGTTGCTTTCGCCGGCCGACAGCGCAAGCGCCACCCTCTCCCGCACCGAAGTCGGGGCCCCGGCCGGCACGCCCAGCTATATGTCTCCCGAGCAGGCATTCGGTGAGGTCGTCGACGGCCGCACCGACCTCTGGAGCCTCGGCGTGGTCCTCTATGAGCTGATCGCTGGCCGGGTGCCGTTCGAGGGCGCCACTGACTGGGCGCTATTGCGCGCCGTGAGCCAATCGACCCCCCCATCGCTCAGCCTGTTACGGCCAGAACTGACCGCGGATGTCGAGTCGTTGATCGCACGCGCGATGACGCGGGACCTCGCGTTGCGATTTCCGAATGCGCTGGCGATGCGTGACGCATTGCAGGCGTCTCTCGCGAAAATCTCAGGGAGCCCTCTTCCTCACCGCGACGAAGCGGTCGCGCGCACCACCCCGCGGCGCGCTGTCTTCGCCGGTGCAGCAGTGGTGATCGCGCTGGCCGCGGTGACCGGCGGCGTCCTGCGGCGGGCGGCGCATCGGCGGTGGGCACGCCAGGAGGCACCGGCGATGGTCACTCGCCTGGTGGAGAACGACCTGGCGTTGTCGGCGGCTTCCGTGCTGCAACGCGCACTCTCGTATCTGCCACGGGATTCGACACTTCTGGAACTGGCGGCGCAGCAGAGCCGAACTATTGCCGTCAGTTCGACGCCCTCCGGTGTCGATATCGCAATTCAGGACTATCTCGCCCCGGAGAGTGAGTGGCGAAAGCTGGGCAGGACACCGATGCAAGGCGTGGTCGTCCCCAAGGGTTATTTCCGGTGGCGCCTCACGCCGAGCGCGGGGAAGGCGATCGTCGTGGCTCCGCCGCTCCACGATTCGATGCGGTTCGCGCTTGACACGATGGCGATGGCCTCGCCCGGAATGGTCCGTGTCGGGGCCCGCGAGTATGGCGACTACATCGCCTTCATCGGATGGGTCGGTCCCTATCGGCTTCCCCCATTCGACATCGATCGGAATGAGGTGACCAACGCGGAGTTCCAGCAATTCGTTGACCGCGGCGGTTATCGCGACCGGAAGTACTGGACCGAGCCCTTCGAGGACAATGGTCGCACGCTAAGCTGGGACGAGGCCTCCGCGCGCTTCCGTGATCAGACGGGTCGACCGGGACCGGCCGGTTGGGCTGGAGGGCACTTTCCGGCTGGCCAGGATTCCTTGCCCGTCTCCGGCATCAGCTGGTACGAAGCGGCAGCGTATCTCGCGTTCCAGGGCAAGTCCCTTCCAGTGATGGCGCAGTGGAGCCTCGCGGGCCCGTCAGACCTCTCCGCCTTCGTGGGACGCACCAGCAATATGTCGGGCTCTGGGGTCGCGCCAGTTGGCAAGTTCGCCGGGGTGGGGCCGTACGGGACAAACGATATGGCGGGCAACGTGCGGGAATGGGTGATGAATGCGACCGCCTCCCGCCAGCGCCTGATTCTCGGCGGCGCCTGGAGCTCGGCGTCGTATCTGTATGCTGAGGCCGAAGCGCTGCCGCCCTTCGATCGCTCGGCAAAAAACGGAATACGCGGCGTGCGCACTCTTGGCGAGGTGCCCGCCGCCGCCCGGCAACCGATCACCTTCCTGCGTCGGGATTTTGCCCACTACACACCGGCGAACGATGCCGTGTTCAAGGCGTACTCGGTGCTCTACCGGTATGACCCCACACCCCTGAATGCGCGGCAGGACGCCGTCGTCGCGACGACCGCCGACTACCGGCTGGTCAAGGTCTCCTACGATGCGGCCTATGGCCAGCAGCGGCTGTCCGCGTATCTCTATCTGCCGACTCACGTGAAGCCGCCGTATCAGGCCGTGGTCTTCTTTCCGAGCGCGCGCGTGTTGGGCATCGGCGATTCGCGGGACCTGGGCGACACCGAGTTCTTCGACTATATCGTGCAGAGCGGCCGGGCCGTCATCTATCCTGTCTACCAGGACACCTATGAGCGACGCCTGAAGGGGGCCCTGCCCGGCGCCTCGCAGGAGCTCGCGCTGACGGCGCAGCGATCAAAGGATGTGGCCCGCACCCTCGACTATCTCCAGACACGGCCCGATATCCGGGGTGACAATCTCGCCTACCTTGGCGTCAGCATGGGAGCAGCAGAAGGCGCGATCTATGCGACGTTGGCTCAGGATCGTCTCAAGACGGTTGTCTTCCTCGACGGTGGCTATTTCCTCGATCCGCCGACACCGGGCGGTGATCAGGCGGACTTCGTACCGCGACTGAAGCGGCCGGTGCTGATGGTGAACGGGCGCTATGACATGACGTTCTCCCTGGACGCATCGCAGGCACCAATGTTTGCGATGCTCGGGACGCCCGCCGCCGACAAGAAACACGTGCTGCTCGAGGCCGCCCACGATGTCACATCAGAGCGCGGTATTCTGGTGCGTGAGGTGCTGGCATGGCTGGACAAGTACCTCGGCCGAGTGGAATAGCGGCCAGTGCGCAGCGCGTTCTACTTTCGCATGGCTGTTGCCGGCCTCTGCGTCGGGCTCATCGGCTTCTCGACCACCCTCTTCATTCCACTCGCGCGCGGCACTTTCCACGCCCCGCCGATCGTCGAGATCCACGGCGCGCTCTTCTTCTCGTGGCTGCTGTTGCTCGTCTGTCAGGCCCAGCTCGTCCGCACCCGCCGGCTGCCGACGCATCGCCGGCTCGGCTGGGTTGGCGCGGGGCTCGCCGTTGCAATGGCGGCCTCGGGCGTGGCCGTCGACATCCTGGTGACACATCGGGACCTCGCCGCTGGGCAGGGCGATCTCGCCCGAGGGCAGTTCCTCAACATCCTGATCGAGATGGTCATCTTCCTCGGGCTCGTCGTTGCAGCGGTGCTCTGCCGCCGGAAGCCGGGGTGGCACAAGCGGCTGATATTGCTCGCAACGATTTCGGTGCTCGGACCCGCCTGGCTTCGGTTTCGGCATTTCCTTCCGTGGGTCGGCAATCCGTTCGTGACCTTCTCGCTCATTGCTGATGCGGCCCTGCTTGTTGCCATTGGTCACGATCTGCGGACGACACGCAAAGTGCATCCGGCGTATCTCTGGGCAGGCAGTGCAATGTTCGCGATCCACTGCGCGGAACTGTTCCTGAGCGATACGGGCCCCTGGCTGGCGACGGCGCGGTTGCTGCTGGGTGAGGGGTGAGGCGACCATATGCTCCATAGTCACCGTTGGTACGCTCGGCCGGTCTTCTTTGTCGCGGATCTCGATCGTGCGCTGCGATTCTATATCGAGCAACTCGGCTTCGAGCTTGCCTGGCACGAGGGCGAAGGCGCCGGCACTGTCTGCGAAGTCGACCGCAGTGAATGCGAGATCATCCTCTGTCAGGACTCGACCCGGCGCGACAAGGGGCGGTTGTTCGTTGAGCTGACGTCAGACGGAATCGCCCAGTTCCGGCAAGAGCTGGCAGAACGAGTGGTACCGCACAAGACGACGCGGTGGGGGTATGACGTGATCCAGGTGGATGATCCGGATGGGAATGAACTCTACTTTCCGTTCGAGGAGTGACGGTTTGTAATGCGAGAGTTCCGCATCCGCGCCGCCGAGTCGAGCGACGTGACGAAAATCGCTCGGGTCCAGGTGGCGACGTGGCACACGACATACACTGGTATCATCGCGCAGGAGTCCATCGAGCGCGTCACGGTGGCCGATCGCGAAGCGGCTCTCGGGCGCGCCCTGCGCGGGGAGACGCAGTTCGTCCCCGAGGCGTTCGTCGCTCTTCTGGATGAAGAAATTGTCGGGTTCGTGAGCGGCGGAGCGATTCGCGCACCGATATCGGAGTTCGATGCGGAGTTGTACGCGATCTACCTGTTGCAGTCAGCCCAGCGGTCGGGTATTGGTAGGGCGTTGGTGAAACGGCTGACTGCAAGGCTTCACGAGGTGGGCTACCACTCGATGATCGTCCGAGTACTGTCGGCGAATCCCGCCTGCCGGTTCTACGAGCGGCTGGGTGGTGACCTGGTCCTGGAAGGAGAGCATGCCTTCGATGGCCACTCCTATCCTGAGCGGGCATACGGCTTCTCCGAGCTACCCGTATCGATCGATCGACCGTTCTGAATGCGGCATGCACCAGTCTCGAAGGAGAACCAGGTGACCTTCTCGCGGCAATTCCGGGCGCTCCTGCGCCTCGCCTTTCTCTGGGCCATCCCGTGGGCGATGACCGGGGCCGTGCTCGGCATTCTGGCGTGGCTGCGTCGAGGAACGCCGCAACCGCCGATCCAGCCCCTGCCGCTGTCGATCTATCTCTCGATGTATGTCCCCGAGATCACCGCCCTTGGCGTGATGTCGGGGTTGAGCGCAGGGCTCGTGCTCTCGTGGACGGAACGGGGGCGTGACCTCAGCGCCGTGTCGGCGAGTCGTGCCGTCGCGTGGGGCATCCTCGGCGGGATGCTGCCACTCATCGTGCTCGGTGCCTACGGGCTCGGTTTTTCGCTTCCGGCCGCAAACCTGCAGGGCATCCTGCTGACTGGCGTACTCACCGCCGTCGCGAGTGGATCGATCGCCGGCCTGACGCTCTCGGCCGCCAAGCGCGCGAAACTTGACGCCCCGGTTGCGCCTCGCGCGCTCCCGTCGACGTGAACGCTCACCGCCGGCCTCACTTCGTGCATCGCCGGTTGCCCCGGTTGACACTGGCTCTCGTCGTTCTGCTCGCGTTGCCACTCCGCGCGCAGTCTACCGCGGCCTGCGCCGGCCCGAAGGATGTATGTGGCTTCTTCGACTCGTTCATCTCCGCACTGAACCGCCGCGACTGGGACGCGTTCCGGGGCACCTTTGCGCCCGGGATCACGGCCATCTTCGAGCGGCCGGGCCCGGCGCAGGTGCAACAGGGTCGCGCCGCGGTCGAGGCGGTGTTCCAGAACATCTTCCCGAAAGCCGGCGCGCCAGCTGCGCCGCTGCCGCCAGCGCTCCGTCCGCAGGGCGTTGTGGTGCAGACCTACCGCGACATCGCCATCATCTCCTTCGAGCTGCAGCGACAGGGTCAGCTCGCCCGCCGGACGCTGGTGTTCCACCGGGTCCGACACGGATGGGAGGTGGTGCACATTCACGGTTCCGCGAGTGATCTCTCACAACCCTAGGAGCACTCCCCCGCAATGAGCAGCATACTGAGGCGGCTTCGCGGCGCGATGGGTATGGGTCTCGCCTGGGCAATCGGCTGGGCCGTCGCAGGCGTGCTCATCGGCGCGTCGAGCAACATCCTGACTTTCCTGCCGTGGGACGCCTTCTTCCGCACCTTTGACGCGCCGCTTCCCGCGCTCGCCATTCCCGGTTTCTTCGCCGGGATCTTCTTCTCGACCGTGCTCTCGATCGCTGGGCGGCATCGGCGCTTCGATGAATTGTCACTGCCGACATTCACCGGATGGGGCGCACTGGGTGGCGCAATCTTCGGGGCGCTCGCGGTGTTGATCGGACTGCCGCTCGGCGTCCTGCTCTTCACGGGCGTGCTCAGTGCACTCTCGGCGGCTGCGACCCTCCTGGTTGCGCGCAAGGCCGAGCAGCATCAACGACTCGAACAGGTCGAAGCGGAAAAGCTGCTGCAGTACAAGGAGTGAACCTCGATGCGCTCTCGCTGTGGTATCCCGATCCTGCTCCTGACTCTCGCGTGCAGCGCAACACCGCAACAGCACGCCGCGCTCGACTCCCTCGCTGCGACACTGCCTCGCGACACCTTCTCGTTCCGTACCCCTGCACCCGGCGATACCCTCGTCGAAGGGCGGAGCTACCTCATTCGCTGGGTCGCTGTTCCGGCACGACGCATCAACCTCGGTGCCGTGATGGGTGGCAAGGACAAGGGCTTCCTGCTCACCAACGCTCCGGCCGGCCTCGATTCGTTGCTTTGGACTGTGCCGATCGGATTCGTGACCGGCTTCGGCCCCGCCTCATCCGATCAGATTCGGCTCCGCCTCGAGAACGCCGACAAACCGTCGGAGTGGGTGGAGACGGGTCGGTTCGTGATTGTGGGGCGCTGATCTTCGCGGGCCTCGCGTCGTGGGTGCCTCGAAGCAGCCTTGGAGGCGCCGCGCACCAGCTCTACTGTCGCCAGCTCGAACCGCCGTCGGG